>DIKH01000193.1:0-2076 GCA_002424495.1 Desulfobacteraceae bacterium UBA5623
TCCTCATCAATAAGATATGTAAATTCACGGACAAGCCTTTGCGATTCCAATGATGGTCTAAGGCCGGAAACAGAACACCTTTCAAAGATATCCATCAGGATATGGGGATCGGAAAGGATTACTGTAGAAGAATCAAAATAGATCTCTTCCTGATAGACATGGAGCCCCTTTGAAACCTTAACCGGCATGTCTGATTTTCTAACCGTTCCCCTCTTGGTCAGATGGGTGTTGATGAATGAGCGGCGAATGGATTTTATCGCTGACATCGAGGAGTGGAGCCTGCCCAGAAACTGCTCCACGGCAAGGAAGTCTCCCTTGGCTCTGAATCCGGTCTTTTCAGCGATCTTGTCCTGATAATCAAAGTGTAGCCGGTCATTTCTCCTGCCGGAAAGAAGATGGAGGTGGTTTCTGACCAGCCAGATAAAGCTGAGATTGTCTCTTAATTCCTGGTACTCCTTGTGGGATAGCCAGCCATAATACTCCAGGTCCCTGGGGACTCCCAGATTGAAAAAGGCCCTGGCAAGCCAGAGTATATGGTGGTAATCCCTCAGACCCCCTATACCTTCCTTTAGATGCGGTTCAAGCATGTAGCTTGCATCTCCGAATTCCTCCATCCGGATTCTATCCCGATCTTCCAGCCAGATGCCAAAGGGCTTGCCCCTTTTTGCAATGACCTTTTTCCGGATACTCTCCATCAGTGTGAGATAAATAGTTGAGTCACCGCAGACAAAGCGGGAATCCATCATTGAAGTCATGGCCTCGAAATCATCCAATGAAAGGGAAATACAGTCTTTGATGCTGCGTATGCCGTAACCTATGTCAAGACCCAGGTCCCAGAGCGGGAAAAATATCTCCTCTGTAAGGCCCTTGGCCCTGTCAGGAATCCTTGATCTGAAGAGGATCATGATATCAAGGTCGGAATGAAGACAAAGCTCTTTTCTGCCGTATCCGCCAACCGCCACAAACGCAAAAGGATGCTTCCGGGCAAACAGTGCCTGGCCGCTCTTGCTTTCCTCAAGGGTTTTTCTGAAATACTGGTCCATGATCTCAGTATGGGAAGTCTGAAAATCATCCGTCAGCCTGTTATCAGCAAACCGCCTGACAAGCGATCCCTTGGCCTCTTTCAGCTCTTCAAAAGCAGATTTTTTCATAAGTAACCTACAGGGCGGATTTACCTCGTTCTCCAGTCCGGATGCGGATAACGTCTTCAACAGGTATTATGAAGATCTTCCCGTCGCCGATCTGGCCGGTGTAGGCCTTTTCCTGTATGGTCTTTACCGCCTCTGCCGCAAGATCCGATTCCACCACTACCTCGATCTTGAGCTTTGAGACAAAATCCACCTGATACTCTGCACCCCTGTAAACCTCCTTGTGTCCCCTCTGACGTCCAAACCCCTTGATCTCTGTAACAGACAGTCCCCTTACCCCAATATTTGAAAGGCCATCTTTTACATCGTCCAGTTTAAAGGGCTTGATAATTGCTTCTATCTTTTTCATAATTCGATCTCCTTTCTGCTATTGGCCGCTAAGCTAAAAACTATATCCGCTCTCATTGTGCAGACTTTCATCCATACCCCTGATCTCCTCTTCCTCTGTTATTCTCAGTCCTGTGACTATATCAAGAAGCTTGAGGATAATAAATGTCATAATGAAGACAAAGGCCATTGTTACAATAACAGATACAAATTGTACCCAGAGTTGTCCGGGATTGCCGAAAAAGAGCCCGTCAGCGCCGGCGGGATTAATGCTTTTACTGGCAAAAAGCCCTGTTGCAAGCGCCCCCCAGGTGCCCCCCAGTCCATGGACACCAACCACATCCAGGGAATCATCATAGCCCAATCTGGATTTTATCAAAACTCCGCCGTAGCATATAAGACCGGCCATTGCCCCAATTATGATTGCAGAGACAGGCCCCACAAATCCGGAGCCGGGAGTAATGGCGACAAGGCCTGCCACAGCGCCGCTTGCGGCCCCCAGGGTGGTGGGCTTTTTCCTGTGTATCCACTCAATAATAGTCCAGGAAAGCGCAGCAGCAGCAGAGGCTATGTGGGTTACTACAAATGCGCTCGCAGCAAG
>DIKH01000193.1:2143-6623 GCA_002424495.1 Desulfobacteraceae bacterium UBA5623
GGGATATAGGCAGTGCTTCCGTAACCAAGGCGCTTACCTAACATAATGGCGGCTGCCAGTGCTGAAACACCGGAGCTGACATGGACTACAGTGCCCCCTGCAAAATCCAGTGCGCCCAGGGACCTGATCCATCCGCCCACACCCCATACCCAGTGACATAAGGGGTTGTAGACTAAAGTGGCCCAGAGAATTGTAAACAGGAGAAAGGCACTGAATTTCATCCGCTCAGCAAAGGCCCCTGTAATCAGCGCCGGTGTAATTATTGCAAACATGCATTGAAATATCATAAAGGCAAGATGAGGGATGGTGGCGCAATAATCTGTATTGGGTTCCATCCCCACTGAATTGAGGCCAAACCAGTTAAGTCCCCCGATAACGCCACCAAGATCCGGACCGAATGACATGGAATAGCCCCAAAGCACCCATTCAATAGTGATAATTCCAAGAATTATAAAACTCTGCATTATTGTTCCCAGGACGTTCTTGCTCCGCGTCATTCCGCCATAAAAAAGGGCAAGCCCGGGTGTCATCAACATCACCAGCGCCGCCGATATCAATACAAATGCTGTGTCTCCCGCGTTCATGTCTGTGTCCCTCCGTGTTAGAAAATTTGTGATTTGATATTGACATAAGCAACGGGCGTGCCGTTGCAGCGAAGCTATGTCTGAACAAAACATGGTTACGTTCCTTCTTCTGATAGGATCTCTTTTAATTCCAATTTGTTGTAAGTTACAAACCCCGGAACACTTTTTATTGAAGTGCGGATTTTGGTTATGGCGCCAGGCTGTAAAACAAGAATAATAGTGAATCTATATCCTACAATTTTGTATATTAAAAGAATATTAGCCACAGATTTGTAGAGAATATGTGCAACGCAATGGAGAAATGGCCTGATCTTGGTCATCATTCCGGTGGAGAGCATGTGTTGATGAGCTTGTCACGGTGGGCTGTTGCCTATTGCATAGCGGCTATTACGGGCCTTTTTATCGGCATGCTCCTGGGCGCCCATCGCATAATGCACCGGCTCTTCATGCCGGCGGTCTACGTCTTACAGTTAATTCCGGGGCTCGCATGGATACCCATTGCCATCCTTATGTTCGGCATAGGAGAGATAACCACCATATTTATGATTTTTATCACGGCTCTGCCGCCGATTGTTATCAGCACTACCGGAGGGATCATGGCCGTGCCCAGGATCTATATCAATGTGGCGCGGATGATCGGTTTAAGGGGGTGGAAAATTTTTTTTAAAGTCCTTTTGCCTGCATCGCTGATCTCGATCATCAACGGGCTTCGCATTGGGTTTGCCAATGGATGGAGGGTGCTTATCGCCGCTGAAATGATAGTAGGGGTATCCTTAGGGCTTGGTTATTGCCTGATTCAGGCCCGATGGTCCCTGGATTTTGAGGCCGCGCTGGTGTGCATTATAATCATCTGTGTCATTGGTCTTCTGGTTGAAAAGATACTGTTGTAAAAGAAGGGCTTATTAATGATCACCCAGAGATCGTCGAAACACTTGTAGATGTAACAGCAAAGGGGATTGAATATATCCATCAACACCCACAAGAGGCGGCCGGGATTTGCGCTCAGGAATTGACCATCAGCGGGCAAAAGGTCTTTCCGATTGATCTGGAAAAAGACGTATCGGATATGAATATAACCCCCAATGTCATTTTAAAGTCCATTACTTCCCGGTTACAGTCTTCTACAGATGTTGATACCCTTCAGGTTCAGCAATGTATAGATTACATGGCCAAATTGGGCTCCATCAAGCGCTTTAAGGCCGAAGAGATTTTGGATCTGAGGTTTTTGAACAATGAATAGGCTGAATTGGCTGAGATTCGGTTCAGGCATGTTGCCGGTAATAGTATTTTTGGGTCTTTGGGAGATTGCCGCCCGGTCAGGGGGCTTTCCCGGCAATGTCTTTTTCCCTCCCTTTACCCTGGTGATCCGGGAGTTCTGGCATTTGACAGTCAGCGGGGTGTTGCCGGAAAATTTTGCCACAAGCCTTGTCAGGGTCCTTGCAGGCTTTTCCGCAGGTTCTGCCGCAGGACTGATAATGGGCATATTAATGGGATACAGGCAGTGCATCAACAAGGCGCTACACCCGATATTCAGTCTGCTCTACCCCATCCCCGCCCTGGGGTGGCTTCCGGTCTTGATGCTCTGGGTGGGTATAGGAGAGATGCTTCCAATCATCATAATCTTTATCTGCTCATTTTTCCCTGTGCTCTACAATACCGTTACCGGCATCAGGACTGTTGATCCCAACCTTATTAATGTGGCAAGAACACTGGGCGCTTCTGAAGGCAAGATCTTATTTACCGTGGCCCTGCCCCTGGCCCTGCCCAATATATTCACGGGGCTTAGGCTGGAGGCTGGCATGGCCTGGAGGGTGATCATAGCCGCAGAGATGGTGGCTATTCCCACTGGTATAGGAGCCCTGCTGATGAAGGCGGAAAGCCTGATCCGCTTGGATATCGTCATTGTTTGCCTGATGGTCCTCGCGGTGATGTGCCTGTCCTTTGAAAGGTTCTTTATCTTTGCCGAGCGTAAGCTGACCGGAAGGTGGAGATAAGATGCCTGAAATCGTTTTGAAGGCGATCAATAACTTTGTCTGCCGGGACATAAGCCTGACCGTGAAAAATGGGGAATTGTTGGTGCTTTTGGGACCAACCGGCGCAGGAAAGACCACCCTTCTAAATATCATTGCCGGTCTGACCGCTTACAGGGGCGGGATATCATTTGACGGCAGGCCTGTGGACAGGCTTCCTGCGCGTCAAAGGAAGGCGGGATATCTCTTTCAGGGCTTAGCCCTGTTTCCACATCTCGATATAAGATCAAATATCGCCTATGGCCTGAGGGTTCAAGGGTTTTCCCCTGGAGAAATAACCGGCCGTGTGGATGAGTTGCTGCGGCTGATGAATATGACGCATCTGTCTAACCGCTATCTCAGGGATCTGAGCGGAGGAGAGAAGCAGAGGGTTGCCCTGGCGCGCGCCCTGGCCCCTTCGCCAGAGGTACTGTTACTTGACGAACCCTTCAGCAGCCTGGACTTCAGGACCTCCAGGTATCTGATGATGGAACTTCGCCGGATACAAAAGCAATTGGGGATCACAACCGTCTATGTCACGCACAATCTGTTGGAGGCCAGGGAAATGGCGGACAGGATAGGAATCATCTGTGATGGAAGATTGGAACAGGTCGGCCTTCCTCAAGAGGTATTTTTTTATCCGGAAAACCAAAGGGTTTCCGATTTTCTGGGGGCGCCCAATGTGCTTGATTGCGATGGATGGAGAACATTGCGGGAGGGATTGATCAAGGCCAGTTGCGGCGGTATGAACATTGTGGCGGCCCACGAAGGGGATAATGTTAAAAAAGTAGTCATCTTTCCGGCGCATATTTTTGTATCGAAGCAAAGGCCGCCGGGGCCTGCTTTAAACAGATTCAAGGGTGTTATTACCGATATCCTGACATCGCAGTTTCTGACCAGATTCAGGGTCAAGGCTGGAAAAAACATTTTTCTTGCCGAACTCACTCCTGAGGCGTTTAATGATATGGGATTGCAAAAGGGCAGTGAAGTCTACTTGACACTAAAACTGAAATGGATAAGGATTATTTAAGCTGTTACAAATTCAAGTGGACAAAGATGTATAATATTATAAGAGATAAATTTTCTGAAATTATCGAAAAAAGGGTCCTGGGTCTTGAAGAAGTGAGCATTGCCGCCAGGACCCTTACCCCTGAAGAGGCGATAGGAAACCCGGAAGAGCGGGATTATCCCCTCCACAAGGGAAAAGAACGCCTGATGGAGGCGGAATTCAAGGGCTCGAAGGGCCAGGCATTTACTGACATGTTCGGCAACTTCAAGGGCAGTCTTGCTCAGATTATTGAAATGGATCTTTCCAACAATTTCCGGCGCGCCATACTTGTCGCTACCATTAATGCAGTGATGAGGCATCTCGGGCTGGTTGAGAGGACCGTCCACTGTAAAGACAAGGGCCCGGTTATCTGCTCCCAGGAACTGGTAAGTTACATAAAAAAGGAGTTCGGAAACCCCAGGGTGGCCATGGTGGGGCTGCAGCCGAGGATGGTTGAGGCCCTTGGCAGGGAATTCGATATCAGGGTAACGGATCTGGACGAAGAAAATATCGGCAAACAAAAGTTCGGTGTTATGATTGATCCGCCTGAGCAGACAGAGGCAAATTTAAAGTGGTGTGATATTGCCCTGGTCACAGGAACGACATTGGTCAATGATACAATCGGGGCGTTTCGGACGGCAAAACCCACCATATTTTTTGGGGTTACAATTGCAGGCCCGGCGCGTCTTTTGGGCCTGGCCAATTTTTGCCCTTGCGGAATGTAATGGCCTCGGCCAAAATAAAATGTCACGATCGAACATTCCATCACAGGAGTTTATCAGATGGGAGTAGATCACATCTCCTATAATACCCCGGAAGAATCAAGTGATTTTGATGCA
>DIKH01000308.1 GCA_002424495.1 Desulfobacteraceae bacterium UBA5623
TTACACAATTAAATTGACACTACCGCCATTTATTGCCGTGAACAGCATAACGAGAAAGTTTCCATCAAAAGAGTTCGCGAGCTCCGCATAAAAATTCAAAATGAAATGCTTGATGCTGAAAATCACTCTCTTGATTCTGAATTTGACAGCAACATAATTCCTTCAACAAATTCAACCTATGCAAATACTTAACCGGAAATTACTGACTAAAAATACTTATCCAGGGATTTGTTCTTAGAAAAAACATACTTTTTAAAAATAAATGGCCCCAGCAAGCCACACAAAAACATTGCAGGAGAAAATACAGCTATCGAGTTGATATCAAAATGTAATACCTCCACCGCCAGCAATTTTATCGCGACGATAAAAAAAAGATTAAACAAATAGATGCTGAAGCTGCATTCCCCAACTGCCCTTAAGAACTGTAATCTATTTAATTTTGTAAAAAAGGCCAGATAGCAGAGTGCCAGGACACCGCTAACGCTTATGATAAACGGAGAATTGCAATATATGGCTATTGAGGATATGGCACATGTTACGATGATAAAATAGTAATTGTTTAAATATTTGATAAAGATTTGGTAATACTCAATCGCTAGGACCCCAAGCAAGAAAAAAATGTAATTATACCTGAAGGTGTTTAAATTCAAAAACTCAGTATCAGGCATGAAAAATACCCCCAAGGAAAGGCATATGACCAGTATTCTGTTTTTAATTAAGTTAAGCAACAATGCGAAAACAATATAATATAGTATCAGCAAATGCACAAAATAGAGGTACCAGACCTGAGCCTTCTTTGGGTACAATATATAATTCAGGATTTCTGTTACGCCGGTGCTCTCTTTATTGAGTAAGTAGCCAAAAATAAAAACCAATCCTGTCAAAATGAAAACCAGAGTGAAATAGGCTGGGAGCAATCTCTGCACCTTGGCTCCAATAAACTTGAACAGCTCAGGATAGTTTGAGCCTTTTATTCTTCTGCATGAAACGGAAAAGGTCATGCCTGCGAGCAGGTAAAAAAAACTTACATCCACCAAACGAATTATCGTGTAGATAAAATAAAAGGGTTCGTTTGTTATTAAATATGGTCCTCCGGAAACAATGTGATGATAGACAACCATCATTATGGCTATGCCTTTTCCAGCATCTATTCCATCGAGTCTTTTTCCTGAATATTCGGTCATAGACCATATATACCAAGTAATAATTTCCTTTTACAAGCCATATTTGGCCCATTTAGTTGAAATTCAAATGCCAAGTCCGATGAAAGCAAGGGACAGAAGAATCATTCCTTATGGAAATACGTTAAGACCCGGAACTGTGGTTGAAATGGAGCATATGGTGAGCTGTGAACGGTAAGCTGTAAGAGGTGAGCTGTTAGCAGTTAGCAGTTAGCAGTAATTAGTGAGCAGTGGGCCGCAAACCGCTCACCGCTCACAGTTCACCGCTTACTGCTCACCGACGCCTAGTCTATATAAATGTTATCGAATGCGAAACCGTCGATGGCGATAGAATAATTGTCATACTGCTGAAATTTGATTTTAAATGTTCGATTGTAAGAGATGCTCGCCGCAGCGACCGCGGCATCAAGGTCCACCTGAAAAGTTGAACCTCCGGAGGTGATTCCATCGGTGCTGGTCAGGCCCTTTATTTTATACCATGTGGTGCCATCTGCGCTGATGGCCACGCCATCGCTGTTGCTGCTACCGGTAAAAGAAGCGGGCATCACATGATTTTCATCCCTGTATTCTTTGTGCTGAAATTGGAGAATTACGCCGGACCTGCCATTCAGGTCTATGGTCAGAATCAGTTCATTGAGCGAGTAAGTCCTGTCATATGGGCTGTCCATTGTCAGATGGTATTTTCCCGATATCAAATCGTCCGATGGGCTCACGCGGATCCTCCCTGCCCCGGTGGAGTGGACCTCCCAGCAAGCTGCAAGGGTCCCGCTCTCAAAATCCTCGCTGAACGGCAAAGCCGCGGTCTTCATATCCGCAGACAACACAACCTCGTCGGAATAATCGCTTTCGCCATAAGTGTTATAGGCCGTAACCGCAAAACGATAGCTTCCATAGGATAACCCACTAAGGACACACTGGTTATTGTTTTTTGCGTCAACGGGTGAGTTGCCCTGAATGGCACCTGTTCCAGTGTAGGGTGAACCCGGCGCAGAAGAAAGAGTCTCATAATAGACTTTGTACCCGGTGGCCCCATATGAGTTATTCCATGATAGTGAAACATCCATCGCATAGGAGGGAATTGAAATACTGACAACTATCATAAATACAAAAAAGAGCAGGCTTCGAACTTTGAGAGTATATACGGTGTTAACTGACATAATCTCCCATCCGGACTTAAGATTAATAATGAACAATAAAATTTCTAACAGCCGGACGTCGGCTTCACATTGACCAAACTTAAACGTAATGAAAAAAGGTTCCGGCGTTTAAGCTTTTCCTGTCCAGCAATTACTGTGCCAAATATTCAGCTTTATTTATTACCCTGATATTTAAGAAGAAATTGAATTTATTGCGGGTAAGCATGAACAACGTGAAGGGTTATTCCTTCAGAAGGTGTAGGCTTTCCGGGGAAAGAAAAGTAACTGATTGGTTATGCTCAACGCCATGGCCTTTCGGCCATCCTTGATTACCAGGCGGACGGTTTCCCGTTTGAATGATTTGTCATATGCTTTTCTTTTTTTTGATGACATGGACACACCGTTTATCGCTCACAAATCATGCTAAATAACATTCGTCAAAGATGGTTCTATGTTAGAAGGTTGTCTGCCCCTTTAGGCGCCTCCGCCCAGGACCGCATATAGTCTCACCAGATTGGTCAGCCTTGTGAGGCGGATGGCGACAAGACCCTGTTGTGCCGTATAGAGGGTCCGTTGTGCATCCAGGACACTAAGGTAGCTGTCAATCCCCTTTGTATATCTCGCATTGGAAAGGCGATGGGTTTCCGACAGGGCGTTTACCAGGGACTGCTGCGCAGACAGATAGTCCTCCACCGTGCCTCTAACCGCAAGGGCGTCGGCCACTTCCTTGAATGCGGTCTGTATCGCCTTTTCGTATTGTGCCAGGACAAGTTCCCTTTCCGCCTTGGTTGCCTTTAATGCAGACCATGTGCGTGCATCAAAGATCGGCATAACCGCCCGTGCTGAGTAACTCCACGCGCCAGTACCTGATTCAAACAGTCTGGACAGATCATCACTTGCTGTCCCAATCGCTGTGGTCAGTGAAATACTGGGGAAAAAGACCGCTCGGGCCGCGCCTATGCTGGCGTTTGCCGCCTTGAGCAGGTTTTCCGCCTGAAGTATGTCAGGCCTGCTGAGTAAGACCTCGGAGGGTGTGCCTGCTGCCGGCTCTTTTGGAGGAATTATTCCGTCCAGATCGGCAGGCAATAGGTCTGTAGGCTCTGATGAACCCAGTAGAAGATTTAAAGCGTTTTCATCCCTTGCCATCTGCTTCCTGTAGCGGGCGATATCCGCCCTGGCTGTATCCACTTGGGTTTGTACCCGGCGGAGATCCAGCTCATTTGTGATCCCTACATCATAACGCCGCTTCATCAGATTATAGGCGGCCTGCTGGGTCTCAAGTGTGGATTGTGCGAGTTTCAGGAGGTCCCGGTCCGCTGCAAGACTCAGATAGCCGCTGGCTACTGAGGATACCAGCAGGATCTGTGCGCTTCTCAGACCCTGCTCAGTGGCAAGGTATTCATTTAGGGCCCGGTCTTTAAGGCTGCGGATTCGTCCAAAGAAGTCAATCTCCCAGGAGACAATACCAAGATCAACGCTGTAGTGTTCCGTGGTCCTTGGCACACCGGGCTCTGAAATATCTGCCGACTCACGTTGTTTGCTTCCGGCGCCTATCACGTTTACTGTCGGCAGGAGTTCCGCACGACTGATGCCGTATAATGCGCGCGCCCTTTCCACATTTAAGGCCGCCACACGAAGGTCACGGTTATTGCTCAAGGCGGTTTCAATGAGTTTTTGAAGGTTCTCATCGGCAAAGAACTCACGCCACTGCATGTTTGCGGCGGCAGGGGCACCTGGTGCGGATTTGATGTCTTTGTAAGCAGGTCCTGTCGGCCAGTCGGCGGAAACAGGTGCATTGGGTCTTGTATATTCAGGGGCCAGTGTGCAACTGGTAATGACAAGGACCATGGTGAGAAATGTAGACAATCTGAGTATCATATTACTGCTCCTCCGGTGGATTAAGGGCCTTTGATGTGGCCTCTTCAATCGGTGAGGCTTCCTTTCTTCCAACTAATTGAACCACCGCCACAAAGAATAGGGGAATAAAGAAGATCGTAAGAAAAGTCGCGGTCAGCATGCCACCTAGCACGCATGTGCCTATGGCCTTTTGTGCTCCAGCGCCAGCGCTGTTGGCGATTGCAAGCGGCAGGACGCCGAAACCGAATGCCATAGAGGTCATCACTATCGGTCTTAGCCTCAGTCTTGCCCCCTCCATCGTGGCCTCTATCAGGCCCATCCCTTCCTTGATCTTGGCCTGGGCGAACTGGATAATCAGGATGGCGTTTTTGGTGGTAAGACCCAGAACGGTCAGCAACCCTATCTGGAAGTATACGTCATTGGGAAGGCCCCGCAATGATGAGGCAAGCACCCCCCCTATGACCCCCAGGGGCAGCATCAGCATGTTGACAAAAGGTATGGTCCAGCTCTCATACAGGGCCGCCACACACAGGAATATTACGAGTATGGAAAATGCATATAATATGTATGCCTGGGCGCCTGCCATCCTCTCCTGGTAGGAGAGTCCGGTCCAGTCAAAGCCGATCCCCTGGGGCAGCTTTGCGGCGATTTCTTCCATGGCCTGCATGGCCTCACCCGTGCTCCTCCCCGGCGCAGGCTCGCCCCAGATATTCATGGACGGAAAGCCGTTGTAACGTTCAAGCCTGGGGGAACCGGATGTCCACCTGCCTGACGCAAAGGAGGAAAATGGGGCCATTTTTCCTTCGGTATTGCGTACGTAGAGTTTTTCAAGATCCTTTGGCAGCATCCGAAAGGGGGCGTCGGCCTGCACATACACCCTCTTGACACGTCCGGCCTGTATGAAATCATTGACATAGGCGCTGCCGAATGCCGCCGATATGGTGTTGTGGATGGAGGTGATGGGGATACCCAAGGCCCCTGCCTTTTCCCAATCCACATCTATCCGGTATTCCGGCACATCCTCAAGGCCATTGGGGCGGACGGCGATAAGTCTCGGGTCCCGGGCCGCCATGCCCAGGAGCTGGTTGCGGGCCGCCATTAATGTCTGGTGACCCAGGCTGCCTCTGTCCTGCAACTGAAAATCAATGCCCTTGGCATTACCCAGCTCTACGACCGGGGGTGGAGGGAAGGCAAAGACCATTGCGTTTCGGATTTGGGAAAAATAGCCCATGGCCCTGCCCGCCACCGCAGTGACCCTGAGATCAGGCCTGTTCCTGAGCTTCCAGTCCTTCAAGTGCCCAAATACCACACCCACGTTCTGCCCTCTGCTCCCAAGGCTCATGCCTGAAACCGTCAGGCAGGATTTTACCGCATCTTTCTCGGTCACTAAAAGATACTCCCTTATCTTGACCATGACCTCTTCCGTCTGTTCAATGGTGGCGTTGGGGGGCAGTATGGCCTGGACGAGCAGTATCCCCTGGTCCTCGTCCGGGATATAGCCGGTTGGCATCCGGTGAAACAAAAATCCCGTTATCCCTACGATCAACAGGAAGATAACCACATAGCGCAGTTTTTTGGAAAAGGATCGGCCCACCATGTTGACATAACCATCTCTTATGCGAAAAAAGGTGCGATCGAACCAAATGAAGAAGGGCCGAAGGAAAAAGATTGTATTGTCAGAAGGTCTGTGTCCCGCCTTAACTGATTTTATGAGGGATGCGCACAGGACCGGGGTCAGGATCAGGGCTACTACCACGGACAGGAGCATGGAGGCGATTACGGTTATGGAAAACTGGCGGTAGATGACGCCGGTTGAACCGACAAAAAACGCCATCGGACCGAACACCGCGGACAGCACCAGCCCGATTCCGATAAGCGCGCTTGTGATCTGTTCCATGGACTTGGCGGTCGCCTCCCTTGGAGAAAGACCCTCTTCAGTGATGATACGCTCTACGTTTTCCACTACCACAATGGCATCGTCCACCAAAAGACCTATGGCCAATACCATGGCGAACATGGTCAGCATGNNGCATGTTGATGGAAAATCCGAAAAGCCCCAGCACCGCAAATGTCCCCAAGAGCACAACCGGCACCGCGATGGTAGGAATCAGGGTCGCCCGGATGTTTCCAAGAAAAAGATATATGATCAGAAACACCAGCAGGATCGCCTCAAAAAGGGTCTTGACCACCTCGCCGATCGCCACCTTTGTAAATGGGGTGGTGTCATAAGGATAAACAACCTTCATGCCCGTGGGGAAATATCTGCTCATCTCTTCCAGTTTTGTCTTGACGGCCTTGGCCGTATCCAGTGCATTGGCGCCAGGGGTCTGCCTAATGGCAAGGGCTGATGCGGGCTTGCCGTTAAAATGGGTGTTGAGATCATAGAATTCCGTTCCCAATTCCGTGCGTCCGACATCACGAATATGCACGATGGAGCCGTCCGGGTTGATGCGGATGGGGATGGTCGCGAACTCTTCCGGGGTCTGGAGCAGGTTCTGGACAATTATGGCGGCATTCAGGCGCTGACCTTCCACTGCCGGCACACCGCCGAACTGACCTGCGGAAACCTCTACGTTATAAGCCCGCAGGGCCATGGAAACATCTTCTACTGTCAGATTATAATCGGTCAGTTTGTCAGGATCGAGCCAAACCCGCATGGCATATTGAGATCCGAAGTTTTGCACCTCGCCCACACCTGGCACACGCGACAGCACCTTTTCAAGGTTGGATTGGGCGTAGTCCCTCAGGTCATTACCGTCCATGCTGCCGTCTTCCGAGATCAGACCCACTATTATCAGCCAGTTCTTGGTGGATTTGCTTACCTTGACTCCCTGGCGCTGAACAACCTGAGGAAGGCTCGCCATAGCGAGCTGTAGCTTGTTCTGGACCTCGGACCACGCCAGGTCAGGATCAGTCCCAGGGGCAAATGTGAGCTCAACCCGGGAGGCCCCGGCGGAATCACTGGTGGCGAAAAGATACAGCAGCTTATCAAAGCCGGTCATCTTCTGTTCAATAATCTGTGTTACACTGTTTTCAACCGTCTCAGCCGAGGCACCCGGATAAAAGGAATCAACCGCGATGGACGGGGGCGCTATCGGGGGATATTGCGATATGGGCAGGTTATAAATAGAAAGACCCCCGGCCACCATTATGATAATGGCGATGACCCACGCAAAGACGGGGCGATCCAGAAAGAATTTTGACAACATGATGCCCCTCCGTTTATTTGCTTTGCGGGCTGCCGGGCGGCATTTCCGGTGAGCCTTTTTTATCTGAGCCTGCCTCGAAGGGCACCACCTTCACGCTGACTCCGGGCCTCAGTCTTTGCATTCCCTCGACGATCACTTGATCGCCTGGCTGAAGCCCTGATGATACAAGCCATTTATCCCCTATGGCGCGATCAAGCGTGAGCATACGCTGCCCGATTTTGCCCTCCGCCTCCGCGATAAGCGCAAGGGGGTTACCCTTGGGGTCGCGTGTCACGGCCTGCTGAGGGATTAGGATCGCCTTATCGTTTATGCCTTCCTTGACTATCGCCCTTACGAACATTCCCGGCAATAAAGTACCATCAGGATTGGGGACGATAATTCGCAGAATAACAGTGCCGGTTGATGGGTCCACGGTGACATCGCGAAATTGAAGTTTCCCTTCCGAGGCATACGGCATGCCGTCTTCCAGGATGATTTTGGCTTCGTTGTGGTTTTCTCCGTTTTGATTCAGTCTGCCGTCATTTAACCTGCGCTTCAGACGTTGGAGTTCTGTGGTGGACTGGGTTACATCCACATAAATCGGATTTAACTGTTGAATGGTGGTCAGGGCCACTGGCTGATACGCGGCCGCCAGGGCACCGTCGGTTACGCCGGATATGCCGATACGGCCTGAGATGGGTGCAATGATACGGCTGTAACCCAGATTGATCTCCGAAGTCTGAACAGCCGCCTTCCAGTACTCTATGTCTGCCTCAGCCTGCCTTAAGGCCGCGGCGGCATCATCGCATTCCTGCTGGCTGACCGCCTTGTCGGAAAGCAACTCATTATAGCGGATGGTCCTCAGACGGATGGCAGGCAGGCCGGCTTCAGCCCTCCCGAGGGCGGCCTTTGCATTGTCCAGCGCAGCCTGAAAAGGGGCCGGATCAATCTGGTAGAGGGTGTCTCCGGCCTTGACATCGGCGCCTTCTGTAAAAAGGCGTTTCTGTATAATACCACTCACCTGGGGCCGTATCTCAGCGATGCGAAAGGCGGATGTTCGGCCAGGCAGTTCAGTGGTCAGCTCAACCTGTTGCAAGGCAACTTTAACCACGGCCACTTCAGGGGCAGGAAAGGGAGGAGGTTGATGAGATCGGTCGCAACCGCAAAGCAGGAGGCCAAACAGCAAAGCCGTTAAGACAATGCCAGGTTTAGGTTTGACAGTTAATCTTTGTTTCATGGGGATCTCCACATCAAAATAAATTAATTAAAACAGCAATAAAAGGATTATATAGGATCTATCAGCCCTTTAAAGAAGATGTTTAAAATCGTGTCAGGATCTTCCGGATAGGCATTGAATTCAGGATCTTCGACCCAAAGAAAAAGAAAGCCGTTGCAGATACTGTCAAGGGCGACTGCCAGGTAATAGGGCTTTGCGATCTTTTTAAACTTCTTCTGTTTTATCCCGTTTTCAAATACCGAGGCCAGGGTATTCAGAAATTGGCCATATCGTTTGCGGATCTCATTATCAAGGCCGGCCATTATATTGAAACTGGCCCCCCTGGTCTCAGCGAAATAGATACGGATAAAGGAAACATTCTCACGGAAAAGCTCACCTTTGGCCTTGACATAATTGCGCAGTTTCTCAATCTCGTCATCCGCGTTTTCTAATGCCGCGGCGAGGGAAACATGAAACACATCGGCCCGCTCCAGGATAAGGACCTTGTACAGGTCTTCTTTATTTTTGAAGAACTTATACAGGGTTCCAATGGCGAATTCTGCCTTTTCGGCAATCTCCTGCATGGAGACGTTGTGAAAACCCTTTTCCGAGAAAAGTCTGAGGGCGGCGGCAAGCATTTCCTGCCGCTGTCTCAGCTTTTCTCTTTCTCGCCTTGAAAGTTTTTCGTTTTCCATTGCATGACCTCCAGAGGTAGGACTTTTGGCGAAATATGAATATGACGTCATATTATATAACAGGAACTCACATGTCAATAAAGTTCTTGGAGGCTTTTGATCAGCCCAAAAAAAGCACTTAGCGGTTAGTTATTGGCGATTGAGGAAAAACTGTCACAAAATTAAGATTTGATCCTGACACAGGGTTTGTGCAAAATTGGCGTTAACGGATATACATGAGTTTGAAAATGATCTCCATGAGAGGAATCCATGAAAGCACAATTTTTTTTGGATCGTGAATCACTTATTTCCATTGCCCTAGGAAAGAAAGATGCCGACTTGTACCTGGCAAACGGTCGGATAGTAAACGTCTTCACCGGTGAAGTCCTGACCAATCGTGGCGTTGCCATCGGCAAGGGCGGTATCGCCTATGTGGGCCCCAACACGGACATGGTCGGAAAGGATACGGAACTTATTGATTGTAAAGGTTCTTATATCCTTCCCGGTTATGTGGAGGCCCACTGTCATACGGATTTTCTTAACAGTCCGCGGGCATTTGGTGAACAAGTGCTGTCCATGGGAACCACTACGCTTTTGACGGAACTGATTATTGCCGAGGTGCTCGGGTCAAAAGGCATTGACTACATGCTGAGGGTCACAGAAGACCTCCCCATAAAATTTTTCATAAGTTTGCCTTCTTCACTCCCACCCTATCCGGAAATAGAGGGCATTGATTATGTCCCGCTTTCCGATATGAAAAGGTATTCAGACCATCCGCGCGTCTTGGCCCTGGGGGAAATTACCCCGTGGCCCAGAATAATGGCCCTGGACGCCACAATTCTGGAGAAAATCCGTTTTGCCCTTGATCACGGTCTATTGGTCGAGGGACATCTGACAGGATGCAAAAATCATGAAATCAACGCGCTGACATCCGCAGGCATCACTTCCTGCCATGAATCCATAACTGCAAAAGAGGCCAAAGAGAAATTGGAGCTTGGTCTGTATGTGATGTTGCGCCACGGGTCTGTGAGGAGGGATCTCGATCAATTGAGCAGCTTGATCACGGATAATCCCCGTTTAAACACCTCAAGAATCATACTGACCGTTGACCTGATGAATCCGGAGGACCTGCTCCGGTATGGCTACACAAACTATCTGATAAAAAGCGCCACGGAATTTGGCATTGATCCCATCAAGGCCGTCCAGATGGTCACCATCAACCCTGCAACATATCTCGGTCTGGACAGGGTCCTGGGCAGTATCGCCCCTGGGCGGATTGCCGACATTCTGATTATGGAAAGACTCGAAGAGGGCCTTCCGCAAACGGTGATAGCCAACGGGAAGGTGGTTGTACAATCGGGAAGACTATGCCAAGGGGCAGTGTCGCCGCAATCTTTAGAGCAAGTCCTGCTGCCGGACTACTGGCCTGAAAAGAGGTTTTTCCCAAAGGATTTCCATATCCCCGCACCTGATAACGCCTCGGCCACAGTAAACTTTCCGGTCATCAAGATCATCAATAAGACTATCACCAAACGCATGGACAAGGAAATCCCGATAACAGGCGGAGAGGTGAAGGCCATGCCTGAAGAGGGGATCATAAAGGTAAGCGTCATAGGCCGTGAAGGAGCCGCTACGGGCCTCTTGCATGGTTTTGGCAATATCGGGGGGCTGGGCACTAGCATAGGGGTGTTCAATTATTTTGTTATCCTGGGAAGTAGTGATCAGGATATGGCCGCAGCCGCAAACAGGATGCTGGATTTGAATGGCGGCGTCGTGCTTGTAAAGGACGGAAACATCCTCTCTGAAATCCCATTGCCCATTGGGGGCATTCAGTCAACGCAAGATATGAAGACATTGGTCCGGCAACTAACGGCGATGAAAACCAGTTTGAAGGGATTTGGGTGTGAACTGGATGACCCCATGTTTACCATCCATTTCCTGTGCCTGACAGGGCTTCCGTATATCCGGATACTGCCAAAAGGGATCATGGATATTGTCACCCGAAAAATCCTCTTATAATTACACCACAGCATATTGAAATTCTTCAGCTAACGGCTAAAAGCTTTTCTGGCTTAAAAAAATGTAACCCTTTTACGTGCGGTACGTTATAAAGGAAGGATGAATTTATATAGAGAATTCTACCAGGAACATAAGTCTAAGTTGTTTAATTACCTGATGCGAATGACCGGGGACTATGACCTTGCAAGGGATCTCATGCAGGAGAGTTTCACCCGCTATCTTGAGCATTACAATGATAGGCCTCAAAGCGCATCCTTGCTTTATACCATAGCACGGAACGCACTTTTGGATAATCATCGAAGGCGGGAGCGTACAATTGCGTTTAATGAAGAGGAAGAAATTCAGGCCGGTAATGATCACGAACAGATGCACTTGGTCCGGGACGAATACAGGCGTGTGCTTTTGGCCATGCGTCAGCTTGAAGAGGTCGAAAGAGATATCCTTGCCCTCGTTATCAGCACAAATCTTTCTTACAAGGAGATTTCTTCAATCACCGGGATCAGTGAAGCCAATGTCAAGGTGAAAGTCCACCGCGCCCGGGTTAAGCTAAGAGAGATAATTTAAGAAGGAGGCCGATGATGGATCATATCATCAGTATGTTTTTGGACAATGAATTGGGCCTGGATGACAAAATAGATTTTATCAGTAAGGTGCACGGTGACAAGACATTCAGAGACCAAACCGTTGAACTTCTGGAGCAGGAAAAGTTTCTCCGCTCTGATGTGGTGGAGCGGACCCCTCAGATCAAGTTGCCTTTGAAAAAAAGTTTTGTAATGCCATTATGGCGTCCAATCGCTGCCATTGGAGGGGCTCTGGCAGCAGCATTGCTTGTATTGATTCTTTCCGTTCCCTCCGAGATTAGCCCCCAAACCATTCACCGATTTGTGATTTACCGGCCGGATATAAGCCATGCGGAGATCAGCGGGAGTTTCACCAACTGGCAGAATCGCCCCATGGATAGAGTGGGCGATACCGGTTACTGGGAGATTACATTAAATGTCCCCAAGGGGGAGCACCGGTTTATATATATCCTTGACGGGCAGCAGAGGTTCCCTGACCCAACTCTTCCTGACCGGGAGGAAGATGATTTCGGTGGAGAGAATTCGATTCTGTCTGTTTAGGTCTTGCGTCAAAGCTGCGGGGCCGTTTTTAAACGGGTCCTCAGGGGAAACAGATGAAGAAGTCTGCATATATAGTCTTCCTCTTGGTCCTGACAGGATGTTGGGGAGGACATCATTATCAGGAAAAAAATGGTATGGTCAGTATATATCTTAAAGAAGCCGATGCAGACAAGGTATCTTTTGCCTCTTCCTTAGACGGCTATAAACTCCATGAGGCGGATAAGATTAATGATGATACATGGGTAGTCCGGGTTCCATCTTCCAAGGAGTTTAAATATTTCTATATAGTGGATGGAGATGTTTATGTCCCGGCATGCAGAATAACGGAAAAGGACGATTTTGGATCGGAAAATTGCATATATGTCCCTGGGATGTAACCTTTCTGCGGCTTGTACGTTATGGTAACAGAAAGCGATAGGAGAGAATTAGGTGGGAAAGAAGATGAGAAAAACCGTTTTGGCCGCACTTGCCTTTTTTTTGTGCGCCTCCATGTCATTCGCAGATCAAGTAGATGAGGGGTTGCCGGACACGGCCACGACTGAGGTTAAGGCCGGTGCCCGACACATGATCCGTGCAGGCATCAAGAGCGAGGATGCCGTCAGGATGACTCGTGTTATGCTGGAACATCTCTTTAGTAACCAACATATCATTCGTGCGCAAGAAATCATCATGCAGGCAACAAGGGAAGGTCTTCCAGTGGAGCCGATCATCAACAAGTCATACGAAGGCATGGCCAAGCGGGTTCATGAGGTTAATATTATCCTGGCCATGGAAAAGGTGATGAAGAGGTACGCCCTTGCCTATCAGCAGGCATGCAAACTTACGCAGGACAAGGCCCGACGAAGCCATATAATGGAAGAGGTAGCCGAATGCGTTGCGGCCGGCATAACGGAAAATGATGTGGACCGACTCGTATACCAGCTGGAGTACAGGGTCC
This sequence comes from Desulfobacteraceae bacterium UBA5623, assembly GCA_002424495.1. Taxonomy (GTDB): domain Bacteria; phylum Desulfobacterota; class DSM-4660; order Desulfatiglandales; family Desulfatiglandaceae; genus UBA5623. Next base: position 13,330 of record DIKH01000308.1, read on the forward strand.
GGGAGCCGCCCAGGGACGATTCCGAAGGCCTTGCCACGGAAACATTCAGGACTGTCAAGGAGGTGGCAAGGCAGCGAGTACCATCTATGCTGACTGCGGATATGGCGATCTATGCCCTTAAAAACCAATATGATGCCAAGAAAATGATCAGTATGAGGCAGTCATTCATGAAGCACACGAGAGATACCTCAGCCCAAACCGTTGCAGATGTATATTCCGATACTATCAGACAGGGAAAGCGCCTGGAGGCCCTTGACTTCTCAAATATAAAAGCAAAGGGCAAGGGCAGAGGTGGAGGCGGTTCAGGTGGTTCGGAACAGGGCGAGGGCGGATCAGGCAGTGGCGGCGCAGGCGCTGGAGTTGGCGGAACTGGCGGAGGCCAGGGGATGGGCACTGGCGGACAAGGCGGAGGAAGACGATGATATAGATTTCAGTCAACTACCATAGGCTTGCCGATGGCTTGAGGGTTCAAGGAGCCAAGTGATCAGAGAGAACCATTTTTTATTTACCCTTGAGCCCTGGAATCCTCGAACCCTTGCGATACAAAAAATATAACTAAGGTCTATCAGTCTAATATAATAAACAAAGTTTAAGGAGGTAAAAATGATGAAAAGGTTGTCTTTTGTTTTTTTGATCTGTCTTATGTTGGTTGGTGTTACTGCTTCTGTTCAGGCCCAGCCAGGGATCGGCACGTGGAGTTCTCCGACAGATTTTGCGGCTGGTAATTGGCAGGAAATTTTGCTGGGGGGCAGCGAAGGAGCACCAGGAAATGAAATTGAGGCCACGAGTGATGGTGTTTACGTATTTGATGGCGCAATTCTCGATAATGTCATCGAAGATGAAAATCAAGATGAAACCGGCTGTATCAAATATATAGCAGAATACAAAGAAGGCGGCACGTTGGAGCTTGTTAACGATCCATCAACTCCGTGGTATAACAGCTTCGATCCACCAGAAGTTTCATTCACGGCTGTTTTGGGAACCGCAACAAACCAGATCCTAAAATGCGACGATGGCACCATGGCCTTTGAGCTTACCGCAGCAGGTGTATTTGAAGAGTATCCGGGCTATGGTGCGGTAATTACTGCAAGATACGACAGGGGAACGCCAGTCGTTAGCGATTCCCCGGACCCGGGTGGTCCTCAAATTATGTCTGCTGAATTGAGTTGGGTGCAGATTACTATTATGGGGCCAATCGCCGTGGATATAAAGCCCGGGTCCTGCCCGAATCCGATAAATACAAAGAGCAAGGGCGTGCTGCCTGTTGCCATTTTAGGGACACAAACCTTTGACGTGACCAGGATAGATCCGGCATCGGTTGAACTGGTCGGGGTCAATCCCCTGCGCTGGTCAGTGGAAGATGTATCCACCCCCTATGAGCCCTTTATTGGAAAGGAGGGCCCTGAGGCCTGTAATGAGATGGGTCCGGATCGTATTGATGATCTTACCCTGAAGTTCAGCACCCAGGCTATTATCAGTGCACTTGGGCCGGTAAATAACGGGGATGTGTTGACGCTGGAACTTAATGCGCTCTTGGTGGACGGGACCCCTGTAACAGGAGAGGATGTGGTAATCATCCGTCCCAACGGTTCGGCAGGCCAACAGGGTCAGGATCCGGACATTATTCCGCCATGTGTAAAATTAAAGGCAGCGGCTAAACTGTCTCACTCATATATGTATTGCTGGATGAAGGAAATTCAAAACCAGAAGGGTAAATATGACAGAGACGCCTGTATTGGAAAGGCCGAGAAAAAATTTGGACACACGTGGGGCGCCGATGATGAGGCGACAATGGAGACCATCAGAGCTCTGCTTTACAATGGACTTAGAGGTATCTATGAAGAAATCGAAGGCGGTATGGTATCTGATGATCGCAATAGCGCCAAGTTGGCCCGAGAAATGCTGAAGGCCGCGGAAATGCGATTGGGCTCTTTGCTCAAAGACGAATGTGCCATTGGCTCGTCCGCCCAAAATAAGGCAGACGAAAAGTTCCAACATAGATGGGAAAAAGGGATGACCTTCCAAGAGAAAAAACGAGTGGAATATAACGGCCCCACAATGGAGGATGTTAGGGGTATGATTGATGATCTGGTGGGAGATGTCGTGGAGGGAATTGGTTTATAGCCCTAAAAAAGCGATTAGCTATTAGCCCTAAGCTGTTAGCTGTATGATTTAAAGTCCTTGAACAAATTTATTTAGACTTTGACCTCGTCCTTTGGGCGGGGTCAAAGTCATTTCTAATTCCTTACCTAAACCATTCCTCACTCTGACCCAGGCATAAAAAGTCTTCATTTTTGCAATAGCATCGGCGCATATTGACTTGCCATGTGACTATGGGGTAGATATCTGTCAAAATGCTTTCGGTTGATTCCCATGACTTTGCCTCATCATTGTTTGGAATCGCCAAGCATTATAGCCTGGTATTCATTATCACAGGACGGGATATCTCTCATGCCGCGCAAGTTAAATATCCGCAGTGGACTGACAAAGGCAGTCCTTTTCATGCTCGTCATCTCATCCGTGTTCCTTGTTGTTTACTGCCTGCGCCTTTCCGCTCAGATAGACACGCGCTTTTCCGGCCGGCTGTGGTCCATTCCCTCCAAGGTATACTCTGATACCACGATCCTCTATCCGGGACAGGGTATTAACCGAACACTTTTTGAATCCAAATTGCAGCGCCTCGGTTATCACAAGGTAGCACATCCGCTCGAACAAAAGGGTAATCTTCATGTTTCCACGTCCTCCTTTGAAATTTTCCTGAAGGATATGATCATGTCTCACATCAGCAGGGAAGGATTCCCGGTCAAGATATTCTTTGCGAAAAATACCATTCAATCCATCACAAGAATGGATACCAAAGAACCCATGCCCCTGTTGGAATTGGAACCAGAGGAATTGATGCTTTTTTTCGGCAAGGACAGGGAGCAGCGGCGGCTTGTGGCCCTTGAGCAGGTGCCTGCAAATGTCCGCAATGCAATATTGGCCGCAGAGGATGCCAGATTTTATGAACATTACGGTGTTGACCCTTTGGGAATGGTCAGGGCGCTATATAAAAATGTACGTTACACCGGCATAAGGCAGGGGGGCTCCACCATTACCCAGCAGCTTGCAAAAAACTATTTTTTAACCTCTGAACGGACCCTTTCACGAAAGATCAGGGAACTTTTAATAGCGCTCCTTTTGGAGATGAAATATGAAAAAGATCAGATCCTGGAAATCTACCTGAATGAAATCTACCTGGGGCAAAAGGGATCGGTCTCAATCAATGGGATCGGTGAGGCTTCATACTTTTATTTTAACAAGCCGGTAAGCGAGCTTAATGTGGCAGAGGGTGCGGCCATAGCCGGTTTGATCAGAGCCCCGAATATATATTCCCCATACCAGGACGAAAAGCGCAGCCAGGGGCGCAGGAATGTGGTGTTAGAAAATATGGCAAGGCACGGCTGGATACCCGACGAGCAACTTAAGGTCATATCATCCAAGCCTGTAAGGACAAAAGGGTTTGAGACTTACACAAACAAGGCCCCGTATTTTATGGATTACCTTGCTCAACAGCTTACCGATCTTTACCCCCGTGAAGCCCTTTCCTCCCTTGGTCTTACCATTTACACCACCCTGGACACCCAGGTGCAGATGGCTGCCGAAAAGGCCCTCGAAAAAGGACTTGCCCGTTTGGAGAAGGCTCGTCCATCTTTGCTTTCTCATGGCGCTGATAAAAGGGTTCAGGGCGCAGTCATAGTGATGCAGCCAAAAACCGGCTACATCCTGGCCATGGTGGGCGGCCGCGCTTATGGCAAGAGCCAATACAATCGGGCAGTACAGGCCTGTCGCCAACCAGGCAGCGCCTTTAAACCAATAGTATTTCTGAGCGCCCTGGACAGTTTTTCACCGTCCTCGGTCTTGTCCAACGAACCCAAGACGTTAAAGGTGGCAGGGAAACTCTGGCGGCCCAAGAATTACAGGCCGATTGCAGAGACCAGCATTACCATGCGGGACGCACTGGCCATGTCCGTCAACCTCGCCACTGTTGATGTGGCAATGAAAGTCGGCCTGGAACATATCGTAAACACTGCTTCCACATTTCATTTTTCGACCCCTTTAACGCCTTATCCTTCCATATCGCTGGGATCATCAGAGGTGATACCCCTTGAGTTGGCGCGCGCCTACTGCGCCTTTGCCGCTGATGGAGTATTGCCTTATCCCTTGTCCCTGAAAGAGCTGCTGGATGAGAAAAAAGACGCGGTTGCACGAAGGCATATCAATATTGAGCGGGTGACAAGCCCGTCAAAGGCCTTTCTTATCACATCAATGTTGAAAAGCGCGGTTGAATATGGGACAGCGAAGCCACTAAGCGCGTTCGGGATATCCTTTCCCGTGGCCGGCAAGACCGGAACAACCAATGATTCAAAGGATGCCTGGTTTATCGGATATACCCCTGAAATTTTAGCGCTTGTATGGGTGGGTTTTGATGACGGATCATCCACTGGGGCCACGGGCGCTTCAGCAGCATTACCCATATGGGCGGATTTATTAACCGCCATCCCTCAGTATGTTTCAGGAGAATGGTTCAGGATGCCCACAGGCGTGGAAAAGCTGAACATCTGTGCTGAAAGCAAGCAGCTCGTCGTGCTGGATGCATGTCCTGAATACACAGAGGAGGTATTTCTATCTGATCTTGCGCCAAAGGAGTTTTGTGACATACACCGTTATGCGAATCCATTTAAAAAGCTTAGAAAAGGAGTTGAAAATTTCATTGAACGCTTCTAATAAATTGTCTTTGTTCCTGATAGGAGTAGTTTGTCTTGCGGTTTCAGGTTGCGCCGCGAGAACTGTAACGATGCCTTCCCCAAGGCCGCCTTCTACCAAGCCTACCGTCGAACCACGCAAACCAGTTGAGACCAGAAAACAACCGGAGGCCCTCCCAGAACAGAAGAGCCCTCGGGCCGTCGCCGCACTTACCCTGACAGACCAGGCCAAAATGCACTTGAAAAACAGCCAGCCTGATCAGGCAATCACTATCCTTGAGAGGGCCATAAATCTCAATCCCGGCAGCGGTCAGAATTATTATTATCTGGCCGAGGCCTGGCTTACGAAAAAGAACCTCGCCCAGGCTGCTGAATGCAACAACATTGCGGCAGACTACCTTGATGGAGATTCATCGTGGACAGCCCGTGTGACGGAGCAAAAGAAACGAATTCAATCTTTCTATAAGTCGCAGTAATCCCTGGATGTGGTTCTCTTGTTGGCAGGTGCGGTGGGACATATGTAAATATATAATATGAAGTCTTGTGGGCGTTGAACCTCGATTTGTTATCGTCTTGTGGCGCCAAGATCATAACTTGGGCCTGCCCCTTAGAAAATGGTTTGACTCCCTATTATTTAGGAGTTATTATGGGACCTGATTTAGGGTCTCAGCATTAGACTTTTATGGAGGTCCTCATGATCCAGGCCAAATTTAGCCTTAAAGAATCGCACATTCAATTTATTAAACAATGCAACCGGTACGGATTTAAGGATAAAAGCGACGTGGTGCGTACCGCCCTCGACCGCTTGTATACAGAATTAACCCAGCAGCGCTTGCGCGAGTCGGCTGACTTATACGCCAAGGTATATGAAGAAGATGATGAAACGCAAGAATGGACGAATGCAGCGCTGTCAGAGTGGCCAACATGAGCAGCCTAAAGCGGGGGCTGGTCATTGACGTCAATCTTGATCCTACCAAGGGTTCGGAAACCGGAAAAATCCGGCCATGCGTGATTGTCACGAACAACACCTATAATGCGCGTGTCCCAGTCATCCAGGTGGTGCCGCTAACGGCATGGATTGAGAGAAAAGCCGGCATCATCACTAATGTGGAAATTGTCCCATCCTCGCATAACGGGTTAACCAAGAAAACAGTGGCGGATTGTCTACAGACACGTCCTATTGATCACCGCGCTCGATTAGTCAATGTACGAGGTGAGCTGGAAGACGAGATCATGGCAAAAATTGACGATGCCTTAAAAATTGTTTTTGACCTTGCATAGGACTGCACCAAAATCAAAACACAAATGCTGGCTAGACTGATGAGGGGCTAGAGGGACGGTAAAAATTCAAATATCTATATGGGCAATGAAGTTATTTAGTGCCCATCCAGAAAT
>DIKH01000157.1 GCA_002424495.1 Desulfobacteraceae bacterium UBA5623
GTATTCATCCATGGGCCAGAATCTCGATGAATCAGGTGTCAACACCTCATCAATAAGGATCAACCGGCCGTCTTTGATCCCGAACTCAAACTTGGTGTCTGCGACGATAATCCCTTTTTCGGCTGCAAGGTCCCTTCCGTATTTGTAAATTTCAAGACTCAGTCGTCTGACCTCGTGGGCGATGTCTTTTCCAACAATATCTACCGCCTTTTCAAAATAAATGTTTTCGTCGTGCATGCCGTCTTCAGCCTTGGTTGAGGGCGTAAAAAGAGGTTCCGGCAGTTTCTGTGACTCCTTCAACCCCTTAGGAAGGGCAATGCCGCAGACCTTGCCTGTTGAAAGATAGTCTTTCCATCCGGACCCGGAAATATAACCGCGGACAATGCACTCCATTGCCAGGGGCTGGGCCTTTTTCACAAGCATGCTGCGTCCGGTAAGCTGATCAGCGTATTTTTGACACGCACGGGGATATTCCAACGGATCAGCGCTTATCAGATGATTTTCCACGATCGGGGCGAGCTTGTCGAACCAGAACATGGAGATGTTCGTCAGGATCTTTCCCTTGTCCGGGATGGGGTCGTCCATCACCACATCAAAGGCGGATATCCTGTCGCTTGCGACAATCAGTAACATGTCGTCAATTTGATAAACATCTCTTACCTTTCCCCGTTTTAAAAGTTGTATGCCTTCAAAATTGCTTCTTCCCAAGACCTCTGCACACATAGATATCCCTCCAACCACTCTGAAAAATTTATTGTAGCTTCTTAAAAAGGCTATCGCCCTAAGGCCTCACGATGTTGTGAAATATGTTTCTTTATCCTTGACTTATATTCCCTGTAATAAGAGATGACCTTGTTTCTAAAATCTATTGTCTCCTCAAACGGTGGAATCCCATTGTACTGGCTGACCCTTTGTGGCCCGGCATTATAAGAGGCCAGGGCCAGACTGATATCACCTTTCTGCATATTCATCATTTTGGAAAAATACCTGAGACCGCAATCAAGCGCCCTCCCGGGGGCAAGCCTTTCATCGCTGCCGGTTTGCAAGAGTTCAAGCCTGTAACGTGTAAACAGGCTGTGCCGCCTTTCGCCACAGGCAAGCGATTCCCTCATAAGAGCTATTGCCTGAACTGCAATATCTATACTGTCTTCCGACGTTATCAAAAATATCTGGTCGGTCGCCTTCTTCTTCAGGCCCCTTTCAAGTCTGAGCTGCTCCTGTGCCTCCTTGAAATAGGCAGGGGTAAAGACAGCCTTCATGCCAAGTTCCAAGGCAGTTGCCGGCATGATCTGGGTAAGTCCTGCCGCGCCCATATAAGAGACGCCCCGGGGATTGAAATTGGATTCCTGCCGGACAAGTGCAAGGAATAATAATTGATTAACAGGACAGCCTTCCTTTGATTGTATCCCAAAAGCATTCTCAAATACTGGGATAAAATTGGGGCAAGACTCTTCCATGATCAATTTCCACATGGAATTCAAATCATCATTATCTTCTGTGTCGAGATTAAACTTATTAAGGGCATCTTCAGAGGCAGTCTTGGTGAACCCGGAGAAGATACTGTTTACGAACCCTATATTGCTTGTATTCAATGGGGGGCTGTCTTCAAGCCCCTGACATCTGTTCCAGAGATTGCCCAGTGCCTCCCTAAGATTATAAGAAGCCTTTTCAAGTTCCTCCAGGATCAATCTTTCCAACAACTTAAAACAGATTTCATCATTCAATCTGTCATCTGCAACAGGAGTAAGTTTTGACCTGTAGACCATCATGTGGCCCCATGCAAGCGCAGCGGCCTTGTTGTAACGAGCTGAATATATGGCAACATTTTTTGCGTGTTTTCTATTGGTGTCGTCCGCATCATTGATCTTCATCTCATTAACGGCGCTTTTATATGATTCCCTGGCCTCCTTGTAAAGCTCACTTGCCATGAGGTAGTCCTGGTCTTGGATAACCTTGATGCCAAGTGTTTTCCCCACCACCGGATTGAGCCTGAGAATCCCCTCCTCACCCCGATAAGACTGATAAGTCAGGCTTTTTTTTACTTGCTCCAGGTTATATTCAGCGATCTGTTTTCCAAGTAAGGCCAGGTCAGCCAATGCAGGTAATGGGATAAACAGGCAGTATGTTATTGACAGGAAGGCAATAAAGAGGGATACCGTTGAAGCAGCGCACCTTCCCAGTAAATCAGAGGGATTTTCCAGAGACTTTGTGAGGAATTTTGTCTTTGCGGGCATGTTGGTTCCTGGTAGATAATCTGGTCAAAGGTTCAGAGCGTGTTCAGCTATATCAGAAGGAAAAAGTAATTTGAAGCTATTTGTTGCCGGAATCATTTCTCTTGTACAAAAAGACAAAGGGGCCTTGACAATAAGTAGGCTCATGTTTATATTTCCCCCAACCTTTTAAGATAGCGATTTCAAATAGTTATATATCTTATTGGTTTTTTGCTTAGTTACCCCTGGTTTGTTCGACCGTGCAATAGGGCACATTTTTATAATATTTATATAAATATATAATTTTAAGGAGGTTTGAGGGATGAAAATCAGGCCATTAGGTGACAGGATACTGGTTCTCAGGGTTCAAGAGGAAGAAAAGACCTCTGGAGGTATAATTATTCCTGATACGGCAAAAGAAAAGCCCCAGGAAGGCAAGGTAGCTGCTGTCGGTCCAGGGAAGACGGGTGAAAAGGGCGAACGGATTCCCATGACTGTAAAGGCTGGCGACCGCATCCTTTTCGGCAAATACGCCGGAAATGAGATAAAGATAGATGGTGTAGAACATCTGATTATGCATGAAGATGATATATTAGGTATTGTGGAATAATTAAGGAGGTTTTTAGCTATGGCAGGAAAAGAGATAAAATACAGCACCAGGGCCAGAGAAAAGATGATGCAGGGCGTTGACACCCTGGCGGAGGCAGTAAAGGTCACCCTTGGCCCCAAGGGACGCAATGTGCTCATTGACAAATCCTTCGGCTCACCAAAGATCACAAAAGACGGTGTAACAGTGGCCAAGGAGATAGATCTGGAAGATAAGTTCGAGAATATGGGGGCGCAGATGGTCAAGGAGGTCGCCTCCAAGACATCTGACGTTGCCGGAGACGGCACTACTACTGCGACCATACTTGCCCAGGCCATATATCGTGAGGGCTCAAAACTGGTGGCGGCAGGTTCTAACCCCATGGCGATTAAGCGCGGTATTGATCATGCTGTTGAAGCAGTGGTGGCTGAACTGAAAAAGATTTCAAAGCCCACGAAGGATAAAAAAGAGATCGCCCAGGTGGGGACCATCTCCGCCAACAACGATTCCACCATAGGTGATGTGATTTCAGAGGCCATGGAGAAGGTGGGCAAGGAAGGAGTAATCACTGTCGAAGAGGCCAAGAGCATGGAGACAACTCTTGATATCGTGGAGGGAATGCAATTCGATAGAGGTTATCTGAGCCCCTATTTTGTCACCAATGCGGAAAAGATGGAGACCCACTTGGAAGAGGCCTATATTTTGCTGAACGAGAACAAGATCAGCAGCATGAAAGACCTGGTCCCAATCCTTGAGCAGGTTGCAAAGATGGGAAAACCCATTCTGATTATCGCAGAGGACGTGGAAGGGGAGGCCTTGGCCGCCCTGGTTGTCAACAAGTTGCGCGGAACCCTCAAGTGCGCCGCTGTCAAAGCCCCCGGCTTTGGAGACAGACGAAAGGCCATGCTGGAGGACATCTCCATATTGACAGGCGGTCAGGTCATAAGCGAAGACCTGGGCATTAAGCTGGCCAATATTACTTTGAACGATCTTGGTACTGCCAAAAGGATATCCATTGACAAGGACAATACCACCATCGTTGACGGCGGCGGAAGCAGGCAGGCACTGGAAGGCCGTGTAAAACAGATAAGGGCGCAGATTGATGAGACCACAAGCGACTGGGACAGGGAAAAATTGCAGGAGCGCCTTGCAAAACTGATCGGTGGTGTTGCTGTTATCAATGTCGGGGCGGCGACAGAGACAGCGATGAAGGAGAAAAAGGACCGGGTTGAAGATGCCTTAAATGCCACCCGCGCTGCTGTTGAAGAAGGGATTGTCCCTGGGGGCGGCGTTGCCTTCATTAGGGCTCTCAATACCCTGGATAAACTGAAACTCAAGGGCGAGATGAAGATGGGCATGGATATCGTCAGGAGGGCGCTTGAAGAGCCGGTAAGGCAAATAGCCAATAATGCCGGGTTTGAAGGCTCAGTGGTAGTCCAGAAGGTTAAGGACGGCGAGGGCGGCTTTGGATTTAACGCCGATACCGGTGTCTATGAGGATCTTATGGAGGCAGGGGTTATTGATCCCACAAAGGTGACAAGGTTTGCATTGCAAAACGCCGCATCTGTCTCAGGGCTTCTTTTGACCACCGAGGCTATGGTTGCCGACAAGCCCAAGAAGAAAGACAAGGGCATGACGCCGGAGATGCCTACTGACGACATGTATTAAACCTGGCAATACCCATTAAGTCATAAAAATTATTTAGACCATCCATCCGGACCCTCTCCCCACAGCGGGGAGGGGACGGGGGAGGTCCTTATTGAGTTTGCCTTGAATGCTTACGTGGCGTAAATGTCACTTGCTTTCCTTCGGTAAGTCTTCTTTTACTCTTTCAACCCCAGCCCGGCTATCATCACAGGGTTTATCCTCGTTTGTTGCCCTGGCATGCTCCGCACTTGCCGCAGTAGTGCAAAACGGTAAATCTT
>DIKH01000351.1:0-128 GCA_002424495.1 Desulfobacteraceae bacterium UBA5623
GGCATTTCTGGATGGGCACTAGTTACCTGACAACTTACGTTTGACCTTGACTCACAGTGCCTTGACTCCTATCGTAGTTCAGATCAATATGCTTGATCGTAAGTCAGGTAGTTAGGCTGAAGACTGAA
>DIKH01000351.1:193-4925 GCA_002424495.1 Desulfobacteraceae bacterium UBA5623
TTCATTTGTCGCTCTGATCCTGTTTATCCGTTCCTTGCTGGTTCTTCCACGTCTTCAGCAGCTGGACAAGGTCCATGAAATGACCACCAGCCTTAAGGCCATAACCAGGTCTGAGACAGTGATCCACCATCCGGAGCCTCCTCCTGACTGGCTGCTCTCAAAACCAGGCGCCGATAATGCGGGCAAAGGGGCCTTTGTCCGGCCTGATGATCAGCGTCCTGTGCGGCTGGGCTTCTATGTCAACTGGGACAAAAACAGCTATTTCTCCCTGGTTCGCCATGCAAACAGGCTTACCCATCTTTGCCCTGAGTGGTTTACCCTGACAGGGACCCCGCCCATGATCGAGACCGAACCGGACGAGGAGGTCTGCCAAATTGCCGAGGCCCACAGCATAGCATTGATGCCGCTTCTGATCAATCTCAAGGGAGATCAGTGGCACCCGGAGGCGGTGGAGGCCCTTATACTCGCCGATGAGGAAGGGCAGGACCGCTTTTTTGCAAAACTTGCAAGAAGGCTAAAGGCAGTGGGCGCAAAGGGTGTGGTGGTTGACTTTGAACAGGTTGATCCCACCTACCGGAAGGAGCTTACGATATTTTTTACCAGGATGCATGAAAGGCTAAAGCAGGAGGGGCTTGAGTTCTGGCTCTGTATCCCGGTGGGAAACGACATCAAGATCTTTGACCTGGATGCGCTCCCAGCAGTGGTTGACCGTTTTGTCGCTATGCTATATGACGAGACAGGGGAAGATGACCCCCCAGGCCCCCAGGCCTCCCATGCCTGGTTCAAGGAATGGCTGGACGTGCTTGTTGATAACGTCCCGCCCAAGCAGTGGGTGATCGGCATTGGCTCTTACGGCTATGACTGGCAAGACGGGGAAACCCCGGACACTCTGAGCTTTACAGACACGATGGCCCGGGCCAATTCTGCGGGGGAGACAGCAGTAGAGGACATGCCGCCTTACGATGGCCCCCATTTTGACTATACCTCTAATGGATCAGATCATTCAGTGTGGTTCCTGGATGCTATTACCTTTAGGAATCAAAAAGTTGAGGCGGAGCAAAAGGGTGTCGGAGGTATCGCCCTGTGGCGTCTGGGCACAGAAGACCCGCAGGTATGGGACACCTTTGACTGCGTCAATTCCTGTGAGCCCCATTCCTTTGAAGAGATTAAGACCTTCAAGACCATCAGCAACATCGGTAAAGGTGACTTCCTTACCGCAGTCAACGAGACCGCGGACGGCCTTCGGCTGATCAGGCAGGAGACCGACGGCCTTTGGAGTTCCAGGTATGTGCGCTATCCAAAATATCCGCTCCTTTATCACCAGGGAGAGAGCCGGGGCAATCAGGTCGCCATCTCATTTGATGACGGACCTGACCCTGAGTGGACCCCGAAGATCCTGGATATCCTGCGGCAACAGGATGTCAAGGCGGCCTTTTTTGTCACCGGGTCAAATGCCGAATCCCACCAGGATCTGGTGCGACAAATTGCAGTGGAAGGTCACGAAATAGGCAATCACACTTACAGCCATCCGGACCTGGGAAAAATCTCGCAGACAAGGCTTCAGCTTGAATTCAACGCCACCCAGCGGTTGATTGAGGCTATGACAGGCCGATCCACCATACTGTTTCGGCCGCCCTATAACGCGGATCGCCAGCCGCAGTCAATCGAGGAGTTCATGACACTGGTTGAGGCGCAGGCACAGGGCTATATGACTGTAAGCGAAAGCATTGATGCGGAAGACTGGAAAGAGCCCGGCGCTAAGGCGATCCTTGGTCTGGTAAAGGAACGTCGGAGTGAAGGCAATATCGTGCTCCTCCATGATGCGGGAGGAGACCGCTCACAGACCGTGGAGGCCCTGCCTGCCGTCATTGACTACCTGCGTATGAGGGGTGATGAGATCGTCCCCTTGGCCGCGCTTCTTGGCGTAAGCCGGGATTCGCTGATGCCTCCAATACCCAAAGACGATCCTCAGCAGTCCCGCATGGTCGCCCAGACCGGCCTTCAAGTCCTGCACATCATTGAGGAGCTTGTCTGGGCCTTTATGATTGTAAGCACTGCCTTGGTGTTTTTACGGACCCTGATCGTCCTTGTTCTTTCGGTGTGGCACAAAAGGCTGGAGAAGACGGTTGACACAGCCTCAACAACCGAGCCTGTATCAGTGATCATCGCGGCCTTTAACGAGTCAAAGCTTATCCGCTCCACACTGCTTTCGGTGCTGAACACCAGCTATTGCGGTGAGATCGAGGTGGTTGTCGTGGATGACGGATCAACTGACGACACAGCGCAGATTGTAAAGGATATCGCTGCCTCTGATCCCCATGTGCGCCTGGTGCGGCAGGCAAACAAGGGCAAGGCCTGGGCCTTGAATGCAGGGCTGGCGGCCACAAGCCATGAATATATTGTCACACTCGATGCCGACACGCAGTTTAACCGCGATACCATCGGAAAGCTCGTCGCCTTTTTTGCGGATAAGGAGGTGGGCGCGGTATCAGGGCACGCCAAGGTGGGAAATCTCGGCTCATGGATCGGCCGGTTTCAGTCCCTGGAATACACCTGCGGATTCAACCTTGACCGCCGCGCATACGATATCCTAAACTGCGTCACGGTCGTACCGGGTGCGGTCAGCGCCTTCAGGCGAAGCGCGGTTATTAAGTCAGGGGGGATCCCGACAGACACCCTGGCAGAGGACACGGACATTACGCTCAACATGCACAGGCATGGTTACAAGATCCGTTACTCGTCAGAGGCGATCGGTCTTACAGAGGCCCCGGAGACGGTGCGCGCCCTGACCAGGCAGAGAACCAGATGGGCCTTCGGAACCTTACAGTGCCTGTTTAAGCACATTGACTTGCTCTTTGACCCTGCTTACAAGGCACTTGCCTTTTTCAGCCTTCCCAGCGTCTGGTTCTGTCACATCTTTCTGGTGGCGCTTATCCCGGTTGTGGATGCGCTCCTGATTGTCTCTCTTGTCACAGGCGCGGGACGGGCGATTGCCGAATATGCCCTGATCTTTATCCTCCTTGACCTGGTGCTGGCGGTTGCCGCCTGCATGATGGAAGGAGAACGGTTGCGGACCGCATGGGTGATAATCCCGATGAGACTGATTTACAGGCCGCTATTGAGCTTTGCTGTCTGGCGATCTTTATTCCGCGCCCTGCGAGGCGTATGGGTCGGCTGGGGGAGGCAGGATAGAAAGGGCACAGTGCCGGTCTATTCCATTGATGAGATCTTGGATTCTGTAAACAAAGGAGTAAAAAACATATGAAGATAACATCGCCAATTTTTATATCCATGGCCTTTTTAGGGTGCGCTATTGTGCTGGGCGCCTTTGCATGTTCTTCAGAGCCTGATGAACAAAAGATCGCCCCCGTTGTCAGTCCGCCCGAAAAAAAGGTGCTGACCTTGCCTGAAGGCCATGCCTATCCAGGGGCTTACATTGACTTTGGTCCCACGGAAGACAATGTCACACTGGAGGCCATTGAGGCCTTTGATGGGCTGGTAGGAAAGAAGCAGGCGGTCATAGGGTTTTCCAGTTACTGGGCCAAACAGTCTTTTCCCAGGGAGACGCTTAAGGTGGTCTATGCCTATGGGGCAGTGGCGCTGATATATTGGAACCCGTGGGACGGGCCGCCTACCGAAGACATCAAGCCGGACCGCTTCAGCCTGGTCAATATTGTTGACGGCAAGTGGGATAATTACATTGACATGTGGGCGCGAGAGGCAAGGCAATTCGGCGCGCCTCTGCTGGTCTCATGGGGCCTTGAGATGAACGGTACGTGGTTTCCGTGGTCTGGTTTTTTTTACGGCGGCGGGCAGCCGGTCCCAGGGACAAGTCCTACGCTTTATCAGGGCCCGGAGCTATTTAAAAAGACATACAGGCATGTAGTAGACCGGGTGCGTGCCCAGGGGGCGGACAATATTTCGTGGGTGTTTCACCCCAACAACACCTCAGAGCCTGATGAGCCCTGGAACCGCATGGCCAATTACTGGCCCGGGGCCGACTATGTTGACTGGCTGGGGCTGAGCGCCTACGGCAAGCAGTACCCTAATACGGAGAAGTGGACCGAATTTGAGATCGTGCTGCCAAAGTTCTACAAGGAGATCTGTGCTCTCGACCCCAATAAGCCCTTTATCCTTGCAGAGTGGGGCGTGGGCGAGTTTCCCAAGAGCGGGAGCAAAGCGAAGTATATAACAGAGGCACTAGGCCGTCTGGCCCAGGAGTTTCCCCGGTTGAAGGCAGCGGTCTTCTGGCACGAACGCTGGCAAAACAGCGACCTAAGTTACAGCAACCTGCGGGTAAACTCCTCTCCCGAGGCCCTTGCCGCATACCGCAAGGGGATTGCCGATCCATTCTGGCTGGACAGGCCGATCTTTAAATCCCGTTGATGCCTGTCTGACAGTTCATTCTTTTGATCCGTGCGGATAGATTTAACCCTAAAAAAGCTGTCAGCAATTAGCCTTTAACTTAAGGATTTCAAAATATTGCGCCAACTTATATCTTCACCCATTGGGTGCAACTATTGAAGTTGTCAACATGTCGAAATTCATTGCCTGATAACCAAAAGCTAACCGCTAAATGCTTTTTTTAGGTTCATAGTCCCTCTATCATCCGCACCCCCCACCCTATTATTCTGTAGTTGTGCCATATTTTTGCTTGATTGCTCATGCATAATAACCTATATTTCCTCTAACCTTATTTCATAGATCAAATCAGTAATTTCCGGTTAGAAAA
>DIKH01000139.1 GCA_002424495.1 Desulfobacteraceae bacterium UBA5623
ACCAGTTCACTGGTGGTATTCATTATCCGGGCTACGGCCTTCTGGTGGTCAACCATGGAATCGAAAGAGATGTCCTCCGAGGCCTCTGTAAAGGCGAAGATCTGGCCGGTGTCCTGGGCCGGGATAAAGTCCTTGGGGATGATTATGAACAGATAGGCAGTCGCAACTACCAGAATGACGGACAGGATCATCATCAAAGGTCCATGTTTCAATACCCATTTAAGGCTTAGCTTGTAAGCATTGAGCATTCCGTCAAAAAAATGCTCTGAAGCCTCATACAGGCGGCCCTTGCGGTTTTCTCCCGAAGGGTTCATAAACCTGCTGCACAGCATTGGCGATAGACTTAGCGAGACAACGCCTGAGACCAATATGGCGGCTATTATTGTGACAGCGAATTCGTGCAGGAGCCTTCCCATTATTCCTCCCATGAAAAGGAGGGGGATAAATACCGCTGCAAGGGAAAGAGTCATTGACAGGATGGTGAAACCTATCTCTCTTGATCCGTCAAGGGCCGCCTGTAGTCTGCCCCTGCCCATCTCTGTGTGTCTTACTATGTTTTCAAGCATGACTATTGCGTCATCGACAACAAAACCCACAGACAGGGTGAGGGCCATAAGCGATAGATTATCCAGGCTGAAGCCCGACAGGTGCATAACAGCAAAGGTCCCTATGACTGAAAGGGGAAGGGCCAGGCTGGGGATGATGGTTGCCCGGAGGTTTCGCAGGAACAGGAATATCACCAGAATAACCAGGGCCGTACTGATTAAAAGGGTAACCTTGAGATCTTCAATGGAATCCCTGATGGATACTGAACGGTCATAGAGGATATCCATGTCAACTGATCCCGGGATCTGGGCGCGAAAGGTCGGCAGGAGGGCCTTGATGGAATCAACGACCGCGACGGTATTGGTCCCTGGCTGGCGTTGGATGGCCAGCACAATGGCCCTGGTGTCATTGTACCAGTTTGCGGTCTTGTCGTTTTCAACGCTGTCCATTATACTGCCAAGTTGTTTCAGATAGACCGGGGAGCCGTTGCGAAATGTGACGATCAGGGGCCGGTATGAGTCCGCCTCTGTCAACTGGCCCGTGGCCTTTATCGTAAAGGCCTTGTGATGTCCATAGAGTGTTCCTGTGGGAATATTGACATTGGCGCTTGAAATCGCCTCTCCCACCTCATCAATACCCACCCCCAGGGAGGTAAGGGCGTTGGGATTCAACTGGACACGGACAGCATATTTTTGGGAGCCATAGACCAGCACCTGGGCCACACCGCTTATCATCGAGATCCTCTGAGCCATCAGGGTCTCTGCATATTCGTCCACGGCTGACAGTGGAAGTATTTTTGAGCTTAGCGCTACAAAAAGGATAGGCTGGTCAGCAGGGTTGACTTTTCTGAAGGAGGGTGGGTTTGGCATATCAGGGGGCAGGAGACGTGCGGCCCGTGCGATGGCCGACATCACGTCCTGGGCCGCGCCATCAAGGTCCCGCTCAAGGGAAAACTGCAGTGTGATCTGCGTGCCTCCAAGTGCGCTGGTGGATGTCATGGAATCAAGGCCTTCGATGGTGGTGAATTCCCGTTCGAGGGGGGTTGCTACCGATGATGCCATATTTTCAGGGTTTGCCCCAGGCAGGGAAGCGGTCACCTGAATGGTGGGAAAATCCACGTTGGGAAGCTCGCTTACCGGAAGAAGCCGATATGCCATAATACCGAAAAGCAGTATCCCCGCCATGACCAGTGTGGTCATTACGGGTCGTTTTATGAATACCTCTGAAATGTTCATTTTTAATTCAACATTATGTCTGAATGGCTTTTTTGTTCAGGCACTAAATAATCTTCACGGTCGCGCCGGGAAAAAGCCTTAGCTGCCCGTCGGTCACCACTCTGTCGCCCGGCTGGAGTCCCTGCCCGATGACGGTTTCATCTCCGACGGTCCTTTCAATGACAATTGTCCGGTATTCCACGGTAAGGTCGGCCTTTGCTACAAAGACATATTTACCTTGCTGTCCTGCCTGAACCGCCTGTGAAGGAATGACAACCGCGCCCGGCTGTGAGCTGAGAGTGACGAGCACGTTTACAAACTGCCCGGGCCAAAGTATCCTGTCCTTGTTAGGAAAGGTCGCCTTTAAAAGAATCGTCCCAGTGGATGGATTGACGGTATTGTCCAGGAATGTCAGCTCGCCCCGCACTGCATCAGCCTCTTGCCCCGTGACAAATGCCTCCACTTTCAGCCTTTCTTTCGCCATATATTTTTTGACCGTCAGCAGGTTATTCTCCGGTATATAAAAACCAACATAGATAGGACGAATCTGCCTTAAGATCACCAGAGGATTGTCATTGTCATTGGCCTTTACCAGGTTTCCCCGGTGGACCTTCACCTCGCCTGCGCAACCTGAGATCGGGGATGAAATAAAACAATATTTCAACTGTAGTTCGGCATCCTCGAAAGCCGCCTCATCCGCCTTGATTGTGGACTCCAGGGTAAGAACGTCGGCCGCGGACTGATCAAACTGCTCTTGTGATACATAGCCCTTTTCAACCACAGAGGAGTTGCGTTCGTGCAGTTTTCGCGCCTTATCAAGCTGCGCCATGTCCTTGGCCAGATTGGCCCTGGCATGCCTCAGTTGCGCCTCAAAGGGCCTGGGATCAATGGTGAAAAGCGGCTCCCCCGCCTTTATGAATTGTCCATCTTCAAAGTGGACTTTTACCAGTTCTCCTTCAATCTGCGCCTTGACCGCTACCGTCTTATAAGCCTCTACAGTGCCTACAGCGCTTAGTTGAACAGGCATGGTTTTTTGGACTGCATCCGCCACTGTCACCGGCATGGCCATCTGTTTGTTATTTGCCGCCCCCTTGCCTCCCTCGTTGGGGGAACAACCAAAGGTAGCACCAATACCCACCAGGATCGCCGTGATCAGGACGGGCGTGCATAATCTATAATTTCCACTAACGCTTGCTTGTCTTTTCATGACTTCCTGTCCCCTGATTCTTTTTCCCTCTGGTCAATCCCTTGAGTCGTGGACTCCCATCCACCGCCAAGCGCCTTAAACAGGGCCACCAGCGATGTGGAGACCCTCTGTTCACTCCGGACATATTGATCCTCCGCCTGGCGTAATGCCCCCTGGCTTAACAGCACATTTAGAAAGTCCACCAGGCCTTTCGAGTATAGCTCCCGGGCGATTTCATCAGCCCTGCGGGAGGCTTCCACTGCCTGACCAAGGGACTGACAGGTGGTCTGCTCTTTTGAATACGCCACAATGGCGTTTTTTACATCCTCAAGTGAGGTAAGAACCGCGTTTTCATATGTCAGAAGGGCTTGCTCCCCGAGCGCATCCTGGACCTCTATGTTCGCCCTTATCCTTCCTCCTTCAAAAACAGGCCAGTTGACCGTCGGCCCGATGGAATAGAAGCGGCTGTCGCCTGATACAAGATCAGAAGACTCTAGACTTTTAAGGCCGGCGATACCAGTCAGAGAAAACTTAGGAAACAGATCCGCCGTTGCAACCCCTATGCGGGCTGTTTGAGCGGCAAGCAGCCGCTCTGCCCGGCGGACATCAGGCCTCCTTCGCAATAGATCTGAAGGCAGGCCAATGGGCACTTGCGGAGGAACAGGTGGAATAGGCCCCTCAATCAATAATTCATTTGAAAGCGCGTCAGGTTGCTGTCCTATCAGGACCCCAATCCTGTGGATCGCACGGATAACAGAGTTTTCTATGGCAGGAAGCCTTGATTCCGTGGCCTTAAGTAGCGCCTCTGCCTGGGCCACTTCAAGGCTGCCTGCAAGGCCTGCCTCAAATCTCCCCCGTGTCAATTCAAGTGTCTCCTTCTGAAGTTTGATGTTTTCCAGTGAGATGGCAATCCTGCGCTGGCCTGCCCGAAGCTCCATGTAGTTTGTAGCAACCTCGGCAAGGAGGGTGATGAGCACGTCACGCCTGCCCTCTTTTGCGGCATCTATCTCAGCCTCTGCGGCCTCCACGGTCCGTCTGACACCGCCAAAGATGTCAATCTCCCAGCCTGCGTCAAAACCAATCTGAAATAGATTCTGATCACCGGGAAAATTTGCGCCGGTCTCTGATCCGTTGGCAGATGCGTTTTCGCTCTGGCGCAGACGTGTGTATGAGCCTGAGGTCTCAAGCCATGGAAAGATCTCTGCCCCCGTCATCCTTAAGTGGGCGCGGGCCTCCCGGATGCGTGCCCCGGCAATTTTAAGGTCTTTGTTTGAACTGACCGCTTGTTCAATCATGGAATTAAGCGTCTTATCCTGAAACAGGGTCCACCACTGAACAATCTGCTGCGGAGATGACATAACGCCCGCCCCTGTCGACTCTCCCCAGTCCTCCGGCATGGCAGATTCAGGCCTCTGATAATCCGGGCCAACCGTGCAACCGGCAAGAAAGATCAGTGCTGCCAGTAAAGGCGCCCTGAACAATCTGCCACGGCCCATTATGTCCCGATAGATCACAACCGTAAATAACCGGAGATACCAGAGACAATATCCCTGTAAATGATTCCAGCGAGCCGGGGGGCGGAGATGTTGGCGCGTGCTTTTCACAGGGCGGTTTCCTTATCCTTACTTTGTGGGCTGACTCTTCCCTATAATTTCTGATCGGTAAGCGACGTTTCCATTGCTATCAGATATTCCTCTCTGAAAGTCAAGTGAATGAAACAATTGCCTAAATTGAACTACTCCATACGGTCATACTCTGGAGAGTGGCAATGATAGGAAAATGACAGGCGGATGGTTGGCGTTGAATCTGTCAGGTGCATAGATGATGAATATGCACCTGTATGCCAACGTCAAAAATCAATTTTTCCGTTTTTATACAGATAAGTTCCGTTCTGTCTTGCAGGATTAATGGGGAGAGTCTTTAATATCCCTGTCGCTGTGAGCTGTTCAAGGGATTCCGGCGGGTGACCAAAACCCGAAGAATATTGAGATATGCCTTTTTCCAGTATTAAAACGCCCTTGAGGGCCTCAATCCTCCTGGCTATTTCTTCTTTGGCAGTTTCGTTTTCCGTGCTTTCATACATGGACTGTAAAAATGCTATGGATACCGATGTCTTTCCGCTGCGTTGAGCCAAGCGGGTCCCTAAAAAACCCACTAAGGGAGGGGCATAGGGCCTCTTTGAGGCTTCCATAAGGTACTTTGATGCCATCTGGTTGTCCTTTAAAAAGTAAAAATAATCGAACCCCAGATAGAAGCCTGGTTCCCAATGCCAATCACGATGTTCATGGAATATTTCAATTATGTCCAAGGCATCTTCGAGCAGCTCTCCTCGCCACCAGGGCAAATGTGCCTGAGTAAAGTAACAGGTTTGAAAGAAATAGGGGTCTAAGGCGGCTGATTGCCTAAATAGTATGGAAACAGCCTGCTTGCATGGCTCCGGCGTAGAATAACGCCCCCCAAGGTAGACACTTGCCTTAAGCAACAGATAATCTGCCAGTAAAGATCTGAACTCACCGCCAGCTATTTCAAGGACTTCCGGCTTCACCTGCAGGGCGGACACCACTTGAGTCGGATCCAGTGTATCGCGAAAGGCCTGCATCCTTATGGCGCTGAGCCCATATCCGGCGACACACACAAAAATGAGCACAAAAAACACAGAGGTCTCTTTTCGCTTTAACATATGTCTTTACGCGTAAATACCAACAGAGTAAGCAAGATCATGATAAGCGTGTAGGCGCAACCATAAAGACCTGTCCACATGAGATACATCCAATCAAGCGGCAATCCATAGGCTAGATTCGCCTTGATATCAAAGGCGGAAAGATTGGGAAAGAGCCAGGCAATCCCCTTCATCATAACAATGTGTGTTGTGCTGGCCTGCACAAAGTCCCCTTTTACCAAGATCTTCACAATGGTCTCAATGCTGTTGCCTATAAAGTAAGTGCAGAATGAAAAAAGCATGGCCAGATAAACGCTTGACGAAACAATCGTAAACAAGAAAGATATTGAAAGAACTATGAGCAGCGAAAAGAAACGGAAGCAGACTGTGACAACCAGTGACATCCATGAAAAGTTCCTGATCATTG
>DIKH01000066.1 GCA_002424495.1 Desulfobacteraceae bacterium UBA5623
CGCCCGTGCCGGGCGTACACAAGATTTTGGCAAAGCCAGACGGAGGAGTTATGCAATAGGAGTATCCCGTCTGGGACGGGACACAAGGAATTCCGACTGATAACTCAATCTAAAATCTTTTCCTTAAATTATATAAATATAAGGGATCAAACTCCATGATCACATCTGATTTTGTTTCGCCCCCGTCACGGGACTCTTTTGCCCTTTTCTGCAGGACATTATATCAAAGGCGCCTGGTTGCAGGAATAGGGGGAAATGTATCCGTAAGAATCAAAGACAAGTTTCTGGTGACGCCTTCGGGTGTTTCTCTTAGAGATGTCACTGCTGAGTTCGTGGTGGTAATTGGATCTGACGGCAGCCTTGAGCATGGAAAAAACCCATCCAAGGAATTTGACATGCATCGTCTCATACTGGCTAAAAGAGAGGATGTAAATGTTGTGTGTCATGTCCACGGGGGTTATATAGTCGCTGCCTCATCAATTCTTGAGACGGGGCCTGACAGCTTTCCCCCGCTGACCCCTGGATTTACTTATCTGGCATATCCTCTGCCGTTGCTCCCTTTTTATGTCCCTGGCTCACCAGAGCTTGCAGATGCGGTTGGACAGTATTTTTCCAACCGGAAGCTCAATGCCCTGTTGATCAAGAATCATGGCCTCATTACAGTAGGCGTTAATATGGCTGATGCAATAAATATTGCAGAAGAAATAGACGAGGCAGCGCAGATATACGTGCTCACGGCAGGCAGGGCCAGCACAATTGACAAAGAGTCGGTATCGAAGATTTATTCATTACCCCGCAGCGTATAACATCCCATCGCAGGTTTGCTGTTGCTCAATATCTTTTATACTTGAATTTTTTCTTGTAAGAGTTAGAATAACAAATACTCATACGTTCATTGGTTCAGAGTCCATTGTTCATGGGTCCTTTTCGCTGAATGATCGCCTTCAACTCTAAAACCGGTGAACGGTTAAAACCAAACCCTGACGACTTCACCGGTGCCACGATGGATATTGATGCAACAAGGGCCTTGCTCCCGGTTCAATTCAACAAATCTTCCATCCTGGCTTTTGAACCTAAGGGTGCAAGACACCACCAAGACAGATCAGTCTCTGTTATCTATCATCAGAGGATCAGAGGTAATGGATACGGCCCTCTTGGGGAGAGGTATTCAGGCGCCTTGGTAAAAGGTAAAACTGTTGACATTTATGTTTAGGGCTCAGAATCTTTCATCTTTCCAAATCCCTGTTATTTCACAGGCCCCAAACCAAAATTTCATCGGTAATAATATGACGATAAATTGGAAGCGCCGTCTCATTGTGATATGTCTTTTTTTTGTTTTTTTACCCTCATTTTTTCTTGCACACGCACAAGACCGCGGGACCCCTCCTTCGCCTGCTGTTGCCAACAAGCCGAAACTGACCCATGCCGCCATGCGCAAGGGCGCCAAAGAATCTTCTGTGCAGAGCAACTCCGTTGTCTTTCCGATTGACACAGGGAGGATCTCATGCCTTACATCCTTTACTGCTGTACCTGAGCAGATATACGTTTACCATAAATGGTTTCACAGAGATAAACTGACCACAACAAAAAAGCTGCTTCTAAAACCGCCACAATGGTCTACCATGAGCACAATTCTGCTTAGAGAAGCAGACAAGGGCCCCTGGCGCGTTGAAATTACCGATGACAATGACAATGTCCTCCGTGTGTTACGGTTCAGTATAGTTGACTGATTGGATATGAACATGCTTTGGTCTTATTTTTCCAGCATAAGATGGCAGGATGCTGTTGATATTGTACTAAACAGCTATATCCTTTTCCGTCTTTACGTCCTTTTCAGGGGGACCAATGTCTTCAGGGTAATCACAGGCATAGTAATACTGTGGTTTTTTCAGAGAATGGCCTTTGCCATTGGATTGATAGTGACCAGTTGGGTGATGGAGGGCTTTACCGCGGTTGCCGCCCTGATAATAATTATTGTTTTCAGAAACGAAATCCGCAGTGTTCTTCAGGCCAAAAATCTCAGGGCCATCCTCTGGGAATTTTCGTATAAGACTGAAGAGACCCCGATAGAGATCCTGGTGGAAAGCATATTTGAACTGGCAAAGAGCAACTGCGGCGCGTTGGTGGTTTTACCGGGCAAAGAGGACCTGATGGAGTTTGTCCGGGGCGGAATACCCTGGAACGGGCTGATATCCAAAGAGATGATTGCCAGCATATTCTGGCATGACAATCCTGTCCATGATGGCGCCGCTATTATCCACGGCAATCAGATAACCCACGTCGGTACCATCCTGCCTTTGTCCGTCAGGGAAAACCTCCCTTCATATTACGGCACACGTCACAGGGCGGCAGTTGGGTTGTCTGAGTTCATAGACGCCTTGATTATCGTTGTGTCAGAAGAGCGGGGAGAAGTGGCGGTTGCAAAAGACGGCAGGATTAAAAATGTTCGCAATATGACGGAACTCAAGAGAATCCTTCTGGGGCATGTCGGCGTCTTCAGAAAAAAATCAAAATATCCACAAAGGGAAAGGCTGGAGATGGGGGCTGCCGCCCTTGCTTCCCTGGTATTTATTACTGGTGTGTGGTTCAGTTTTTCACAGGGGCTTGACACCTTGACCACGCTCAAGGTCCCTGTTGAATATATGAAAAGAAATCCGGAGATGGAAATTCTGGATGCCTCTGTAGATGACGTCAACCTTCAGTTGCGCGGATCAGGCACCCTGATAAAATCCTTAAGACCAGATCAGGTCCAGGTAAAAATTGATCTGAGCAAAGCAGTGGCAGGCGGCAACACCTTTACTATTACACAAGAAAATGTCACCCTGCCCCCGGGAGTTTTTTTAAACATGGTTCAGCCATCTGTTGTTGAGGCAACCCTTGACATACCCGTCAAAAAGGAGCTGCCGGTCCAGGTGGATTGGGTCGGGAAGCTGCCGGACCGGATTAGGGTTTCAAGTGTAGAACTCAATCCTGAAAAAGTCGTGGTTATCGGAGGAAAGCACATATTGGATAAAATCTCAACGATCTATACAAAAAAGGTTCCGGTTAATAACATTGATGAAGCTGGCTCTATCACCGTAAACCTTGCGCTTACCCCTGCTTCACTCAAAATTGACTCCGGTTCAAAGGAGAAAATTACCGTCAGATACTCTGTGGCCAAGGGTACGGAAACATTATAGGGACCTAAGTGAAGAGATTCAGGATTGCGTTAACTGCCGGAATTTCCACATGTTGACAAATTCAATAGTTAAGGGAAGGGGATAAAAAAATAAATTGGTGCAATATATTGAAATCCCTTAGCTAACTCGAAGGCATAAGCCACT
>DIKH01000428.1 GCA_002424495.1 Desulfobacteraceae bacterium UBA5623
CCTTTCTGGATGGACACTAGTTAGACATAGTATCGGCAATCCGGCCGGTAACTTTAGCAAATATTCAGAGGCCCCAAAAAGCATCCTTTGATGGCCGTGATCAACTGTTCAAACAATCAATAGAGTTCATCTGATCAAAGCAGCCCCCTTATAGTCAAATTTGTAAGCACCATCTGGGAAAATGGGGTAAGACTCCCCCACTTCCTTTTTCTAATTTCATCCAGGGTAAAAAAGCCCCCTCTTTCTATCTCCTTCTGATTTAAAATAAATGGTCCATCAGAATAACCCCTGAAAATTGCAGAAAATTCACTTTCTCTCCTGTGTCTCAGCAAATATTTATCAAGATACTCAACCTCCAGGTTCATGCCGATTTCCTCTTTTATCTCCCTCAAGATGGTCTGATAATATGTTTCCCCTTGATCTACATGCCCAGCTACTGATATTGACCAGAATCCAGGGAAAGTATCCTTGGTCTGCAATCGTTTATGCAAGAACAATTGTCCGTCAGAACTGAATATCAGGGCATATGCTGCACGGTGAATAAGATTTGGATTGCTGTTGCACTCCCTCCTTGTGGCGGAACCTATCACCATATCGAATTCGTCAACAACATCGAGGAGTTCATCCAAATTGTCAGTGATCCTGTTTTTGTTCATAGTCCAGCTTTGGTGAAAAAACCATGATCCACAGCAATACCCGACTACGGAGTGGATTTCTATATTCCCTTGGTGGAGTCGCACTCCTATCTACCAATTTTGTCACCGCCAAGTATGGGCTAAAGGGCTTTAATCCGGAAACGTTCAGTCTTGTATGGACAACCGCAGCTGCTGTATATGCTCTTATAATTGCATTGAGCATAAAGGCTAGCCGGGACCAGATATATCCCAAAAATAGCATAAAGGCAATGGTCGGCCTTGGGGCATCAACCGGCGTCAGCATGGTCCTAACATGGTCTGGACTTGCATGCCTAAATCCTGTCTTTTCATCCCTGATCTGGCGCTTTTATCCGGTCCTGGCAATGTTATCAGGTGTATTATTCTTAAAGGAGAAACTATCCCGAGTTGAAGTCATTGCAGTGATGATCATGCTGATGGGCAGCCTCATAAGCATATCAGGCAGGTGGGAGATCGTGGGCAAGGGCGTAATTTTCACAATACTGGCAGCCTTTACAGGCGCTCTTCAGCTCCTGATTGCCAAGACACAGACGGACAAAGTGCATCCTAATATACTGGTTGCATACAGGGTTGGAATTGGAGCGGCTGTCACAGCTGTCTGGGCATTTTCATCTGGCAAGGCCGAATTTGATGTTGAGGCAAGATATTGGCTTATAACGCTTGCAGGTGCATTTCTGGGGCCATGCGCCAGCTTTCTCCTGACCTTCCGATCATATCGCTACTGGTCACTATCGCAGTCAAGCATGGTCCTCAACATACAACCATTGCTGGTGCTGCCGATGGCTTATGTATTCCTTGGATCCTTGCCCACAATAAAGGAGCTTGCTGGCGGATCGGTAATCCTTGCAGGGGCTTTCTGGCTTGCCTGGATACACATAGCCAAAGCAAATAATACACCACAACAAACCCAGTAGAAAATCCTTCCTTACCTCTTGATTGCCTTCATGATATAAAGTTTTGGTTCATCAATAAACCATATCACATTAAAATAGAAAGGTTTTAATAATCTTATAGCCTTTAATCTCCCAGGAAAATCATCCAGGGGAAATGGCACTCCTGGCCGCAATAAGTCAACAAACGATTTGCCCATAGGATGGCTTATCACCAACCGGCCTCCGGGTTTTGTCATGCGGCTGATGTTTTCAAAGGTCGTTTTTTTATCTACGATATTGGGATAACAGGCATTCATAAAAACCACATCAATGCTTGCATCAGGCAGCGTTAGATCCCGTGCGTCGCACAATAAGGTTTCCGCATAGTCATACTGCTCTTTCAAGCGTAGCAGCATTGCCTCAGAAATGTCACAGGCAAAGACCTTTTGAGGGGCATATTTCTGAATTATCGGGATCAAAATCCCTGTGCCGGTTCCAAGGTCCAGGACAATGTCTCCCTTACGTATACCTGCATATGAGACAATTTTTTCCAGACGTTCAAGCACACCTTCCGGCAAAGGTGGATCGAATATATGCACAAGCTTACTAAAGACTTCCCTCTGCAGTTGATTTATCCTAGTTATCTCTTCTTCATCCGGCGTGTTGTATTCTGTCATAGGCAACAGGCTAATCCAAAATGGGTTTTTCGCTTCATAATGACTCCAATATTGGTGAGGGGCCAAATTCTTCATACTGAAAACATCTATTCTGATCAACCCCCAATTTTTTATTGGTAATTCCTAACCCTGACAGACCAGTTAAATCTGTTTCATATATTGACACCGAAACCCCTTTTTGAATTTTTCCCTTTAAAAACAATAAAGGCTGACGATATAATTTAAGAGATGTCATCAACAAAATACATTAACGGTCTAAACCTGTTGTCATTCAATCTTTGTATGATGCTGGCAATGACATTCACATTCGCCTCCTGCTCATCCAATGACTGCCACATCCCAGACGAGAGTTCGTCAGGATTAACACTTAACGAAAGGGGCGACGAAATATATGTGCAACTCCTCGATATTCTTGAAAACACCGGCGATACAATAGATTACTATACCCTTTTGCATGTTTACCATGCAATTGGCAGCTCCCAAGGAAATATTCCCGATATAGATCACTTGATAAGGCTACTTATCAATAAAAGGAATGATGACCCCAGGATTGATCAGATGATCCTGATCTTCGCTGCACTTGCCATTGAAAACAGTAAATACCCTGTTCCATATGTCTATGAGCTGTTTCGGCTTTTGTTGGAGAAGGATGAAGGCCGCCTTACAGAATGGGTAATCTGTTTTGTGGCCTCAGCCATTGGAAGATATCCCTTTGATATCCCTGAAGGCGATAAACTTGCAGACCTTCTTGAGCAACGACTTGATTTTATTGTATCAAAGACAAAAGAAAAAAAGGAATACTTCGGTTTTCACTTTTTACCCCCTCCCAGGAGCGATTTTATCCGTTCATACCTGGCAGGCATCAAGGAACAACATACCAGGGAAGCCGAGAGGATTTTCTACTATTCGCTGATATTAAACAATATTCCCGAGACTCAGATTGAAACTAGCTTGAGGCAAATACAATTAGATGGTGATCCTGAGACAGGGGAATCATGCCTATTACCCATGAAATATATTTTTAATAATATAGACACGTTAAATGTTAATATTAATTCTGACAATAATGTTTCCGTGCGAGATTGAGGATAACGGAACATGTAGGCTTTTTGATTTATCCCCTTGTTTTTAAATAGAATTAATGATAAACAAAATCGCTTTCATCTGCTGCACACGCTTACTCCAAAACGCAACCCCTTGGTGTCAAAAAGTTAAGGAGAGAACAAAATGGACGTCAGATATATCAATCCCTTTCTAAAGGCTGTAGAAAATGTCTTCGACACGATGATTAATATACCATTTACCCTGGGAAAGCCTTTACTGAAAAAAGATATAACCCCATTATATGAACTCAGCGGTATTATTGGAATTTCCGGGGAGGTGTCAGGCTGTGTGGTTGTGAGTCTTTCACAAGGTATCGCCGTTCAACTGGTCTCTGCCTTACTGGGAGAGGAAATCAAGGAAATCAATAGCGACTGTACCGATGCGATAGGTGAAATCGCCAACATGGTTGCGGGCGATGCAAAGAGAGATTTTCCCAAAGGGAACACCTCAGTTTCAGTTCCTACCGTTATTATCGGTAAACACAAGGTG
>DIKH01000044.1 GCA_002424495.1 Desulfobacteraceae bacterium UBA5623
TCTCCTGTTGACAACGCTACCAAACCTTTTACGCTCAGGGTAATGATGAAGAGCTTTCCAGATACTTAAAGAAGACAGTAGGCAAAATTAATGACGATGGTGGTCTGTTCGCTATCTCAAGAGAAATTGTGCCAACTCAGAAAAATGAAAAACTCAACGTGATCCTGATTTCTGTCGAGAGTCTGAGTGCTGAATTTTTTACCAGTTTCGGACAGAAAGAAAACATTACTCCCTTTATGGATGAATTGCTTGATAAGGGCTTGTTGTTTACCAATTTATATGCCACCGGCACCCGGACAGACCGAGGACTGGAATCAATAACCCTGTCCATTCCACCGACCCCGGGAAGATCTTTGGTGAAACGACCCGACAATGCCAAGATTTACAACCTGGGTAAAGTGTTTAAAGACAATGGCTATGATGTAGCTTTTCTCTATGGCGGCCGTGGCTTCTTTGATAATATGAACGCTTTTTTTTCAGGAAATGGCTATCGTACTATTGATCAGACGGATATCAAAGCCGAGGATATTACCTTCGAAAATGCCTGGGGTGTTGCCGATGAAGATCTCTACAAAAAGGCCATTGTTGAAGCAAATGCATCTTTTGCTGCCGGTAAGCCTTTCTTCTATCATATCATGACCACCAGTAATCATCGTCCCTTTACTTACCCGGAAGGGAAAATAGATATCCCCTCTGGAACCGGTCGGTTCGGGGCGGTCAAATACACAGATTATGCCTTGCGACAGTTGATCATGTCTGCGGAAAAAGAGAAATGGTACAAGGATACTGTCTTCGTCATTGTGGCTGATCATTGTGCGTCCAGTGCCGGAAGGGCTGAGTTGCCTGTGGAGCGGTATCATATTCCACTCTTTATTTATTCACCTGCGCATATAAAAGCTAAAACTGTAAGCAAGCTGAGTAGTCAGATTGATCTTGCTCCCACCCTTCTCGCTCTGTTGGGATTCAGCTACGAAAGCCATTTTTTTGGTCAGGATATCTTGAGCGATACTTTTCAGGAGAGAGCACTTATTGGCAATTATCAACGATTAGGTCTTTATGAAGAGAATGAGTTGACTATCCTGTCGCCTGTTAAGCAGATTAATGCGATCAAAGATCCTCTTCATAACGAACAGTCCATTCCGCTTGACCCGAAGGATGGTAATGTTCAGGAAACAATGGCCCTTTATCAGGGTGCTGATTTTATTCTGGCTAACAGGTTGAATCGTTGGGAGGAAAGAAGATGAGGCAGATTGCTCGTAGAAGAGGGTGCAATGGATAAAGGAGTAACGAGGTTTTTCTGTGCCATCGACTCTCTGTTACCTGTCAGGTTTGATTGCTCTGTGAGGCTGGTATGAATATCCTGGTTGTTGATGATGACGCTGATCTTCGCGAAATGCTGCGCCATAACCTTGGGAAACAGCATTACAAGGTGGGAAGCGCAGAAAATGGCGAGGAGGCACTGGATAAGCTTGCCGACGATACCTATGATCTTGTCCTCCTGGACATAATGCTCCCAGGCGATAACGGTCTGGATATTCTGCGACAGGTCAGGGGAATGGGATTGAAGACCCCGGTTATTATGCTTACGGCAAGAGGAGACGTCGACGATCGGGTGATGGGCCTTGATCTTGGGGCGGATGATTATCTTGCCAAACCTTTTTCCATGTCTGAATTGCTGGCGCGTATCCGGGCTATTCTGCGGCGTGGTTCTGAACGAGTACCTCTGCTCGAGGCAGGAGATATCAGTCTCGATACGGTGAGCAGAGCAGTGAGGAAATCCGGTGAAATTCTGGAACTCACCAGTAAGGAATTCTCCATTCTCGAATTTCTTCTCTATAACAAAGGACGGGCTGTTTCCCGCTTTAACCTTGCTGAGCATGTGTGGGGAGATGATTTTGATCCCTTTACCATGTCTAATTTCATTGATGTGCACATAAAGAACCTTCGTCAGAAAATACAAAATTCCGGCGCTCCTTCCATTATCCGTACTCTGCGCATGATCGGCTATATCATTGATTCCCAATGAAGATACGTCAAAAAATAACTCTCTGGATAGCAGGAACAGCCTTTGCCGCCGCTGTCGGTTTCTCGGGATATGTTTTTCATGAACTCCTGGAAGAACCCTACAAGATTATTGATAGGGAATTAGAGAACATGTCTCAAACGCTCCTTGCTCAGCTGGCGTCAGGACATAATTCAACACCGACATCTTTCCTGGAGAATACATTACCCTATCCTCCCGATCAATTTTGGATTGTGGTGACCGATGAGCTGGGCATGATCCTGTACCAGTCAGAGTTAACCAGGTTTTTTGATATTCCAAGACGAGAAGACGTTACGACATATAATATAGAACGGATTGTCCCCCGAGATCAGGTGAGGCTGGGGCAGGATGCAGAGGATGAAGTACTGCTCAGGGTACGAATTTCACACAGCACGTTGAAAGGCAAGAAGGTTACCGTAACGGTAGCGAAGCCCATTGAGGAGCTTGAGGAGGAGGTGGAAGAGCTCGTTTGGCGAATCATTATCGGACTCATCGTCTGTACCTTATTTATAGCCATTGCCAGTTCCTATCTGGCTGGCCGAATCCTCCGACCAATTGTTGGTATCAGCGGGCTGGTAAGAAAGATAAGTGAGTCCTCTCTGGACCAGCGTATACCTCTTGGAAAAAATAACGATGAGCTGCGGGAACTCGCGGTTTCCTTGAATCGCATGTTTGACCGGCTGCAATTCTCCTTTAACCGGCAAAAGGAATTTGTCGGCAATGCCGCGCATGAGTTGAAAAGCCCTATAACATTGATGATGCTGGCTTTAGAGGAATTGTCACAATCACCTCATATAGATGAAGCCGCTCGCAACGACCTTATTCACCAGATGGATATCCTGCGGCGCATGAAACGGCTGGTAAAAAATCTGCTGGATCTCTCACGCCTTGAGCAGCAGGAAAATATTTCTTCTCAGAGGGTTGACCTGACTGAATTGGTGGCGTCGGTATTGGCCGAGTATGAAGCGGTGATTCATGGGGGCTCAATCCGGGTCGACAATCGGCTGAAGGGAGATCTATTGCTGGAAGGAGACCGGGAAAAATTGCAGCGTCTTTTTATCAATCTGTTCGATAATGCCTGGCGCTATAATCTACAAGCAGATGGTCGCATCAGGATAACCGGCAGCAAAAAAGAAGGCTGGATTGAGCTCGAGATCAGCAATACCGGGCCAGGTATTCCGCGGGGAGAGCTTTGTCGGGTTTTTGATCAGTTTTATCGGGTAGAAAAATCCCGTTCCCTGAGTAGCGGCGGCTCCGGCCTGGGGCTGACCATAGCCCGAAAAATTGTTGATCTCCATGGTGGACATATCGATATCCTCAGCGAGCCGGATGGCTGGACCCAGGTCAGGGTGACTTTGCCTGCGAAAATATAAAGGTGGGTCAAGTGGGTTCGAATTTGACGCTGTGAATTCTTTATTTCATGGTCTGATTTTCAGCTTTCGTTTGAGTCGTTATTGCCGGGGGTAAAAAATGTATATTGTCTTACCGTTGTTCGTTCTTTTTATCAGTCTGGTGCTGGAATACACCGGCGTTGATCTTGCTCTCGTTACGCCATTTTATAATCCCGCACTCAAAATATGGCCTTATAAAAACCACTGGCTGACCAGTGATATCTTACATACTGGCGGCCGGGACTTTGTGGAAGTTGTGAGTATGTTGATTCTAGTGCTCTTTGTCCTCTCTTTTTTTGTTGATCAGCTCAAATTTTACAGGAAAGGGACCGGTTATCTGTTGCTTGCCAGTCTGCTCGGTCTGGCTCTGGTCGCAATAGGAAAGAACGTGACCCATATTTATTCTCCATGGGACCTGCAGATATTTGGTGGTAGTCAGCCGTACATACGGCTTTTTGATTCTGTTCCCAAGGGTGCGGCTGTTGGTCACGCCTTTCCGGCAGGGCATTCATCCGGTGGTTTTGCATTTTTCAGCCTTTATTTTCTCGCCAAGGAATATAAGCCGCACTTAAGGATTTTTGGGCTGCTTACAGCCCTTGTAATTGGTTTCACCTTTGGCTTTGCACAACAGATGAGAGGTGCCCATTTTTTCAGTCACGATCTTTTTTCTCTGGTTATCTGCTGGTATGCCTCGTTGATAACGTATGTTTTTTATTTTAAAAGAGATTCCTTGCTGTCCTGGATGGGGAACTCCTGTTTTATAGTGCGTAACGATCATGGTCTGCCGGGAAAAGATTGAGGAGATGGAGGCTGGCTTTTGACTCCCGGGCCTTCTTAAACATTTCTGGCCTGTTTTTCGCGGCAGGTGGAGCTTGGGAAGTGATCATGCTATGAAAGAGTGGACACTCAGTACGTCAAAGACGCTCTACGGCGAAAACAGAAGCTTTAAATTGAATGGAGTCTTCATAGCACAACAATCGAAAGGGCAAGGCCTGGCCCCCGCACAGAGTACGAACCGAATGAGATACAGGCTTTGTCTCTTTACTCCTTGGTATTTTAGCAATTAACGCTCAACATGGCCAATCGGGTCGCCATCTCTATAGGTGCTAAATTCTCCAAGGGGACGTCCGGTCGTAAATCTCCATGGAGCTTCAACCAATAAACGGGCTGATTGCTCACCTACTCCGGTCAGATACGCGGCGGGCATGGTAACAATACAAAGCGCTGTGGAGGTCAAGGCTCCGGCAACACACACGGGACGAACAAACAACAGATCAAGCACAACCATTCCAGCCGAAGGTCCACTTTGGTACGGCATGACCTTGGTTTCTTGAGCTGCTGATATCCCGGGGATAAAAATGATACCAGTTAATGCAATGATCACTACAACGGATTTTAATTTGTTCATTTCTTTTATCTCCTTTGTTTAGGTAAGTTAATAAGAACTTCTTTTCCGAGTAGGGACTATGTAAAGGATAATATGAGAAAAAATCAATGGTGATACCTTCGAACTGTGGGAGAAATTCCATATGGCCCTCCTTGTTTATGGTTAGTTTG
>DIKH01000067.1 GCA_002424495.1 Desulfobacteraceae bacterium UBA5623
TAACATCTTATTATTTCTCAATTTGATCCGGCAGCCGCCTCTAAGGCCATGGCAACTTTATTTTTGAGTTCTGTCAAGTCAAATGACTTGATCACGTAAAAGTCAGCTGCAATAGATTTCATATCTCTTTTAAAAGTGTCATAAGCGGTACAGAGCACCACAGGCAGATCGTAATACTTGTTTCTGATGTCTTGCAGCAGATCCAGCCCGTCGTAGCCGACCATCTTGATGTCGAGGACAATAAGATCCGGCTTTTCTTTCTCGATTCTTTCCATCAGCTTGTAGCCACTGTCAGCCGTTATAACTTCATAGCCTGCTTCGCTTAACTCCTCTGAATAAAGATAGCGAATATGTTCTTCGTCATCTACAATCAGTATCTTTGCCATATACTATCCTCCCTGGATTCAGATTTGTTAAGATGATCCTGTTATAGAGCACCCAATCTTCCCCACTCTCTGCGTCAGGGCAAGGTCCAATTTTGAGTTGTTAAAATTTAATTGTGAATGAAATGAATAATCCTCTACTAATTCAAAATTCAACTTTTAAAATGAATAACTCCCTGAACCGATCTAGTACTTGTATATTCCCCTTCCGGTTTTTACTCCAAGCCATCCTGCGTCAACATATTTTCTCAACAGGGGGCATGGACGATATTTGCTGTCCCCCAGCCCGGAGTATAGGACTTGCATAATAGCCAGACATGTATCGAGCCCTACAAGATCGGCCAGGGCCAGTGGTCCCATGGGATGATTCATCCCAAGTTTCATCACCTGGTCAATGTTTTCGGCTGTTCCAACGCCCTCAAAAAGTGCATACATGGCCTCGTTAATCATGGGCATAAGTATTCTGTTACTGATAAACCCGGGAAAATCATTCGCTGGTACGGGAATCTTTCCCATCTTAACAGAAAGGTCTGTGGTAACCTGGTTGGTTTCTTTGGACGTTGCCAGACCGTCAATGATCTCCACAAGGGCCATCATGGGAACCGGGTTCATAAAGTGCATTCCTATTACTTTTTCGGGCCTTTTAGTGGCCCTGCCTATTTTTGTAATAGAGATGGAAGAGGTGTTGGAAGACAATATTACACCTTCCCTGCAACTCTCATCAAGATCGGTAAAGATCCGCAGCTTTAATGCCTCATTTTCAGTGGCTGCCTCCACCACAAAGTCTGCCCCTGCCATGTCTTTTAACGAGGTTGAGCCGGTTATCCTTGCCAAGATCGCTTTTTGATCTTCCTGGGTAATCTTTTCCTTTTTAACCATTCGCACAAGGCTTTTTTCAATTGTGGCCAGGCCTTTTTTCACAAATTCGTCTTTGATATCATTCATGATTACGCTAAATCCACTTGCCGCCGCCACCTGTGCAATGCCTGAGCCCATCTGGCCGGCGCCAACCACGCCAATAGTCTTAATCTCCATTTCCTCTTTTCCTCCTAACTGGTGCCTGAGACGGGAATCGAACCCGTACAGAGACTATGCTCCGAGGGATTTTAAGTCCCTAAAATGGACTTTTCCCATAGTTTCATAAGTCTTCACGCAACAGCATTATTTTGTTGATATATCATAAAGTTATAAAGCAATATCCTTTCACATGCCCACACACAAAAACACCCATATTCATTCAAAAAAGTTGTACAGGGGTTGTACAAAATCAATCGAGGGATTTACCGCATGGCAATACAATGGACAAAAACAAAACCCGGAATCCGCTACCGGGTGCATCCTACCCGAAAACACGGGGTGGGTCAAGACCGATATTGGACCATTTTTTATAAGTTGGACGGAAAAACGGTATCAGAGGCCCTGGGCTGGTCCTCACAAGGGATGTCAGAGCGAAAGGCCCTGGGCATCCTTGCTGAGTTAAAGGAGAATCAGAGGAGAGGCACGGGGCCTCGTTCATTGGCGGAAAGAAAAGAGTTGCAGGGGCAAGAATTCAGGGCGCTTAAAGAAAAGGGCCTAACAGTGTCTGAATTCTGGGACAAGGATTATTTGAACGACCTTAAGATCAGGATAAAAGATACGTCTGCTATTAAGGAGATCCAGCACTTTGAAAAAAGAATCCGCCCTGCAATTGGAGACAAAACTTTAGCGGGTATTACCCATGCAGACATTGAACAGATCCGCGACAAAATGCCCGCTGATGGCTTTGCACCCCGATCAGTCCAATATATGCTGGGCACTGCGAAGCTGCTGGTAGAACTTGAGCAGGCATGCCGTCATAAAATAGGGCATTAAGGCCTGGGCAACATCCCTTTCATGCTCCAGTCTGGATGCCTTTAAAAGATTGCCCTTTTCAATCAGGCGGGCGATTATTTCTTTTTTCGGGTGTGGCAGGTTATCTATTTTGTAATCTTTTCCGAAACCGTCTTCGTAAAACCAGCGGTAAGAATAATCAAAAACCACTGTCTTGGCGTAGCTGTTCTCAAAGTCAGGGTTACCCGATGCGCGCACCGCTTGTTCAAATGTCGCCGAATATTCAAAAGTAAACCCCTTGGCGCACAGCTCCGATCTACGGGCGAACCAGGCCCCTTCCTCTTTCCCGCTCATTCCCCTGCGCCCTTCATCCACCAAGAGCAGGCTCTGATCCCCCAGACTGCGTGTGGCAATGGTATTGGGGCCTTCCTGATCCGCAAGTTTGGTGATCTCCAATACATCCACCCGTCCAAGACCAAGGGCCTGGGTAAAAAGATTATGTCCGGCCTTGGCAAAATCCATTGCATTTATATTGCTCTCAAAAAACTCGGAAATATGTTGCTCTGAAAGCCGTTCGTTGGGCGTGAGCAATATGACGCGGGAAAGGTCCTTATCTTTCCCGTGCCTTCTTGCGTAATGGCGATACTGTAATAGATTGACGTGCATGAGCAGAGTTTTGCCGCTGCCGGTGGCATTCTGCAAACAGAGCTTGTTCAGATCATCGGCGACATATAAAGGCATGTCCGCATAATCTTCCCATTGACGATTAAACCTTGCAACAAAGTGGTTGAGATCATCCAAGAGCAATTGCCGGTCCGTAAAAAAACGGTCCAGGTAGATCTCTATAAATAGCAACGTAAGCCACTGGAAATATGTCCACACCACAGGCCTGTGGCCCATCGGATGTTCTGCCCCATCTTGTTGCTTTGACGATAGGCGTTGCGGAGTTTATGAGCCTCGTCAATGACAACAAGATCCCAGAAAACAAGCCGGATCTCCGATGACCTGGAGCTGGCGAAGTGCATGGAACAGATGACTATCCCATCCCGAAAAAAGGGATTTGAATCCCCGTCTTTCCGGAACTGCCGATATGTCTTTGCATCCAGAACAACGGCCGGCAGATGGAATTTTTCCTCAAGTTCCATTTCCCACTGTTTTCGAAGGGAGGCAGGACAAATCACAAGAATCCGCCTGCGCCGTTCCGCCCAACTCTGGCAAAGGACCAGGCCAGCCTCAATGGTTTTACCAAGACCAACTTCATCTGCAAGCAGAACCCCTTTTGAAACAGGAGAACGAAGCGCAAAAAGCGCGGCCTCAATTTGATGTGGATTCAAATCAACGCACGCATCAAAAAGGGACCGGGACAGGCGCTCAACCCCACTACCGCCCTGGCGGGTAATTTCATGGGCAAAATATCTTGCGTGATAGGGAGTGGTCATTTGGCAGACAGGTATTTTTAATAATGAATTTGTATCAAGTAGATTAGTTGAGCGAATATATCAGAAAGGAGAAATGGGAACAATTGAAAAGAGTAAACTGTGGAGATGGACGATTGAGGACTAAAGTGGTTGGCTGAGGTGGGATATCTTCGGGGTTTCATTGCCTGGTTTGGAACATTTTATAGGCCCTGTAAGTATCCTCACGATCAATAAAGCAGCAATGCACAAAATGATCTTGATCACCTTCGGGACAAGCCAGCCAAGGCCTAAGATAAGGCCAAGGGCAAGCATGCCTCCGAGTAAATAACAAATCCAGGATGCTAAATCCATGTTGTTTTCCTCCTGACACATGGCGCTATTGGCAGGGAAAGGCTATTTGCATTGTTCGAGCAGATTGAAATACCTTTCCCTGCTCAACTTCGTCCAGCACTCCCCTTTCAAAACATGAGGTGATAAAAAGGGAAATGGCTTCACACAAGCTGTCTTTGGCCTTCTTTGCGGTTTCGCCCTGTGAGTGAATATCCAGGATGGGGCATGACGCAAGATACCATTGCCTTTTCTTGGTAATCTTTATTGGGAGTGAGATGTTAAACCCGACTTGCTGCATAAGGGGTATCCTTTTGGTTTGATTCTTGATCCTATTATCGGCATCCTTGGTTGCAAGTCAAGGATTGCCTTGTATTTTGAATAATTGAACGGTCATTTGTTGAACAATTCAGAATGTGAACCTGTTCTTTCTAAAACCAGCTCGTTAGCGGCGGTCCTGTATATCAGAATCCAGTCCGGTTCAATATGGCAATCACGGTGACCGCTCCAATTGCCTGATAGGGGATGATCTTTGAACCTTGGTTCCAGTTTATTGTCCGAGGCCAGCTCCGTTATGACAACCTTTAACTTATCAAGGTCCTTATTTTGTTTTTTGAGCTTTTTATAATCCTTTTTGAATTGCGTGGTGTATCTTATGTTCAACTATCAAGCTCCTTAAACAGTTCATTAATACTTGAGGCGGCATGAAGATCTTTTCCTTTTTCAGAATTTTTAAGCACTTGGGCTGTGAGTTTATTTGGAATCTTGAGGTCAAAAGGGATACCTTTATGCAATGTTATTTGGGCCAAGTATATTGAAATGGCCTCGGACATCGAAATATTAAGAGTGTTCAGTATCTTTTGAGCCCGTTGTTTTATCTTGGGATCAACACGGGTCTGAATGCTTGCTGTTTTCGCCATGGCTGTCTCCTGATGTGTTTGGTTTATGTGGTGACAATGTCAATACAGTTATTATAAAACATATTTATAGGAAATCAAGAAGATAAGCCCCTTTGCGTGTTAGTCGTTACAGGGTATTTTTCGATTATGACGGCCAGATAAGAATAATAGCAATTCAGGAGATAAAGAAACGAGATGAACACACTTATTGAACCACAAATAACTGAACAACCCTCGTCTAT
>DIKH01000429.1 GCA_002424495.1 Desulfobacteraceae bacterium UBA5623
ACTTTTGGGCGGTCTTTGAGGCAATGGCGACAGTGTTTCCATTAAAAAGTGTCTCATATTAAGGCTGTTTTTTGAGACACATTTTGTGGCCAATATATCGAGAGAAAAGCTGAAACAGACGAAACATGGTTCTTTAATTCTTTGATCAGATTAAGAATATTAACCAGATGATCGGTTTATAGAAAAATATGAAAAATGAACCTGTTTGGTTGGCAAATCCATGATGCGGGCACAACATATGACGGAGGTATAGGAAGGACATGTCACCAGATAGAACAGCCAGTCGAGTGGCGCAACTGATAAGCAAGATGGCCGACCGGCTTGAGAAGGAAAAGGCCTTTCCTTCAACGGAAAACTTGAAACAGTTCAATGCCTTGGTTGCCGAATACAGCAAGCTTCTGAGCACGATAAATGAGAAGACCGACAAGAGCCAGGACTCTCAGGGCTTTTTAATCAGAGGACGAAAGGGTGCTTATGAGCGATTACTTGAAGAGTGAGCAAATGGACACAAAAAAAATAACGAAAGAGGAGTTTGAGATCCTGGAAGACCTGATTCGGAAACATGGATCACAAGTTATTCACGATATTATTCGTGAGATATCTCAAAAGATAATGTATGAACACGAGCTTTAACTTGTTAACTAATACATAAAAGTTAACGAGTATGATTTTTTTGATATCCCTTATTATTCAAATAGTTAAGTCACTTTTCAGGATTTAGTGAAAAAATAGGACTTGACAGCTTGCTAAGTTGCAGTTACTTTACTACTAAATCTTAACAAGAATTGGCAGGGGGATATCATGGACAAAAAAGGTGGAAATATGAATCATCCAAGAGCTGGAAGTCAGGTGAAGGTAGGACCTATTAAGAGTCTGAAGGACATCGCAACAATCAAGAAGTTGTTGAGCGACAAGCCGCGTGACTTATGCCTCTTCACCTTGGGGGTTAACACGAACTTAAGAGCCAGTGACCTTGTGAGGTTGACAGCGGGACAAGTCCGAGGGCTTAAGGCCGGGGATAATATCGAGCTTCGAGAGCAGAAGACCAGTAGGGTGCGCCGTATTACCCTAAACAATGCGGTCATTGAGGCCGTCAGAGGGCTCCTAGCCTCTGCCTGCTATGAAGACACAGACGCACTCTTTAAGTCACAACGAGGCGTTCTAACGGTTCCCTCAGTGCATCGGCTTGTGAAATCGTGGTGCCGGGCTGTTAATCTTAAAGGTAACTACGGTTCCCATACCCTTCGGAAGACCTGGGGATATCATCAGAGATTGACCTTCGGCGCAGGGCTCCCGGAACTGATGGAGTGCTTCGGCCATGCCACACAGAGGCAGACACTTGCATACCTGTGCATCCAACCGGAAGAGATAAAAGGTGTGTACCTCAATGAGCTGTAAAGGCCTATGCCGGGGCAGGCAATGAGACAGACAGGCAGAGAGACGATGAATAAGAAAAACAATATGTTACCCCCCCTCCGTCTATCTGGGGAGGCCGGGGGCCTTCCTGTAGGATCGGGTACTGACCACAAATTTTTTAGCAAAAAAGAGGATAACGCATGGTTTTTCTGAATGATCTCATAGGTAAGCCTTTCCGGATGGGTGCCAAGGGGCCGGATTTCTATAGCTGCTACGGGCTCTTATTGGAAGTTTATCGAAGGATGGGCGTCGCTTTGCCAAACGTAGATAACTCGAATATAGCCGAAGGGCATGATTTACTTGCTAATTTCATAGATCATCCGGAGGACGTTATTCCCCATCTGAGATCTCTAGTGCCACATCCGGACGACCCCATACTGCCGCAACTGAGATATGTGGATGAATGGGCCTTTATTCTTGATTTTGCCGTAACGAATAAAATCGTTTTGCAA
Source organism: Desulfobacteraceae bacterium UBA5623 (assembly GCA_002424495.1). GTDB lineage: Bacteria > Desulfobacterota > DSM-4660 > Desulfatiglandales > Desulfatiglandaceae > UBA5623. The sequence goes on from DIKH01000429.1 coordinate 1,869, forward strand.
GAGGTGATGAAATCTAAAGATTGGGTTAAGGTGCCTGCTCCCGAGAAAAATTGCATGGCAGTATTTCTCCCCTACGTTCCCGCACTCAACGGGCGTTACCCTCACATGGGTGTATTTATAGACAAGCGGAAATTTATTCATGCAGTTCCCCCTCAAGTGATGTTAACAGGGATTAACACGCCTTGGCGTGCTTGCCTCACTGCGATTTATAAATTTGTAAGGACACCAACCGAGGTGAAATATAGCAGCGACAATCTCCTTGGATACGAGAACTGGCCGGAAGCGCGGAACTTTTTTTAATTTTGGAACTGAACTAGACTCTACGTATTTATTTGCAAATAAAGAAGGAGATAAAAAATGGGTTTTATATCAGTTGAAACAGACGGGAATTACACAACGTACGATGACAAAGGGCACTTTGCTGGAGGTGGGCAAATAAATAATATCCCCAGCATAAAGGCGTTAGGACATGGGGGCACCTCTTTCAATGGATTGCAAAGCCAAATAGACGAACTTAGGGCCAAGGCTGAAGAGGCGGACTTCCTACTTCACCGGAGGGCGAACGGTCAGGCCTCACACGGATCTGATCCCGAGCTTGAAGAGGCCATGAGGGCGAAAAGGCAATACTTTCAGCAGTGCGAGGATGAGGAAGACCAGCTTGTTGACGATTCCGTTTTTTTGGCTAACGGGGGAACGGTAAAACAGCTCATGGAGCAGAAAGGAACCTATGCCGAGCTTCATATTTTGAATAAAACCGCAGAGGCGCGGCGATTGAAAAAATTTGCTGCGGGAGACAAGCTGAGTTCCGAGGATGAAACGTGGATTCAAGAAATGCTTGGCCTTGCCGGCCAGGAGAAAGGCGGTTGA
>DIKH01000400.1 GCA_002424495.1 Desulfobacteraceae bacterium UBA5623
GATTTCGGGCCAGTTTGACGATATTAGCCAGTTCGTCGGTGTCCTGCGGCCTCATCCCCGCGCTGAGTACGAGTGCGTCGGCAGTGACCATTAGATCCCTTTGTAGGACATGGTCCTTAAACGTGACCATAATGCCCTTTTCAGCAGGTTCCACCTGAGGGGGATTTTCCCGATTAAAGCGGAAAAATATAATGCCTTCGCGTCTTGCCTCACGGTAGTAGTTTTCCAAGAGACCATAGGCCCTTATGTCACGGTAGAGTATGTATACATTGGCATCAGGGTTTTCGGCCTTGATGTGCAAGGCATTTTTGATCGCTGTCTGACAGCAAACGCGGGAGCAGTTGGAAAAATCCTCATTCCTGGATCCGACGCACTGAATCATGACAACATTTTTAAGATCAGATGCGCCTTCCTCTTCAAGGCGTTTTCCCATCTCAATCTGCGTCATTATGCGGCCGTCTTCTCCATATGAAAATTCCGTGGGTCTGTATTCATTGGCGCCGGTGGCAAGCACAACAACACCATGATCAATTTTTCTTTCGTACATGGCAGGGCCGACAAGGACTTCAGTGGTAAAATTTCCCTTGAATCCGCTAAACCCAACTATCAACGATTCGGTCAGCACCTGTATATTTTCATGATGAGTAACATTTTCAATCAGTCCTACAATGAGTTCCTGGACATCATCTCCCTCAATGGTCTTTGTCAATTCCCTGGAAAGTCCCCCCAAATGAGGTTCTTTTTCAACCAGTACAACTTCAAAGCCCTGGTTGGCGAGACTCAGCGTGGCGCTCAAGCCGGACACACCGCCGCCGATCACCAGAGCCCGTTTGTTGATTGACAGCTTCTTTGCCCTTAATGGCGTCAACAAAGACGCCCTTGCAACAGACATCCTGATCAGGTCCTTTGCCTTTTCAGTGGCAGCCAGAGCATTATCGCCATGAACCCATGAGTCATGATTCCTGATGTTGGCCATCTCAAAGAGATAAGGATTCAGTCCGCAGCTTTTTAAGGTGTCCTGAAAAAGGGGTTCGTGGGTGGTCGGGGAACAGGCCGCAACCACCATGCGGTTAAGGCCCTTTTCCTTGATCACATCTTTCATCCTCTCCTGAGTGTCCTGGGCGCATGTGAAAAGATTTTGATCAGCATAGACAACGTGGGGTAAGGATGATGCATATTCCACGACCGAGGCCACATCCACGACCCCCCCAATGTTAGTGCCGCAGTTGCATACAAACACGCCGATCCTCGGATCCTGACCTGAGACATCCATTTCTTCCGGCACCTTAACGGTTTTGATTTCGGTGCCGCGGGCAACGGCAAGATCAATGCTTGCAGCACAGGCGGCGGCGCTCGCCTCGGTTACGGACGATGGGATGTCCTTTGGACCCTGAAAGGCTCCACATACATATATTCCTTCCCTTGATGTTGCGACAGGTTGGAAGGTTTGGGTCTTACAGAATTTATCGGAATTCAGTTCAACCCCGAGCCTTTTTGCCAGTTCCGCCACCTCCTGGGGTGTTTCTATCCCGACGGAGAGGACCACCATATCGAATTGCTCTTGAACAAAATCTCCCTCTTCAGTGGCGTATTTAATCAGCAGATCGTCACTGCCTGCAATTGGGTCTATGGTATGGACCCTTGATCGGATATAACGGACGCCGTATTTTTGCCTTGCCCTGTCATAATAGTCTTCAAAATCCTTACCAAATGTCCTCATATCCATGAAAAATATGGAGCAATCCAGGTCCGGCCCGGAGTGTTCCTTGGCGATGACGGCCTCTTTGGTTGCATACATACAGCAGACTGATGAGCAGTAGCCATGATCGCACCTGTTGAGATCCCTCGAACCCACGCATTGGAGCCATGCGATTTTTTTGGGCTCTTTATGATCAGACATCCGCACCAGGTGCCCCATGGTAGGACCTGATGCAGAAAGTATTCTTTCAAACTCCATTGCTGTAATTACGTTTTGGTGTTTTGCATAGCTGTAGGTATCAAATTTTGATGGGTCAAACGGCTTAAATCCCGCGGAGAGGATTATGGAGCCGACATTTAATTCAATCAGTTGATGTTGCTCTTCATGGGTCTCCAAGGTGACTGCCCCTGCCTTACAGTTTTCAACACACTGGAAACATTCACAGCAATAACCGCAATTAAGGCAACGGCCTGCCTCTTTTTTTCCAATATCCTCATCATAGCCCAATTCCACTTCATTGAAGTTGCCCTTGCGCTGGGCAGAGGAAAGCTCCGGCATCTTTGCCCTTTCCTTTTTGGGCTCGTCAACCGGGATAGGCCGATAAGCCGGGTTTTCCATGTTAATAGGTTCACGGCCCTCAGCCATGTCCCTGCCGTCAAGATATCTGACAATGGATTCCGCTGCCTCGCGGCCGGCTGCAATGGCGCCTATAGCCACCCAGGGGCCAGTCTGCGCATCACCGCCTGCAAAAACGCCTTCGCGTCCGGTAGCATAGGTTATCGGATCCACCTCGACAGTGCCCCATCTGGAGAATTTGATCCCCATCACGTCTTCTATTGAGGTGAGATCCGGTCTCTGACCAATCGCAGGGATGAGTTGGTCTATTTCCAGATCATATTCACTTCCGGGGACAGGAACAGGCCTTCTCCTGCCCGAAGAATCAGGCTCACCTAATTCCATCCGGATGCATCTTACACTGCATACCTGTCCGTCCCTTGTCAGTATCTCCTGTGGGGCGGACAGGTAAGTGATTTTTACTCCTTCCGCCTCTGCGGCCCTGATCTCTTCCTCCCAGGCCGGCATCTCCGCGCGGGTGCGACGGTATATGATACTAACCTCGTCGGCGTTTAGCCTGATTGCTGAGCGGGCAACGTCAATCGCGACATTTCCGCCTCCGATGATGGCAACCCTCTTGCCCACTTTCGCCTTTCCTGTCAGGTTAAGCTCCCTTAGAAAATCAACACCCTGTCGTGCGCCTTCCGCTTTTTCACCTGGTACGCCCAGCTCAATGCCTTTGTGCGCGCCCACGGCAAGGTATACGGCCTTGTAACCATTAGCCAAAAGATTATCTACAGTCAGATCAGGTCCGAGAGGAGAATTGAGTTTTATTTCCACACCCAGTCCTGTGATGATCTCGATTTCCCTGTCAATGACCTCCCTTGGCAGACGATGGTCTGGTATGCCCACCCGGAGCATGCCGCCGGCCTCGGACAGGGCCTCATAAATTGTTGATAGGATGCCTTTTTTTGCCAGATGATATGCTGCCGAAAGCCCCGCAGGACCGGAGCCAATAATGGCCACCTTCTTATCACTCCGGGGAAGACACTCTATGGCGATTTTTCTGGGGTCAAACTGATCGGCGGCAAGCCGTTTGAGATCCCGGATGGCTACGGGCTTGTCTACATCACATCTTCTGCATGCGTCCTCGCAACCATGGGGGCATATCCTTCCAAGCACCCCTGGCAGAGGCAGGTCTTCCATGATTATCTTCAGGGCCTCTTGATACTTGCCCTCTTTTACCATCTGGACATAACCCTGGACATTGATTCCTGCAGGGCATGCCAGGCGGCATGGCGCCTTGTCGGCCTTTTGTATGGCAAAGGCCCCCGGTATTGACTGAGCATATTTTTTGTAAGTAGCCTTTCTGTCGCTCAGACCCTGATCATATTCATTGGGGAGTGAAACAGGACAGACCTTGGAGCAATCGCCGCACGCAGTACACTTGGAAAGATCAATATATCGTGGGTCTTTTCTGACAGATACCTTGAAATTTCCCTTGGAGCCTTCAACCTGTTCTATATCCGCACAGGTGATCAGATTGATATTTAAGTGCCGGCCGACCTCGACCAGCTTGGGAGAGATAATTCACATGGCGCAGTCATTGGTGGGAAATGTCTTGTCCAATTCGGACATCACTCCGCCAATGCCTGATGATTTTTCTATGAGGTGTACATAATAGCCGGAGTTTGCAAGATCAAGCGCCGACTGCATGCCGGCGATACCAGCGCCTACAACCAAAACAGAGCCTGATACATTTTGCGGGTTATTCTTCGACATCGTCTATCCCTTTTTAATTTAGATTTTTGCTGCGTCCATAACCATTGGAAGATATTTCTCCCAGCCGATGGTAGATATTAAGACACCTGCCATCCCCATGTCTTTTAAGCGCGCTATTAGGTCTCCTGCAATGCGGATGCATTCCTTGGCCTTGTCAGGGGCCTTTTGAATATCCCTGATCATCTCAGAGGGGATGGACATGCCTTTGACATTTCTGTCTATATATCGAGCCATGCCGGCGGATTTCAGTAAAAGGACCGTTGGAATCAGTTTGATCCGAGCCGTATCAATTCGCTTTATAAATTGTTGAAAGCGACGGAGATCGAATATTGGATTTGTAATTACATATTCCACTCCCGATGATATTTTCTTTTTGAGGTTTTCCAGCTCGATATCCATAAGCCCTCCGGAAACAGAGGTGTCAATGGTGGAACCGACACAGAACCGGGGCGCCCCTCGCAGTTCTATTCCGGCGAGATCCTTTCCTGATTGAAGCTTGTTTATGGTGTTCAGGAGTTCGCTTAGGTCCAGATCATTCACGGTTCTCGCCTGTGGGTGGTCTCCGAATTTAATCTCCTCGCCTGCAACTGCCACGATGTTAAATATACCCAGTGCCCCGGCAGCCAATATGTCCGCTTGAAGGGCGAGCCTGTTTCTGTCGCGGCAACATACTTGAAATACAGTCTCAATTCCGGCTTTTTGAAAAAAGGCGCACGTGCCAAGAGAGCTTGCCTTTAACACGGCGTTAGCCATTTCAGGAATGACGATTGCATCCACTCTTCCTCTTGATTGAATGGCACTTTCGAGAAGAGATGAAAAATCAGTCCCCTTTGGCGGCTCAAACTCTCCCATGACTACAAATTTACCCGATCTAATCTTCTCTTGAAGGGGCATGCAAAGAACCTCCGCAATGGTGGGGTGAATAATTAATGGCACTGGAAATGGCCATTTCAAGATCCTGTGATCCAAAGGCTTTTATATGATAGTAAAATATCCCCTGATGTCTTGCATTGCCTTCGAATTCAGGGGTGTTGATTTCTGCGCAGACAATGATTCGTAAATTTTCTTTAATACCCTTAATTATGGATATAAATTCGCAGCCGACTTCCAGGAGGGAAGAATCCAGCAGAAGAACGTCTACACTCCTATCCTGAAGGGTCATCAGGGTTTCTTTAAGGGTCTTCAGATGAATTACACCCAGACCAATTTCGGCCAGGAAAGGTTTAAGCTCTGATACCAGGGTTTCAGTAGGTTCTGCGATAATTATGGTTTTTTCAGTGCCCATGTGGACTCATACCAATCAATAGCCAAACCTCGTATTAATATTTTTGGATAAACAGCAAAATGTGTACCATTTCTTGGTTTTTTTTAAGTTTCAATAAAAACAGCCAGTTGTATATATTGTCCCTTTATAAAGGCATGATGATTTTGAGGCGTTTAGTAGCATGAAACAATGAAGATACTGTTAAACATGCTGTTATTACAATAAAATTAAGGAACAGGGTGAAAAGGAAGGCAATGTTACAAAATTACTCGTTTAAAAAGGTCTGAAATGAAATGCAGAGGATTTGAAATCTCAGTGGTCCTAAAAATACTGATAGTATATTCCCATCCATGGCAAAACAATATAATTTGAAAGCATAACCCCTTATAATATAAACAAAAGTTATATTTATTTGACAAATATAAAGATCTTATACTAATTACCATCCTGCCTATCAGTCCATTTCGACATTAGATCTAAACCAAAGCAGGTGATTTTATGGCCATAGACAAGTTCCTTAAACTCTTTACTCCAAAGGAAAATACCTTTTATCAACTGTTTGAAGAGGATACGGAAAATCTGTTCAAAATTGCCGAATTGCTCTTTAAGTTGATGAATTCCCAAAGCTCTTCTCAATGGGACCCTATAATTAAAGAAATAAAAAAGCTTGAGCTTTGCGGAGACGAGATCACCAACAGGATTTATGATCATCTGGACAAATCATTCATAACCCCGTTTGATCGTGAGGAGATATATGCGCTTGCAACCTGTATTGATGATGTCGCCGACTGCATTAATGCCGCATGCAATCGTATCCGGATGTACAAACCAAAGCTGTTCATTCCTGAGTTCACCCCGCTTGCGGCGCTGATCCTGGAGGCATCAAAACTTATCAAGACTGCAATGGAAGAAATAAAGGATATGGCGCACTCTCAAAAAGTCATGGAAACATGTGAAGAGATAAATAAAATTGAGCGCCTTGCAGATGAATTATATCATATTGCTATTTCCAAGCTGTTTGAAAAAGAAACCGATTCCATTGAACTGATAAAAATAAAGGATATCCTGGAGACTCTTGAAGGTGCTACCGACCACGCAAAGAGCCTCTCTGATGTGCTAAAGACAGTGGTTATTAAACGCACCTAGATTGTGCCTGAACTTAAGGGCCGTTCAGGCACAATTTTGAATTTTTAATTGTGAATTTTGAATTAAAATAATTATGCTTTCTATTGTCATTATAATAATTTGCTTAGCCCTTCTTTTCGATTTCCTGAACGGAATGAATGATGCGGCCAATTCCATAGCCACAGTCGTATCCACCAAGGTCCTTTCTCCACGGGTTGCTGTGGCATGGGCGGCTTTTTTTAATTTCGCCGCGGTATTTTTTTTCGGTGTTCACGTGGCGACGACCATAGGCAAAGGTATAGTTGACACAAATATCATAAATGAATATTTCATATTGTCAGCCCTGATGGGTGCGGTAATCTGGACCCATATCTGCACGCGATATGGAATGCCCATCAGTGTATCCCATGCCTTGATAGGCGGCATGATAGGCCCGGCACTAATTGCAAAGGGCGCTGATGGCCTTATTATGGCAGGCATAACCAAGGTGCTGATTTTCATAGTGCTTTCGCCGGTTATCGGCTTTGTGCTTGGCAATATCATCATGGTGCTCACGCTCCATGTTTTCAAGAGAAGTACACCCGGTAATGTGAATTCTTATTTTCGGGTTATGCAATTGCTTTCATCAGCCATATTCAGCCTCGGACACGGCAGCAACGATGCACAGAAGACCATGGGGATCATTGCTGTGTTGCTTTACAGCACCGGATATCTTGGCCAAGAATTCCATGTACCGCTCTGGGTGGTTATCGCCAGCTACAGCACCATTTCACTCGGCACCCTGTTTGGGGGGTGGAAGGTTATCAAAAATCTCGGCATAGGCCTCACAGATCTGAAGCCGGTTCACGGCTTTTGCGCAGAGACCGCCGGGGCTTTGACCATTATTGGCGCATCCCTAGCCGGAATCCCTGTGAGTACAACACACACCATTACAGGCTCAATAATGGGAGTTGGTGTAACCCGAAGGCTTTCCGCAGTTCATTGGGGTCTGGCGGGTCATATTGTCTTGGCCTGGATCTTTACCCTTCCCGCGACAATCATCGTTTCTGGAATCTTCTACCTGGCGCTAAAAGCAACGGTCCTCCCCTGAGAGTCCCCATTTCAGGATGTCCGGGACCATTATAATAAGTGTTAGCCTATCTTTTCTTTGACTATTTTTTCTTGAGCGTTTATATTCTGGCGAACAAATATACATAGGCCTGTAAACAGCCAAATAGCCTAGGACTTCTAATGGGTTACGAAAGTCATGAGCATCGGGAATACACTTTCAATTTACGGAACTAGATATGGCATTTGAAAATGACGTTGTTTTGATCTACTTCCAGGACCAGCCTGCAATTTTTGCCCGCATCGAAACAATTGAGCCTGATATCAAAAAGGATTGGCATCATGTCACCTTATTGCTCCTTACCCTTCCTGTTCAGACAGTCACCTGGATACTCAGAAAGGCATATATTGACGGTGCGCCTTTTACAATGGGAGGAAAATCCGTGAGACTGGAAAAGGTCAAAAGGATTGAGCAGAAAAAAGAAGATAATAACCAATCACACCAATTTAACCAAGACAGATCCAAAAGCGGCATAGGCACTATTATTCCATTTAAAAAATTTGACACAAAGAATGGTGACACCTGAGCGTTATGGCAACATTTTATATTTTCCTTATAAGATTAATCCTGTCGTCCATAATAAGCATTGTTGTTTGCCGGTTGTTTTTTCAAAGTATTTCAGCGGACAAGATTATGGGTCTTGCTGCATTGATATTCGGCCTGGCTTATCTTTTTGAGTATTTGAGAAAAAGGGGGAAAGGAGACAGTCAGGGGGCTTAAAAATTCTAATATATATTATATAGTTGAGGAAAGGGAGAGAAAAATGAAATTCGTATATTTTTTTGGAGATGGAAAGGCTGATGGAAAGGCTGAGATGAAAAATGAGCTGGGTGGCAAAGGAGCCAACCTGGCGGAGATGACAAATCTGGGTATCCCCGTGCCTCCGGGATTTACTCTTACAACTGAGACTAATACCGCCTATTTTGATGCAGGTGGAAAGATACCTCAAGAGGCCATTGAACAGTCGAAGGAGGCCATGTCCCGGGTGGAGGCGATAATGGGCCGCAGGTTCGGAGACCCGGAAAACCCGCTTTTGATTTCAGTCCGTTCCGGCGCCAGAAAATCCATGCCTGGTATGATGGAAACCGTTCTTAATGTCGGTCTGTGTTCTGCGACCATCCCCGGCATGATCAAACAGTCGGGGAATGAGAGGTTTGTATATGACGCCTATCGTCGCCTTATAACGATGTATTCTGATGTGGTGATGGAGAAGGCGGCGGGGATTGAATATGAAGACGAGGAAAAGGCCATTCGGCCTCAGCTGGAGATGCTTATGACCAAGGCCAAGAAAGACAAGGGTTACCAACTGGACACGGAGCTGACCACTGATGATCTGAAACAGCTTTGTGATGCCTTCAAGGCCAAGGTTGAGGAGGTATTGGGAAAGAAATTTCCAGATGATCCCTGGGAGCAGCTCTGGGGGGGAATAGGGGCAGTTTTCCAGTCCTGGCGTGGAAGGCGCGCGGTTTCTTATCGTCGCATTGAAAATATCCCTGAAGAGTGGGGCACAGCCGTCAACGTCCAGACCATGGTCTTTGGAAACATGGGTGAAGACAGTGCTACCGGTGTTGCCTTTACCCGTGACCCTTCCACGGGTGATGCCAATTTCTACGGCGAATGGCTGGTCAATGCACAGGGCGAAGATGTTGTTGCAGGTATCCGAACCCCGAATGCGCTGAATATTTATTGCAAGCAGCCGGGCAAAAACGATCAGCTCCCGTCTCTCGAAGAAGCTATGCCGGAATTGTACAAGGAACTTGTTGGATATCGCGACAGGCTTGAAAAACATTATACTGACATGCAGGACCTTGAGTTTACTATCGAGCATGGCAGGCTCTGGATGCTTCAGACCCGCACTGGAAAGCGAAATGGCCTTGCCGCGGTGCGAATGGCCATTGATATGCTGGAGGAGGGTTTTATTGATGAGCATGAGGCCTTAAGGCGCGTAAGGCCTGATCAACTTGATGAACTGCTGCACCCGATGCTGGATCCAAGGGAAGAGAAAAAGGCTAATCTATTGGCAAAAGGGCTTGCTGCAGGCCCTGGAGGCGCCATCGGCAAGATTGTGCTTCACAGCGAACGGGCCTGGGATATGGCCAAAAAGGGCGAAAAGGTTATTCTTGTCCGTCTTGAGACAAGCCCTGAAGATGTTGACGGAATGCGCGCCGCGGAAGGCATCCTTACCGCCCATGGCGGAATGACCAGTCATGCTGCCCTGGTTGCACGTGGCTGGGGGAAATGCTGCGTCGTCGGGTGCAGTGATCTTGATATCAGTTATCAGAATCGTACGGTAACAGTTAAAGGCAAGACATTGAAAGAAGGGGATTGGATTACCCTCAATGGGACGAAAGGCATCGTATATGAAGGCCAGATCCCGGTTGTAAACGCCGACCCCGACACCAACAAATGGTATAAGAAGCTTATGGTCATCGCAGAGAAGACCAGTAGACTGGAGATTCGCACAAATGCCGACACACCTGAAGACGCAGCCATCGCCCGCAGGTTCGGCGCGCGCGGTATAGGCCTGACCAGGACGGAGCACATGTTCTTTGGCGAGGATCGTATCCGCAACATGCGTTCCATGATCCTTTCAGACACCGCTGAGGAGAGAGAAGAGGCCTTGAAAAAACTGTTGCCGTATCAACGTGACGATTTCTATGGAATACTGAAGGCAATGAGCCCTTACTCGGTCACTATCCGCCTCCTCGATCCTCCTTTGCACGAGTTTCTCCCTCACCAGGAAGATACTAAAAAGATTGATGAAATCGCCTCTGACCTCAATGTCAGCGCCTATGTGATACGAAACCGCATTGAGCAGCTTCATGAATTCAACCCCATGCTTGGCAATCGTGGATGCCGCCTGGGCATAACCATGCCGGAAGTAACACGCATGCAGGTGCGCGCCATACTCGAGGCGGCTGCAAAACTGACCAAGGAAGGGGTTGAAGTCCATCCGGAGATAATGGTTCCACTGGTTGGGAATACAAAAGAGCTGGAAAACCAGCGCAAAAATATCTTGGAAGTCGCAGGCAAGGTAAAAGAAGAACTCGGTCTAAAGGACCTGGAATACAAGATTGGGACGATGATTGAGGTCCCAAGGGCCGCAGTAACTGCGGATGAGATCGCAAAACACGCGGAATTTTTCAGCTTCGGAACCAATGATCTGACTCAGATGGGTTGCGGTTTTTCACGTGATGATTCCGGGTCGTTTTTGCCCTATTATGTTGAGTCCGGCATTTATGAGGATGACCCTTTTAAGTCCATCGATCAGAGAGGAATAGGGGAATTGGTCCGCATCGCTATAGAAAAGGGTCGTTCTTCACGGAGCAATATCCACTTGGGAGTTTGCGGCGAACACGGTGGCGATCCGAAGTCCATTGCCTTTTTTCACAAGGTGGGTCTGGACTATGTTTCATGCAGCCCATTTCGTGTGCCTATTGCACGCTTTTCGGCTGCCCTTGCGGCATTGGAAGATTAGCCCGGTTGCCAAGGGCGAGACAGATAGTATAACCGTTCACTGGTTGCGAGTTACGGGTTGTGGGCTGGCCCGCAACCCGTGAACGCCTACTTTTTCTGATCGTCAACCCTCTAAGCGGGGGCCTTAATGAATCATGTCTTTGTTATTTCCGACGGCACAGGCAGAACCGCACAACAGGCTTTAGATGCCGCACTTACCCAATTTCCCGATACATCCGTTGAGGTGCACCTCCACCCGGAAGTCCGGAGCGGAGATCAAATTATCAATATAATAGAGCAGGCATCAAAGGCTGGCGGCTTTGTAGTACACACCGTGGTTTCACAGGAGTTGCGTGGAATTGTAAGGCGGACAGGAAGGTCTCACAATGTAGAGACAATAGACCTGATGGGGCCGCTGTTGGCCCAGTTGTCACAGCAGCTTTCAGACTCCCCGTCTGAAAAGCCGGGCCTTTTTTATGAGCTGAACAAGGCCTATTTCAGACGCATCGAGGCAACGGAATTTGCCCTGCGCCATGATGATGGAAAGCGCGTTGGACAACTTTCCAAGGCGGAAATTGTCCTGCTGGGGGTTTCCAGGACATTCAAGACGCCGCTGAGCATTTATCTTGCCTTCAAGGGATGGTTTGTCGCAAATGTGCCGATTGTGCTTGGAGTTGAACTGCCTTCCGAGGTCTTTAAGTTGTCTCAAGGTCGTATATTCTGTCTGATGACAGAACCCGAGCCTCTCATGAGACTGCGTAAGGTTAGGATAGAGCTTTGGAAAGGGGCCGATTCCGAGTATGCCAAGCCCGAGCATGTGCATCGGGAGTTACTCTATGCAAGAAAGATATTTGACTCCAGGCCTGAATGGCCAGTTATTAATGTAACTAATAAACCAATAGAAGAAATTGCCTCTGAGGTTTTGTCCATTATAAGGGTAAAGGAGAAATTTATTTCCAGAATCTATTAAATCAATGGCAATGGCCTTGCAACCTTAGGACCTCCTGCCTTACGTAGTGCGCAATAGGTCATAGAGCCGTTTGGCCATCTCGATCATTTTGTCATTGGTTTGGGAGTTTCTTTTTTCAGATCCTTCTCTTTGATCCAGGACATTTTCCCTGATAAAGCGCGTGGCATTCTCAAGACTGGCTGTAGAAATACCTTCCGTGTGCTCTATTACTCCATGCTTATGATATTTCAGCCCAAGCTCACTCATACGCCCGAATAAGTCACTTTTCTTTTTGCCGTTTTTTTCAATATGCATGTATGATCTTACAGCAATCCAGTATGATTCGATAAAGGTCCTTGCAAAACCGGCCCAAACGGACAAACGATCATAACCGAGCCTGGTCAGTTTATAACCATCATTGTCATTGCTGGGTGTAATATAAGAAGCCTCAATAAAGCAGCCTATGACTTGATCAAGCTCTTCTTCGATGCTTTTTTCATTATTATACACAAATTCATTTTTAAATAAATTCTTGAGGAATCCGTAGTCTTCAAGGATCGCCTCTCGTGACTTTATTTCATCTCTTTTTGTAAGGAGACTGACCGCCACAAATGAGTGCAGGACAAAAAAATGGATTATGCTGTTTTTATAATACTCAAGCTCTTTTTTCTTTTCATCCTGCACGTAATAAAAGGCCTCTTTTCCATCTGCATCTTCAATCCTGTCAATTATCTTCCTGCCTGACATCACAGATATGGTCTCTATTACAGCATCTTCAAGGTTTTTCATGGAAGTAGCTATTGGAATTTTCTCCTTATTGAGAAAGTCACGGAAAATATTCACCGTTGCAAGCAGTTCATGGACTTGAAACCCACGACGATGGCCGGTGAGGATTGCAGAGGCGATGAGCGCAAGAGGGGTTACAACAGCAACCCTGTTGATAGATCTTATCAGATCAAAGGCAAGCGGCTGCAGGGCTGCATGTGGTAAAATAGCCTTTTGCTCAAGATATTGATGCAGTGAGATTGGTTGAGCAAAGCGGATATAAATCTTGCCATGTTTTCGCTTTAGAAATCTCCTGGCGCTCAATATCTGTTTAATACTTTCATTTTGCTTCTTTTCTCCAACCAGTTCCTTTTCATAAGACTTTTCTTCCAGTATCCTGTCATAGCTTATAGAGACGGGGATAAACATCAGATCATCTGAATATCCCTCCTCAAAGGCCTGGATCAGGATGGAGAGGAATCCTGTTTTAGGCATTATCAGCTTTCCGCTCCTGCTCCTGCCGCCTTCAATAAAAAATTCCAGCGGATGCCCTTCATGGAGTAGTTGTTTGACATATCTGGTAAATATCCTGGGGTAGAGGCTTAGGCCCTTAAAGGTCCTGCGGATAAAGAATGCGCCGGATTTTTTGAAAATATAGCCCATTGGCCAAAATGCCAGATTCTGGCCCGCTGCGATCCTTGGAATGTGCATGTGATGCTCAAACAAGATGTAATTAAGCACCAGATAGTCAATATGGCTCTTGTGTGAAGGGACATAAACCATGGAACCCTTTCCGGCCATTTGCCTTACCACAGCCAAGCTGGCATTGTCTACGTCTATGCCCTGATAGATTTTTTTCCACAGCCACGACAGGGCTAAGTGAAAGAACTGAACATAGTTAATATTATAATCCGCAGCTATTTCATCAAAGATTTTGTCTGCCTGTTTTCTTATATCTTTATGATTCTGCTTGTTTTTCGACGCTGTTTTTTCAATAGCCTGCATGACATCATTGTCTTTGAGCACTATTTCCTTTAATTGCTGCCTGGTTTTCATTACAGGGCCTATGATGACCCTCTTCTGGATGTCAATACCTTCAATCAGTATCTGTCGTATTTCATTTGATATTTCTTCTAATGGGCGTTCTACTGGTTGTTCCTCAAGATAGGTCTTCAGGTTCAGGGGTTTTCCGAAATCAATAAAGGCCCGGCGGTTGTGTCTGAAAAAAAGGGCAACCTTCCTGATAATCCCCGGATTGTCTTTGTAACCGAAGAAGATGTCCTTTAACGTGGGGCTGGCCTTTTCGGGCGTCTTTTTGTAGAGGATAAGCTGGGGGACAACAAATATGGGCCTGTCCATCTGCCTTTGGGTTTCAAGGAGAAAGTGCAAGGGATCTTTTTCAGAATGGATGAAATGCCGCATGAATCCCTTTGGGTCTATCAGGCACAACAAGGCCGAAGTTCCACCCTGAATGGCCGCACTGAAAAAACCGCTGACAAATGGATCGGGAAACTTACGGTTCTTAAAAAAATACGAAATCTGGAATTTCAAGACCCTTAAAAAATGTGTCAGGGGAAGGAATGTTGACATGTTCATGCCAAATGCGATTTTGGGGTATGGGAGTCTGCTGGTGCGAAACCGGTAGTGGTAAAGGAGATAGTCAAGGTGTCCGCGATACTTTATTGCATATACCACAGTGCCCTGGCGATTAAGTTGCCGCAAGGTATCGGACATGTCTTGGGCGAATTGGACGTTCTTAAATAGTATATAAAGAAGCCTGTTTAAGAGAAATCCAGGCTTGTGATCGAGCACAGAGGGGTAGTAGGCCTTATCTTGATTAAAACGCATAAAAAATGTTCCTATTTCAGGTGAAAAATCTATATGCAGGCCGTTTTATAGAAAACACCGACGGCCTGTCAAGGTTGTTTTAAATATGGAATCATGTAAGTTGATCTTCGAGACGCCCTCCTTTTACATCCTGAAAAAGGGGGCATGGTTGGATGTAAAAAAAGACGGGTCGTTATTGAGGATCAGTCTTATCAGGGGTTTTTTCCTGAACTCCTTTGCGATAAATTGTCTTACCAGGTTCCTGTTCCACCCCATTGGGTGGACAAATTCCCGGTAAATAGAAAGGTCTCCCTGGTAAAATTCAACCGTGTCAAGCCCTTTTGCCTCTTCACTATAGGCTGGAAGGTTGAAAATGGCAAGATTGAGAAAATCTATAAGATCAGCGTGGGCAAGGGTAAAATCAAGGGTCTTTACAGCGCTGGCCCGGATCTCTCGGGGTGTTCCAAACAGCAAATAAACATATGTGGCAATGGAGGCCTCTTTTATGGCCTTAAGCGCTCTGGATGCGGTTTTTATGTCTATCCCCTTTTGTAGACCATCCAAAACAGCCTGATCCCCCGACTCTATACCCAGCTTGAGCATGACACAGCCCGCATCTTTAAGCCCCCTTACAAAACCCGGATCAGCAAGGTGAGGAGTAATCCTGGTAAACCCATACCAGGGCGCCCCTGGCGGATTCTTTATAAGGTGTCTCAAAAATTTTGGGCTTAAGGCATTGTCAACAAAGTGGATCAGGCTTGGATCAATCTCTCCGGTCAAACGGCGGATATCATCCGTAACATCTTGCGGGTCAGAGGGAATATAGGCGCTGTTTTCCGCTTTTTCAGGGCAGAAGGCGCATTTTTGCCAGTAGCATCCCCTGGAGGCGCTGTAAGGCAGCACCGGTCCCGGGGAAAGGTAACGGCTTAGGTCAAAGTCCCCATAGTCATATCCACTATAGGAGGACGAACAGCAAGGACCTTGTTCCCCGCACATTGAGAGCAGGGCAAACTCACCCGGGCCTGCTACCAGGTCATCGGCCAGCCCCTTAAAAGGGTTATCAAACCCTGGGATGTTCATCCATGAGGTGATAAGACCCCCTCCCAGCACGATTCGGGTCTTGGGAAAATATTGTTTTATGAACCCGGCGATGGCAAATGCGCAGAGGGCCTGGCTGATGAAATTTATGGAAAGCCCTGTTATGTCCGGTTGTTGTTCCGCAAAAAGTTCTGTAAGCCTTTTTTCGAAGTGTGGAAAAAACGGATTTTCCCTGAACTTTAGGGCAGATGTTATCAGATCTCTGCTCTGCACAGGCACAAGTCTGGAGGAGCCGTAGTTGGAAAGCGAGATATCAAAGCCATACTCCCGGCCTGCCATATTAAGCGCCCTGTTGATGTCCATCACAGCCCTTTTGTATCTGTCCGGGCTGGAAAAGGCCTGACCTGACCTGATGGATTCCATGTTGGCGCCTATGTTGCGAACGGCCCTGCGGGACCAGGTATCGTTTACTGTTATTGGTCTGCCAAGCAGATGATAGATCCCTTCAAGATTGGCATCAAAGGCCCTGCATTCTATGCCGTTTGTCCTTAGAGCACCTATGAGTTTGGCCAAACCCGGAGGTGGTTCGCAGGGTTTTGATATTGGCGGGTGGATGAGCAGTATCGTCTTTTTATCGGACATGTCTTCGCGCCCGTTACCCATGGAGTTATGAGAGACTTTAATGAAATGAGAAGATAAGGGATAGTATAAAAAACGGCGAGGAGTCTTTACAATGCATCATTTATTTTTTAAAGACACAATATCCATGATAAGACTTCCCTTTTAATTGGCCGGAGTATATGATGATTAGGCTTGTGTGTCAAGACGACAACTTCAGGAGAAATATTTTTGAATGTGGAATCAACCTAGATTAATCCTAAAAACGGCAGTTGAAATGA
>DIKH01000180.1 GCA_002424495.1 Desulfobacteraceae bacterium UBA5623
ATAGACGAGGGTTGTTCAGTTTTTTTACAGCGTTCACAAACCAATAGGAATAACCGTCTGAAAGTGTCTTTAAAAAGTTATGATTTTGAGCCCGTCAGTTTGGAACATCAAAGGCTGCTGGGCCATTCCCTCGTGGGTTAGCCCGCGTAATATTCAACAATTCCTGTAGTAGCTGCTCAGGCCTTTAAAGTGAATGTTAAGGACTTGAGGAAACGTTGGCTGCTTCCAGCAGACAAAATATATCTAAGATGTTAGCTGGTTGCTCAGTATCCTTACGTGTCGCATTTCTTCCTTGATAATATCATCAATCCTTTTTTTCCCGAATTGCTCCGTAACAAATTCTTTTATTCCCACGTAAAAAGAGATGGATTCCCACTCAAGGCTGATTGCGGCCCTGACGATTTTGATGATTTTGGCCTTTTCAGACATGGTTTCAGACAATGTGAAATTCCGACCTGCATTTTCATTAAACACATGGGCATCTGCCATGGCCTTAAGATACAGGGCCGTTTCTCCTGCCGGGTCAAAAACCGTCTGTATCCGCTCCTGCGATGTCAATTCCTTCTGCATGGATTCGAACACCTGTTCATGCGCCTTTTCCATCAACGCAAGATCGTTTAGCAGCTTCCGGACCGGTTTATCCGAAATTTTCCCGCTCATTTTTCGATAAAAATCCGCTCCGTTTTTTTCCATTTGGCAAGCGACATCAAATATCTCTGCTGCATTAAATTCATAAGCCATTATTTCTTGCTCCTTTCATTGTCCCTGCGTATCTTATCAATCTGCTGATTCTTCAAAATGACCAGCTCAGGCATGTTATTTCTCCTTTTTCCAATAGGGGTTGATAAGGTCCTCGAAGATGCTGATGGCTGCTTCCGACCCTTGCCCTGCGGCTGTTACGATCTGCTTATAGCCCCCCTCCACATCGCCTGCGCTGTAAATGCCCCTAACATTGGTTCGATGTCTGGAATCCCTTTTGATGTAACCTTCCGGAGTAACCTCCACCCCGCATTTTTGCGCCAGTTCAACTACCGGCTGATAACCGACAGCCACAAAGACTCCGTCCACCTTCATTTTCGATGTCTTTTTCGTCTGATTATCATACAGCATAACCTCTTCCACACGTTTTGTACCCAAAATCTCCCTGATCTCAGTATGGTATAACACCGGGATGTTATTTGCGGACAAGTTTTTTGTCAGATACTCCTGGGCACGTAAGGCGTCCCGCCGATGAACCAGTGTCACTTCCACACCCATGTGATGGAGGTGCAGCGCCTCGGTAACCGCGCTGTTGCCGCCTCCCACCATGATCACCTTTTTACCCTTGAACAGTGGCCCATCGCATGTGCTGCAATAGCTGACACCTTTTCCGGAAAGACGGGCCTCTCCAGGGACGTTTAGCTGCCGATGGGTTGCGCCTGTCGCCAAAAGAACGGCACGTGTTGTAAATCGCCTCCGGCTGGTATGCACCACAATGGGGTCGCCGGGTTGAATTTCCATGACCTCCTCCCCGGGATAAATCTGGGTATATTCCAGCGCATGGCTAACCATGATATCAACCAAGGCCTTTCCACCGACCTGTGTAAACCCGGGATAATTTTCTACGACCGGCGTCGTCGCCACCTGCCCCCCAAGTGCGGCCCTTTCGATAATGGCTGTTTTCAGACCACTTCGCGTAGAGTAAATACCTGCAGTCAGACCCGCAGGACCTCCGCCAACGATGACAAGATCAACCTCTACTTCGGCGGTGTCACTTTCCGGGATAAACACACTCTGCTGCTCCATCTTTTGCAGAGACAACATGAACAGTTCCTCGGTCTGAGCCCCCATCGCGATCAGTATTTCATCGGCAAAGGTCTGGGGAACGCTCTGTGCCGAATATTGATCGGCCAGTCCCGGGTTGGCCTGGATGTCTATAATCTCAAGGGAAATGAGCTCCGGCCTTTCAACCGCGGCCTTTAGGGCATTGACCGCTTGTTGGGGGCAGTAAGGGCAGGTCGGGCTTACAAAGACTTTAATGTGTCTGGGGCCGTCTATTTTTTGCAGGACCATTCGGGAGTCTTCACTGATACCACTTTTTCCATATCCGATCATTTTGATGAGTTCTATGAATGTCAGAGTTTCTTCGCCGAGCGGCGCACCGAGCCAACGGATATTGTAATGATCCGGATCAAACAATAATGTGGGGGAAACATCAGCCTGCCATTGTTTGGCCATTTTGTGGCCAAGATCGTATTCCCGCAAGGTAATCTTTGGGGCAAGTTGCCGAATCCCGCGTATGACCTTCCTGGCTCCGTCACAAAACAGATCATTTTTAAGCGGCTGCGTTAAAAGAATAATCGGCAATTCACGAGGTATTTCTTTCAATATCTCTACCAGATAAGCCTGGACCTGGTCCAACATCTCTCTATTCATCCGTTCCTGTTCTTGTGTATTTTCCACCATGCCTGTAATCTCCACTTTTATCGGGATCAGAGTTTAGAGCGCTCCTTCAGTACAATTTATTCATATTATTCATATTATCCGATCCCTGCCGGGCATCAGGCTTAATATCGAAAAACTCCGCCCCTGGGGTGCCAGTTTCTCCAAGGGCTTTGCTTTTTTACCTCAAAGCATTCAACGAGGTCTCCGATTTTTACATCCTTGAAGTTTGAAATCTTCAAGCCCGCCTGCTGACCTTTTTTAGCCTCTTTTACCGCATCCTTTTCAATGTGAAGGGACTCAATTTTACCTGTGTATTTTGGGCCCATGGCTGAAATGACCCTGAAATTACCGCCAAGGCTCAGCACTCCTTTTACTACCTCACATCCCAAAATAATTCCTCCTCTACTGCTCTTAAATAAAGCGATCACCTTGGCTTCTCCGGTGATCTCCTCTTCTTCTTCCTGAGGGACCAAGCGGCTTGCGATTTCCCTGAGATCGTCTGCCAACTTGTAGATCACATCATAAATCCGAACCTCAATGCCCTTTTCCCTGCAGATATGTTCGACTTGAG
The DNA here is from genome assembly GCA_002424495.1 of Desulfobacteraceae bacterium UBA5623. Classification (GTDB taxonomy): domain Bacteria; phylum Desulfobacterota; class DSM-4660; order Desulfatiglandales; family Desulfatiglandaceae; genus UBA5623. Next base: position 2,996 of record DIKH01000180.1, read on the forward strand.
GCATTGTGTCCACGTTAAAACCGATGACCAACCTGCTGCCGGTGAGTGCCATCTCCAGATCAAATTTTGAAATAAGGCCGACACCCGAGTGGATAACATCAATCTTCACCCAGGGGTTAGAGGCGTCCCTGACTAAGGGAATTAGCGCTTCCAGACTGCCGACAGAATCGCATTTAAGCGCTATTTCAAGAGATTGAAATGCTTCTTGTTGGCATGACTCCCGTTGCCCGGGTATTCGGATGCCGGGTTTAGAGTGATGACTTCGCCTGGACATAGAACGTTATCCCTGGAAAAGTAAGTTCAGCAATATCTTCCAAAGGTAATGATGAATCCCTGGTCTTATTGTGCTGTTGTTATGGTTTTGTATATCCATCCTGAAGGGCTTTCAGAACACCAGGGATCTTTCTCAGCCCACTTTTATTATCGTGGCGAATTATCCCCAGCAGAGCCCTCAAGGCTGCATCGGCTAAAATCTATCGGTTTTCCGCAACCTGAACAGGTATGGGTGTGATTGAATTCATCAGAAAAGATTTCCTTTTCCTTCCCGCATTCGGGACACCTGCAAACGAAAGAATTCAGATTACGGAATTGCTGGAATCCAGGACAATGGGTCGGGGTGCTCATTATTTGTGGCATTTTGAACCTCCATTTATGTTTACTTTGCGTAACATATACTTCAACTCAGTAATTTCCGGTTAAGTATTTGCATAGGTTGAATTTGTTGAAGGAATTATGTTGCTGTCAAATTCAGAATCAAGAGAGTGATTTTCAGCATCAAGCATTTCATTTTGAATTTTTATGCGGAGCTCGCGAACTCTTTTGATGGAAACTTTCTCGTTATGATGCTCACGGCAATAAATGGCGAGCAATAGATAGGTG
>DIKH01000141.1 GCA_002424495.1 Desulfobacteraceae bacterium UBA5623
AGTCAACACCGTTGTTGATTATCAGAGGCACATTGGCCCATGTCTCCACGTTATTTATGTTGGTTGGTTTTCCATCAAGACCCGATTGCGCGGGAAAAGGAGGCCTTGCCTTTGGCATGCCCCTCTTCCCCTCGATGGACGCCATCAGCGCGGTCTCTTCGCCACAGACAAACGCCCCCGCCCCCATCTTGATGGAGAGATCAAAATTAAAATCCTTTCCCAGAATGTTCTTTCCCAAAAACCCCAACTCCCTCATCTGTTCCAGGGCGACTCCGATGTTTTCCACCGCAACCGGGTATTCCTCCCTGACATAGACATAGCCGTATTCAGCTCCAATGGCATAGGCCCCTATAAGCATGCCCTCAAGTACTGCGTGTGGATCTCCCTCCAGGACAGAACGATCCATGAATGCCCCCGGGTCCCCTTCGTCCGCATTGCAAATAACGTATTTGGGACGGCCTTCGGCCTCACGGGCGAATCTCCATTTTAACCCGGTGGGGAAACCCGCGCCCCCCCTGCCCCTTAGTTTTGCCTCTATGACATCATCAATCACCTGTTCCGGCGTCATCCTGGTCAGGGCCCTGGCGATTGCCTGATATCCCCCTGAAGCGATGTAGTCGGAAATATCAGTAGGATCAATTTGTCCACAGTTGTGCAGGACCCTTCTTACCTGTTTACTGAAAAAAGGGATGTCCTTTTCAGATCGGATCTTCTTGCGCGTCTCAGGGTCAGTATAGAGCAATCGTTCAACAGGCCTGCCTTCCATAAGGGTCCTGGTGATGATCTCCTGCACATCCAGGGGCTCAACCTTATTATAAAAGATTTCTTCAGGGGCGATTGCCATGACCGGCCCATTTTCACAAAAGCCCCGGCAGCCGGTCTTTTTGATCTCGATATTGTCATCAAGACCCCTGCTGCGAAGTTCCTGCTCAAGGCCGCGGACTATATCGAGGGAACCGCCTGCGCGGCATCCAGTACTGCAGCATACCTTCACCACCTGATCAGCGGATTTTCTTCTGGCGAGGATATTTTTTCTAAAGGTCTCCAGATCCAAAGGGTCATTTATTTTTTTCATACCCATAATCCTCTGTTTATATCCGGTTCCTGTAAGGTTGTCCCATGCCTGGACCTATTCCTTATCCTTGCTGTGGTGAGCCAAAACCGCCGTTACCTTTGGAGGAGATAATTTGCCGAAATATGTCCTGTTTACCATCATGGTGGGCGCCAGGGCGCATGCCCCCAGACAAGCTGTGGTTTCAAGTGTGAATTGATAATCCTTGCCTGTTTCTCCTTCCTCCAGGCCCAGTTGTGTTTTGATCAATCTCAGGATGCTCCTTCCCCCTTTGACATGGCAGGCCGTGCCTCGACACACCTTGAGGACATATTTGCCCTTTGGCAGCAGAGAAAAGCCTGCGTAGAATGTAATCACCCCCTGGATCTCAACCGGGAAAATTTTTAGAGCATCTGCAATGATCTCGATAGATTCAGGCGGGATAAAGCCAAATGCCTCCTGGATCTCCTGCAGCAGTGGAATAAGGCTCCATCTTTCGGCCTTGTGTTTATCAATAATTGCCGAAAGTCTTGTCCAGTCTATGTCTTTTGGAGTCATCTTGTTTTCCCCCTTAAAAGCTACCGTTATGTAACAGATTGCAATTTTTCAAGCCTGATCCGGCATGTCTTAAGGCCGGTTGAATGCCTGTCTTCAAATGGTGTAAGTGGAATCAGTTTCATAACATCGTTCCCGTTAAAACCGGCCGGCAGATAAACAAGTCCTTTTTCAAGGCCTTTTTCCAGCATAATCTCCCTTACAATTGACCCGCATTGGGAATGTATCCTGACTTTGTCACCATCAGCCAAATTTAGTTCAAGCCCATCTGCAGGAGAGATCTCTGCATGACCGTTTTTTCCCAAATTCCGGATTCGTCTAGAATGGCTGGTGCGTGTGCCGCTTCCCAGGTGATAGCGTTTTGATCCCACAATCGCCGTGAAAGGATAGTCTTCATTCTGAGGGCTGTCCTCTGCAAAAACAACTGGAGAGAAGGCAATTGGCTCCCCCTGTCCTTCACGATTAAAAAGCCTTCGTTGACTGTTGTTGCTTATCCATACAGTATTTTTGCCGTGATCAAGGCCTGCATAACCTGGAACATGCTGAACAATTTCAGCCCTTATTTTTCCAATCGTATTATAACGGCTTGGAAGGCCCAACCTCTCGGAAAGAATATTCAGAATTTCCCAGTCAGCCCTTGCACCAAGAGGAGGGGAAACAACTGGGTCAACACACTGTATCCTTCCCTCCATATTGGTATATGAGCCGCTTTTCTCGCAGAAACCGGCCCCTGGCAACACCACATCCGCCATTGTTGATGTTTCGGTTTCAAGGATATCCTGGACCACGAGCAATTCCAGATTTTCCAAAGCCTTTAAGACCCTCTCATGCTGGGGAAGACTGCGAAGGGGGTTCTCTCCCATGATATACAAGGCCTTGAGATTGCCTTTTTCTGCTTCCATGATCATGCGAATGGTATTCAGGCCCTGATCCGGCGACAGCCTTGTATTCCAGGCCCTCTCGAATCGCTGCCTCTGCCTGCTGTCATCCAGGTGTTGCCTTCCAGGGAGCACATCGGGCGCAGACCCCATATCCCACGCACCTGCCTGATTATTCTCCCTCGCAAGTGCATAGAGCCCTCCGGCATCAGATCCGAGGCTCCCTGTCATCAGCATCAGGTTGAATATGGCCTCCATGGCCCGGACTGCGTTTCTTTGCTGCAGGATTCCATGCCCGACTACAAAGGCTATCCTTTTGCCTTTGAGCAGGTCTGTGGTACGCTCTAACGCGCTCATATCAACGCCAGCCTCCACGCAAAGCCTTTCCCTGTTAAACGATGAAAGGCCTTCACTATAAGAGGCGAAACCTTCCGTGAAACGATCTATAAAAATGGAGTCGTGACCAAATCGTTTCCACAGGAGCGCAGCCAGACAATTGATCAATTTCACGTCTCTCTCCGGCTGTATGCGCAGCCAGACCGTGGAAAAGGGTGTAAGATCAGTTTTTCTGGGATCCACAATGATCAAAGGAACTCCCTTTTTTGCCGCCCTCCTGATGTAATAATCAACAACAGGTGTAGTGTGGCCGGGGTCTGCGCCGATGACTATAATGGATTCGGCCTTCTCCAGGTTAGCCAGGGGGCTGACTCGCCATCCGCCGCCGGTTTTTGAATCAATAGGGCCCAGACCGGATCTGCCGGAGAGATATCCCCCATTATCTACATTGTTAGTTTCAAAAACAGTCCTGGCAATTTTTTGAAAAAGATAATTTTCCTCATTTGAACATTTTGATGAACCTAGAAAGCCGATACTCTGGGGACCAAATGTTTTCTTTATTTCCATTAAACGGGTTGCAGCATGATCCAAGGCCTCATCCCATGAAGCCTGCATCAATTTATCCTCCCTGCGGATCATGGGTTGGGTCAGTCGTTGCCCGGCATTCAAGAAATCATGGGCAAAGTGACCACGCACACATAAAGTTGCCCCGTTTACAGAATCCTTACTGTCAGAGGGGTTTATCTCAACAACCTGTTCTCCGATTACACCCATGCTTAATGAACAGCCAACGCCGCAGAACCCGCAAACAGACGGGGCCTCTCTCTCCGGAGTGCCTGCGTGCGCCGTATTTTTTGGGGCCAAGGCGCCTGTGGGGCAGATAGAGACACAGGTACCGCAAAAGGTGCAGTTAGATTGTTCCAGAGGTAAATCGTGGAGGGTGAGAGGGCGGGATTTGAACCCCCTGAAATTGTAGTCAATTGCACCGGCCAGGACCAGTTCATGGTCTGCCCTGATACATTTGCCGCACAGAACGCATTTGCTCAAGTCCCTGATGATAAATGGGTTTGCCTGTTCAAGGGGCTTATAATTCGGCATAGGATAAAGCCCCGTCTGCCCCAAACCCAACTGTGCGGCAATCTGTCGCAGCTGGCACCTGTTGCCCTTGTTACAGACAATGCACGACTCCGGGTGTTCAGCCATCATGAGGCGGACAATATTGCGTCTGTGCCTGTTTATCCGGGGGGTGTCTGTCAGGATGGCCATATTTGGGGCGGCAGGCATAACGCATGAGGCGAGTATTCGACCGGTTTTTTCGTCTTCCACCAGACAAAGACGGCATGCTCCCAATGGTTTGAGTTCGGAATGATAGCAGAGTCTGGGGATCTTTATCCCGTTTAGTTCAGCCGCCTCCAACAAAGAAGACCCACGTGGGCAGCTCACGCTCTTGCCATTAATGAAGAGGGTGATGTTTTCCAAATTACCAACTCCTTTTCGTCTCGTGCCCGTCCACCATTTTTATAGACGGCATGCTTAAGGGTTCAATTTAGAAACGCATCTGTAGGTTTGGCCGGGAGATTTACACTTTGTATAACAGCCTGGCTCTTTTCAGTATCACCTGAGCTTTGCAGCATCCAGATAACGCCTGAGTTTTTCTTCACCTCCAATGGTAATGATATGAATCCCCTGGCAGAGATCCTTGAGGCCCTTTACTGTCTCGGCAAACAGTTCAATGCTGGCCTTTTGTTTATCCGGGGCGCTGGCCAGTTTTTTTATCATCCAGTCAGGAACCAGGCCGGACTTGAAATGCCTGTTTAGAAACTGGGCCATGCCGGCGGTCTTTAGGATCATTACCTCCGCAATCACAGGGATGCCGAATGTCTTGACTCTTTTCATGAATTTTTCAAACTGGGCCACATCAAACACAGGCGTGGTCAGGAAATAACCTGCGCCAATCCTTGTCATCTCCTCCATCTCTTTTAGCTCAAGCTCCGGCACATTTTTTCCCCATCCTGATTCTACGCCGGAGCCCAGCACAAACTCCGCTCTGGCGGGAAGATCTCTGCCCTCAATCGTGTGACCTGCCTTCATATGCTCCAGGACAGAAGACAGCTTTCCAGTATCCACGTGGAAAAACATCATCTCCTGAAGGCTGTCGCCCGTAATACGATAATCTTCTGTGAAGACCAGCAGATTCTCAACCCCGCTTTCATGGGCAAGCAGGAGGTCCTTTTGCAATTGTGGTCTGCTCTTGTCCCTGGTGGTGGTCTGATATATGGATTCAAAACGGTTCTTATTCAGGAGTTCACAGGTGCTTATTGAGTCACCTACAATCCCTTCAACCTCTATTTCCGGGACAGTAACGCCGTCAACACGACCTCTGACCAGTTCCAGGCGTTTTATAAACTCTTCGGGGGTCTCATCAATGGGGGCCTGCACTTCAGAGGTAACAACAAATCTCTTTTTTTCCAATGCCTCTCTTAGCTTCATTTAAACACCTCCTCATAGCGAAGTCCTTCAGTCTCAATTCATGGACCTGAGGTTTTCACCCGCAAAAAAGATCTATTCTATAATCCCCAGGAGCCTGGCCACTTCCGACTTTAGTTGTGGAAGAGGAAGAGGCTTAGAAAAGCAGATGTCCGCACCGTTTTCCTTCATCATCTTAAATTTTTCTTCATCCAGATATGCAGACAGGACGATGATCTTTGTGTCTTTTGTCTCCTCGTCAGCCTTTATCTTCCTGCAGACTTCATAACCCTTTATGTCGGGCATCATGATGTCCAGTATCAAGAGGTGGGGCCTGAAATGGCTGACCTGGATTCCGGCCTCAAACCCATCAGAGGCGGAGATCACCTCGTAATCATATTGATCTTCTTCAAGGGACTGGACAATGGTTTCCACAATAATCGGATCATCATCCACCACCAATATCCTCTTGCGGCCCTCATCCGGGCCTTTGTCCGGGATAGGGATGCCTTGTTTTCTCATGAAATTTTCAAGGTCCAGCTTGTTTATCCGGCGATGGCCGCCCACCGTCTTGTAGGCCTTGATGTGGCCCGCATCTATCCAGTTGATAATGGTCTTGGGAGAGACCTTGCAGTATTTACTCGCCTCGAATACGGTCAATATCTCATCCATGGCAGCTCCTCATTGGCAATTATATAATTTTAGTTATTATGATTATTATAGTAAAAAAATATTGTCAAGAAAAAAATCACAGCTAATCAATTTATTTATTATAAAAACTATAAATTCCATAAAGTGGCTTCCAATGAATTAGTCCTCTAACACATAGGCCAATAATTATGCTGATATTTAAAATAGTTTTGGAAAAAATGATGATTCCTTGTAAAAATGGCTTGCTGATATTTTAGTTAATATTGTTTTTATAATAATTATAGAATTAGGGCGCGTCAAGATATATTTTTTTATTTACAGAAAAATTTTACCATAAAAACTATATTAACGATAATTTCCATAGATAAACAACGTCTTTTTCATTTTGGGAAAAGAAGTCCGTCGGGCTGGATTTCAAGAATGTGGTAAATACAATATGTGAATGGATGGACAATTCTTTAATTCTTTACACAACCACTTCATAAAAAATTCAGCCTGAAAAATTGGTGACAAAATCTCAATAAATACAAAGTGTTATAATAAGTATTTTTAGTCCTCGAAATACCCTCGATAAAATATGGTTGTGTTCATAATAATTGTTTGATAATTAAAATCACATTTCGCTGTTTCTACCTAATCGGTGGGTGGAAATTGTTGCGCCTGTTTTCCCCCACTATTAATGCCATTTAAAATAAAATTTAGCCTAGAATAAACTAATTTACAGGAGAAAAAAATGAAGAAATTTAGGATGATGTCTGTTGTTTTTTACCTGTCAACATTAATTTTAGTTGGTTCCCTGATTTCTTACCCAACTAATGTGGAGGCGGCAAGTTCAACTACCGTTTATGGGGTCAAAGTAACCTGTGATTCTCCATATTTTAATGTTTATCATGATAGCATTGATGACACCCTTACTATTAATATCAGCGCCACCTATTACTACAGCGGCTCAATAGTGTCCGGTTAGAGGAAT
>DIKH01000434.1:0-2191 GCA_002424495.1 Desulfobacteraceae bacterium UBA5623
TTGAGACGACGTCTTCTTAAGATAAAATAAAAAACAAAATTACTAACGGTTATTGATCATGAATTGTACTTATTCGCTTGGCAGTCAAAAACTCCAATGCTGAGATAACAGACAGATAACCCTGTATTCGGTGTTGAACAAGCTTGATGAAGATGTGTCAAAGAATTGCGCAGTGGCGGGACGAACGCACGGTGAAAATTTGCTTTTGCTATGAAATCACAAGCACGAACTGTTTTTTGTCAAGCAGTTAGCTTTGAAGGCAGCTGAAATTTTACTATTTTTTTTCCGAATACCTTGGCACACTGTCCGGATTATCTTCTCTGCCTGATAATCTCTGAAAGTATGACACCTGCGGCCACTGAGACATTGAGCGATTCCACGCGGCCTGATGCAGGAACACGCACCTCGATGTCGCATTTTTTTCGCACAGACGGGCTCAGGCCCTTTTGCTCGTTTCCGAGGACCAAGACAATATCTCTCATCCAGTCAAACTCATAACAGGGCACCTCGCCTTCTCCTGAGGCACCCACAATCCAGAACCCCTTTTTTTTTAACATATCAAGAGACATTCCCAGATTGACGACCCTGGCAATCGGAAGATGGACATAAGCGCCCGAGGAGCGCTTGAGCACATTGGCGGAAACAAGGGCTGATCGGTCTTTGGGGATAATAAGGCCATTGGCGCCGAAAAAGGCGCATGTCCTGATGATTGCGCCCAGATTACCTTCATCGGTTATATGGTCAAGGGCGATCAGCAGAGCCTGCTTATCCGGGGGGATATCGGCTAGATGGTCAAGCTCAGAATATGAAAATTCCTCCACCAGCGCCACGATGCCCTGGTGGGAGGTGTTTGGCATAAGATGGACAAACGCGGACTTGTCTTTAATCAGGACAGAAATGCGCTTCTGATCGGCAAGCTTTATTATCTCCCTTACCCGGTCAGAGCCTTTTCCTTTCGCTATCCAGATCTCTTTGATGCGGGGCTTGCCGTGAACCAATGAATCCCGCACACTGTGGAAGCCTGGGATGAAAGATACTCTGTCAGTCAATGCCAAAGACCTTCCTTATCTTAGGCAGTTGATCGGAAGCGCGGCATCGCTCTGAAACAATAATGGATTGGGCCTGGGCGATTGCCTTGTCTAGGCTGTCATTGATGATGATGTAGTCATACCACGCGCAATTGGTGATCTCATCAACCGCCTTATTGAATCTAAGCCGCAACACATCTTCGTTTTCAGTGCCCCTTCCCCTCAACCTTTCCTGAAGGACATCCAGGTTTGGGGGCAGGATAAAGACAAGGACACAGTTGTTGTAACGCCTTTTGATGTTTCTTGCACCCTGAGGGTCTACGTCAAGTATGACATCAAGCCCCTTTGAGATCTGGGCGTCAATACTTGTATAGGAAGTGCCGTAAAGGTTCCCATACACCTCAGCCCACTCCACGAATGCTCCGTCCTCAATCATACTGCCAAATGTGTTTTTGTCCACAAAATGGTAATGTATGCTGTCTATTTCGTTGTCCCTTGGCCCACGGCTGGTATGGGATACGGAATAAACGATGTCGGTAAGTGACTTTTTCAGGCTGTCAACAATGGTGGTCTTGCCCGCCCCGGACGGTGCGGAAAATACGAAAAGCATGGCTATTCTTCTTCATCTTCTGCTTCTATTTCATCCTTGCTCAGGCTGAAATTTGGGCTGAATCTCTGGGCAAGGGTCTCGGACTGGATTGCAGACAGGATCACATGGTTGCTGTCTGTGATAACCAGCGATCTGGTTCGCCTGCCTTTTGTAGCGTCTATCAGCCTTTTTTCCTCGCGGGCCTCATCGCGAAGCCTTTTGACGGGCGCTGCATCGGGTGAGACAATTGCGATAACCCGGCTGGAAACCACTGAATTTCCAAAGCCGAGATTGACAAGTTTGGGACTCATCTGAAAGCTCTCCTTTCATTCCACGTTCTGGACCTGCTCCCGGAGTTTTTCAAGCTCAGCTTTCATCTCAACTACAAGCCTGCTTACGAGAGGGTCGGAAATCTTTGAACCGATTGTGTTCACTTCCCTGTTGATCTCCTGGATCAAAAAATCCAGCCTCCTGCCAACTGCGTCGTCCGCAGACAGGTACTGACAAAATTGGCCCAAGTGGCTGCCGATCCGCACGATCTCCTCGGTAATCTCGGATTTTTCGGCAAGCAGGG
>DIKH01000434.1:2208-4562 GCA_002424495.1 Desulfobacteraceae bacterium UBA5623
GATATTGTCCTTCAGCCTTTTTCTGTATTCCTCGACAAGTTCGGGCGCCCGCTTTTTCACTTTCTCAACATATTGGCCCATCAGGGACACCCTTTTTAGAAAATCCGCCTCGATGTTCTCTCCCTCCTTGATCCTCATTGCCTCAAGCTGATCAAGGGCATTATTCAATGCATTCTCAAAGCTGGACCTCACTGCCTCCATATCTATCTGTGCGGGTTTGGTGACGATGACATCCTTCATCTGAAAAAGTGTGTTGAGATCCATCTTCTGCTCAACGCCCATGGCCTTGGCCATCTGATTGAAGGCATCGAGATAGGCTGTGGCAAGCGCCTCATTCAAGGAGGGCTGATTGGTGATATCTCCCCCATTGTTTTGGATCTCACAAAACACCTCAATGTGACCCCTTTTAATCCTGGATGAGATCATGGCCTTAAGATCCTTTTCAATGGCCAGAAAATTTTTGGGTATCCGCAAAATGATGTCCAGATACCGGTGGTTGAGCGCCCTGATCTCTGAGATGTAGAGGGTTTCATCCTTGCTGCACTCGCCCCTTCCATAGGCTGTCATGCTCTTTATCAAATTATTTTTACTCCTTCATCCTTTGCTTGAACTTTTCAAAAGGTCCGGCTGCAAGCGGGTAGGGGTGGGATCTGTTTTGAACTGCGCATATCTTTAAGTCATTCCATGCAACGGCAGCATAANNATTTTCTCGGAACAGCCCCATAGGATAGAGCCCGCTTGAGCCTCCATCCTATCTGCCTTTCCCGCGAGTTATTCAAGGTTATGGGGGTGTTGCAGCAGCACCAACAAAAATTATGCGCCATTTTAAAACAGACACCCACCCCTGCCCGCTAGCACCCGGACCTTTTGAGAAGTTACCTTTGTTTCATGTAACGCTCTCTCACCCCATTAAAAAGCTCAATGATTGCCTGGTCTGCATAGTCAGGGTATGTCCATTTAAGCGGTGTAAAACTTCTCTTGTCAAAGATCAGGGTGAGATCCGCATAAAATCCCCGTGACAGATAGACGCGATGTACGTAATTTTTTCCTGTAGCCAGAATCAGCCTTTCTGCAGATATATAGCCAGGGTCAATGTTGATCCTTCTGTTGCCATTGACAAGGTGCTGCTGTTCAATCTCGTTTGTCTTTAGCTTGAACTCAACAAGCTTTTCCGGTGGGACCAGGTTTTCAAAGGAGACGAAGCGGCGGTAAAGGGGCCATCCCATCTCCTTCTGATAGTATCTTGTACGGTCAAAATTTATCACCGGGCTTACCCAGTCCACGGCTCCGCTTATGGCCGCAAGTTGTGTTATCACAACATCTATCAGCCCATCATCCGGAGAAAACAGGCTTGATATCAGCTTGACATTTTCTGGCTCACGCGGATGGCTCATTAAAAATTCAAAACTAAAAATTCAAAATTGTGTCTGAACGGTCAGTACGTTCAGACACTAAATAGCGCTTTTAAGGTCCTCCGCCTTCACAGTGGAAGTCCCTATCTCTCCCACCACAATGCCGGCAGCGAAATTGGACAGGATTGCGGAAGATTTCAGATCCAGACCACATGCAAGACCAAGAGAAAATGTGCTGATTACCGTATCACCTGCACCGGTAACATCAAAGACCTTTTTTGCAACAGTCGGTATGTGGGTTGTTTCTCCTGATTTTTCAAACAGGGTCATGCCCTCCTTTCCCTGGGTGATAAGGACGGAGCGGCAGTTAAGATCTGTCAGCATTTGTAGGCCGGCCCGCAAGAGGCTCTGGCCGTCTACAATATCAAAACCGCAGAAGGTCCCTGCCTCATGGTGGTTGGGGGTAATTACATCCACCTCGTGATAATACTCGAAGTTGCCTGTCTTGGGATCAACGGCAATAATAATGGAGGCATCCCGGACCAGGTCCCGCAGCTCCTTCATCAGGCCCGAGGATATCACCCCTTTGCCGTAATCGGACACAACGATTCCGTCAATTTTATGCAGGTTTTTCTCAATTATTTTAAGCATGCTGTGCATGCTCTTATAGGTTATATCGGCCCTTCTTTCCCGGTCAAAGCGAACCACCTGTTGATTTCGCGCAACAATCCTTGTCTTGATAGAAGTTGGTCTGTTCTCTTCAGTGACGATGCCGCTTGCATCCAGGCCCATTTCCCCGATTTTATTGATTATTTCCTGCCCTGTTATGTCCTTTCCAACTACTCCGCAAAGTATGGGGTTTGCCCCAAGGGTCGCCATATTGTGGATGACGTTGGCAGCGCCCCCTAGCATCTTGGTCTCTTCCCTGACATCAACTACAGGGACAGGCGCCTCGGGGGAGATCCTGGAGACATCTCCCCATATGTATTCATCCATAATTAT
>DIKH01000434.1:4570-5640 GCA_002424495.1 Desulfobacteraceae bacterium UBA5623
CTACGTATGATCGCAAGAGGTCTCTATCGTAATGGTGCCCAATAGAACCGGCCATGACTCTGTATGCCCTTTCCTTTAATGGGAAACTAGCTCTATATTTTATTGGATCAATCAGGGGGATTCTTATATCATCACCATCCTTTAATGTCCATATCATTAGTAAACAACATCGAGGCCCCCCAATGCTGTGGTTTTTCCTTGCCCTTGCCGCGGCCCTTACACAGGCAGGCAATGACGTGATCTCAAAACGCTTCTTTGGCGATCTGACTGCCTATGAAATGGGTTTGATACGATTGCTGTTCGCCATGCCGCTTCTGCTTGTGGGGCTCGTCTACGTACCATGGCCTGAACTGGACAGGACATTCTGGCTCTGCATGGCCTTGGGAATGCCGCTTGAGGTGATCGCCTTTTTATGCTACATGCGGGCAATAAAAGTATCCCCTCTCTCGTTAACCCTCCCGTTTCTCGCCTTCACTCCGGCATTGGTAATCCTTACAGGCTTTATCATCCTTGATGAAGAGTTGAATATGTACGGCGCCATGGGAATAATGTTGATCGTTACAGGGTCCTACACTCTCAATCTTTCCTATGCAAAAAGGGATTTTTTTGCCCCGTTTCTTGCTATATACAAAGAACAGGGCTCCCGGCTCATGCTTATGACTGCGTTTTTATATTCTCTCACGTCTGCTATCGGAAAGCTGGCCATCAGCCATTCAAGCCCGCAATTCTTTGGCGTCATATACTTTTTATTTCTGGGCCTTATAATAATCGCCCTTTTTCCTCTAATGCCGGGCGCTAGAATTGACAATCTATTTAAAAGGCCGCTAATAGGTCTCATTGCCGGGTTTGTCCTTGCCACGATGATCTTCTGCCATACCTGCGCCATTTCACTCGTACAGGCGGCCTATATGATCTCTGTTAAAAGGACCAGCCTGCTGTTTGGGGTTATATTCGGCTGGCTGGTATTCAAGGAGGAAAATATCAAAGAGCGACTCCTGGGCGTTTCCATAATGATGGCCGGGGTGGTGATCATAGGGTTTCCGGGCTAGGTAGTGCCCATCCAGAAATGC
>DIKH01000325.1:0-7774 GCA_002424495.1 Desulfobacteraceae bacterium UBA5623
CTCGATCTGTTCTTTGACCCGTTCAACATCTGCCGAGGGCAGGTCAATCTTGTTGATGACCGGGATTATCTCCAGGTTATGCTCCATGGCGGCGTACAGGTTGGCCACTGTCTGGGCCTCTACGCCCTGAGCGGCATCTACAAGGATAAGGACACCCTCACATGAGGCAAGGGCGCGTGAAACCTCGTATGAAAAATCCACATGTCCAGGTGTGTCAATCAGGTTTAATTCAAACTGCCGCCCCTCTTTGTTCACATAGGGCAGGGTGACAGCCTGGCTTTTGATGGTGATGCCCCTTTCCCGTTCAATATCCATGCTGTCCAGGATCTGATCACGAAAATTTCGTAACTCCACCAGGCCGGTTTTCTGGATCAGGCGGTCGGCAAGTGTGGATTTTCCGTGGTCAATATGGGCAATGATGCTGAAATTGCGTATCTCGGGCATTGTGTCTTCCTTTCAACCAGTGCCCTCAGGACCTGATTCAAAAATTGGGAGGATCAGCATAAAAGAAGGGAATTTGGCGGTAGCTCTGTTTCAGGAGTGAAAGGAGCTGTCAATTCACTTGCATATAATATCTTGCGCATTTATCTTTAAGCTTTCGCAGTGACCGGTTGTCCGTAAGAAACCTACAGGGAATCAAAGATGTTATGATTGGTCGCCATCCCCGTTAATCTTGTCTCTCAACACCCCGGAGCACTTGAAAATGACCACTTTTCTGGCATCCAGCATCAGGTCCTCACCAGTTGCAGGGTTCCTGCCTCTGCGTGTGCGTTTGTCTTTCACGCAGAACTTGCCGAATCCGCTGATCAGGATATCCTCATCCTTTTCAAGTGTCTCCTTGATAATCTCAAGCATGGATTCAATAACCTGAGAACACCTGTGCCTGGGCATATCAAGGCCGTTGTGAATGGAATCAATCAGGTCCGCTTTGGTGAGGGTCATAGGCTATCTCTCCTTATAAGACTGAATTAAGACTGAGAATTGGGGATAGTTGTAATTAGATTTTTTAGACCGATCTATAACTTGGATACTTTTTTCTCATGGTTTTGTCAAGAGATTAATAACGGTTAGGGCTCTGGCAAAAAATGCTCATTCTGACGCAATCCTTTATTACCGGTATTACCGGCTCTCCGCCCATTAACGCCGTTCCATACCACCGGCAGGCGAAGGCGGCGTGAGGCGACAGTCACAATTAATATCATTCATCGGAAATTGCAAATATTTTTCCGTAATATGCCTTGATATGCGGCAAATTTTTTGTATAATCCTTTCTGTCCTAAAAATGTCGGGGGCTATAGACTTTAATAAAAAGATTTTGGACTGCGTTATCGGTCGGAATTCCTTGTGCGGCGTACGAGTAGTACGCCTCCGCAGATTCCTCCCTCAGGCCTTGCCAAAATCATTTTCTTAAAGTCTTATAGAACCTGTCCCAAAATAACCACCACCATTTATTTAATTTTCAAGGGAGGATGAGGCATGAACAAAGGAGACCTGGTAGTAGAGGTAGCAAAAGTTGTCAGTACCAAGAAAGAGGCCAAGGCAGCCGTAGATTGTATCTTTTCAACCATTTCCACGGCACTGAAAAAGAAACAGAACGTGACCCTCATCGGATTCGGGACATTCAAGGTGGAAAAACGAAATGCCAGAAAGGGCAGGAATCCCAAGACAGGGGAGGCGATCAAGATCAAGGCAAGGAACGTTCCCAAGTTTGTAGCAGGAAAGGCCTTAAAAGACACCGTGTAACTGGGGGGCAGAATAAGCAGGTTTCAATCTCACATAGCAGTCACCGTTTCCGGGCATAATGGGGTATCAGCCAAATCCCCATTCTTCTAATTGCCTTACCATCCTTTTACGGTGACTGCCTTGCCAATAGTATTTTACACAAAGGGGACACACCCGAATTTCTGAAAGGTTATTGTGAAAGATATATTCAGGAACATTGTTTAGAGCATCATCAGTCGCGGCGTCTCTTAGCAAGGTGTTGCAGATAAGACACCTGCTGAACCATTCTGAACTGTCTGCCGCAAGATTCACCTTTTTTTTAAGCTCAGCCAATTGATCTCCCACGCAAACAGCATCAATAAGAATGGTATTACTGTAAACTTTTTCCATGCCCTTGCGACTGGACAAAAATAAGCGTCCCCCTGTGATGAGCTGTTCAAGCATACCGGGCCCATAGGTTCCCCTGTAGACAGTGTCATAGCCCAGTATGCGAAGCCACTTGGCAAGCCTGCCCAACATGGAATCTGCGACGAATTTTTCATTCAAGGTCATCACCTGAAGACAGAGGGAGGAAGGGATAGCTCCCCCTGTCTTATGACTCATGTATTGACGGTTCAGCATAATTATTATAGATGAAACCAAGGCAGTCATCAAGACATTGACGCAAAATCTAATCCCCACTCTTAATGGCCTAGGAGGTTGTCCGGGAATAGCAATTTTTTCCAAAATCAAGGAATGCCCGAAAAAATTACCACAGGCATCTGTTTGATATTCCGAGGATAATTTTTTCGGACATGATGAAGAGTTTGTAGAAAAGGGCATTCTCGGATAGCCTCCTGGGAGGCTGTTTGAGAGAATCAGGGAGAAAGTCGGAGTATTTTATGGACAAGATAGTGATAGAAGGCGGAAGGCCATTAAAGGGGACGGTCAAGATAAGCGGCGCAAAAAATGCTGCCCTCCCTACCATTGCCTCTTGCATCCTGTGCGCCGGTACCCACCGGTTAGCAAATATCCCACAGCTTAAAGACATTAATACAATAAAGAAGATTATGTCCAAATTTGGAATTTTGTTCCATGATGAGGATGGCGTTCTTGCGATAAACTCTGATAACATCACATGCTATGAGGCGCCTTATGAACTGGTTAAAACCATGAGGGCGTCTATCCTCCTGCTCGGCCCATTGCTTGCCCGTTACGGCAAGGCCAAGATATCCCTGCCGGGCGGCTGCGCCATTGGCGCCCGTCCTGTCAACATGCACCTGAAGGCCCTGGCTGCCATGGGTGTGGACATGTTCCTGGACCATGGCTACATCCACGCAAACACCGCCGGGATGCAGGGCGCCAACATCTTATTTGACATACCCACTGTTACGGGCACAGAAAACATTATGATGGCAGCCGTTACAGCAAAAGGCACCACTGTCTTGAAAAATTCTGCAAAGGAGCCGGAAGTTTTGGATCTTGCCGATATGCTGAGGGGCATGGGGGCCGATATAGAAGGAGACGGGACCGATACAATAGTTGTCCGCGGGGTAAATGACCTGCACCCTGCCCAGCATACAGTCATTCCGGACAGGATTGAGACAGGGACATTTATGATTGCAGCGGCCATGACAAAGGGAGATGTAAAGATTGATGGATGCCGTCCTGTCCACCTTCAGGCCCTCATTGAAAAACTAGAATCTACAGGCTCAAGGGTTTCGGTCTCTGATGCCTCTATCGTTGTCAAGGGTCCTGATGTGATAGAAAGTGTTGATATTAAGACGCGCCCTTATCCTGGCTTTCCCACTGATCTCCAGGCCCAGTTTATGGCATTTATGTGCATCGCAGACGGCTGGAGCATGATAAGGGAAACCGTGTTTGAAAACCGGTTTATCCATGTAAGCGAATTGCAGAGGATGGGGGCTGACATTGAAATCAACGGAAACCAGGCACTGATAAGGGGTGCGGCGCGTCTTCTTTCAGCCCCTGTGATGGCCACAGACCTGAGGGCAAGCGCATCTCTTATCCTGGCAGGTCTGGTTGCGGAAGGCGGCAGAACAGAGGTCCACCGTATTTATCATCTGGACCGGGGTTACGAGAACATGGAAGAAAAATTCAGAAATCTGGGGGCCGACATATGGCGTGAAAAGGCCTAAGATTAAGATGCCAAGGCGGCCACTTATACCTCTTGCCATCTCTCTTGCCGCCGGTATACTTTTCGCACACACCTTTTTCCCTGACAGCCAGACGCTGGTATTCCCCCTGCTCGCGGGCACAGCGGTCTTATTAGTGGCCACGGCCATGATATCTGACCGGCTTAAGATCCCATTTTTGATTATCACCTTTTTTTTTACCGGCGCTTTTCTTGATCAAACCCATCACAGACCTTCAATTCTCTTTCCCCTTGCCCAACAACGCCAGAAGGTCGTAATCCAAGGGACAATCCTTGAACCCCCAAAGATCACTGAAGAAACAGCAAGGTTCAATGTTCAGGCCCATTTGCTGATTAACGGAGATAAGGCCACAGCCCTTGACGAAAAAGTCATTGTTACGGTTTACAGCAATGTTCCTGAATTGATGCCTTGTGAGAAGATCCGATTTCCTGCCGGGCTCAGGCCGTTTAAAAGCTTCAACAATCCTGGCCGCTATGATTATGAATCTCAAATGAAGACGGCTGGATTTACGTGCGCTGCATCCGTATCGGATGGTAGATACATTGTATTTGAGGGTAAGGGGAGTTTGCCTCTTTACCGTGAAGCCCTGGAAGAATTCCGACGGCCGGTCAGGCGGTTTTTCAAGGAAAGGCTTAACCAGGAGGACGACGCCATTTATCGAGCGATCATCCTGGGAGAGACCCAGGGGATAGGGCCTGACTTAAGGGAGTCTTTTAATCAAACAGGTCTTGGTCATTTACTTGCCGTTTCAGGCCTGCATGTTGCGCTTGTTGCATGGCTTTGTTTTTTCATATTCAAATGGTCCCTGTCCAGATCATATACACTGGCCCTTACAATTGACATCAAAAAGCTTGCTGCCCTCCTGACTTGTCTACCTGTCATCGGCTACAGCATGATCGCAGGCTTTCATGTCTCAAGCCAGAGGGCCATGATCATGGGGCTTGCATTCCTCCTGTCTCTGATCCTGGGACGGGAAAAAGAGACGTGGTCCACCCTTGCCCTTGCTGGTCTTGTGATCCTCGTCACAGATCCCCATGCAGTCTTCGGCCTGTCTTTTATTCTCTCATTTTCTGCGGTGATAGGGATTTTGTGGCTAAACCCAGTCATAATGAGGATAGCCCCAGGCCTTGATGAGACCGGACAAAAGAGCGCCTTCCACCATATCTACACATATTTTACAGGCCTTGTTTCCGTGTGCCTTTCCGCGACAGTCTTTCTCCTGCCCATTATTGTATATTTCTTCCATATGATTTCCCTTGCCACAGTCCCTGCAAACGTAATGGCAGTGCCCATTATGGGGCTATGGGTGCTCCCCCTGGGGCTCTCTTCCGCCCTGGTCCTACCCCTTTCCGAGCCGGTGGCAAGTCTGCTTCTTCAACTTGGCGCATGGGGCCTGGGACTTATGATGGATGTCATCCGTTTCTGGGCAGGCCTTTCCTGGTGCAGCGTTTGGGTGGTCACACCAAATTTCTTTGAGATATTTTTGTATTATGCCTTTTTGTTTTGTCTGTATTTTTTGAGCCGCTCACAGGGGGCGATAATTGGCCTTGTTGTCGTCACCGCCATGCTGCTGGCGGATATCGGCTACTGGATAAACAGGGTCAATTTCAACAAGGAATTGAGGGTATGTTTTATTGATGTGGGCCAGGCAAGCGCAGCCCTTGTGGAATTTCCGGGCGGGAAAAAGATGATGATAGACGGGGGAGGTTTTTCCCGGGACAGTTTTGACGTAGGCAGGATGGTGTTGGCCCCCTTTCTTTGGCACCAAAAAATATCCAGAATACACTATCTGGCCTTAAGTCACCCCCAGTCAGACCATATGAACGGGCTAAGATTTATTGCACAGGAGTTTCATCCGGAGGAGTTCTGGCATAACGGCGACATGGTTTCAACACAATCGTTCAAGGAATTGATGGGTATTTTTGAAAAGGAAAAGATCAATAGACTTTTGCCAAAAGACCTCGCAGGTGCAAGAGAAATCAATGGGGCAAGGGTTGAGGTCCTTCATCCTTTTGCCGACAAAAAGAGATCACATGCCCTTTATTCGGAAACAGACCTGAATAATAATTCCCTGGTGCTGAGAATCTCCTGCCATGGAAGATCTTTTTTGTTTCCTGGTGACCTGGAGCGTCAGGGCGAAGCATCTCTTATCTTAGAAGCGGGCCTGTCGCTCAAATCCGATGTCCTTCTTTCCCCCCACCACGGGAGCAAGACATCAAACACAGAACAGTTTCTGAAAATGGTCGCTCCCAAAATATGCGTGATATCATCTGGAGAAAACAATTTTTTTGGCTTTCCGCACAAGGAGGCCATTGAAAGGCTCAGCGATTCAGGATGCAGTGTTATCAGGATTGACCGGTCCGGGGCCGTGCAATTTAATGTCGGCCAGGATTATTTTGAGTATGCCACATTCCTCAGCGCGTTCGGCAAATCTGTTAAGAGGCATTCGCCCTCATCCTCGAATTAACCTTGAGCCTTTCAAGGGATAGTTTGATTACGTCACGGGCAGTGTCCTTTTGTTTCATATATTCATCAAAAAAATCCGTCACTGATTTTTCTCTGCCAAGCCCGGCCATGGGGATAATGGAGGCTATTATCCTCTCATAGTGGAGAGGGTGCAGTTGCTCCAATGCTTCAAGATTTGAGACATACCACTGCCATAAAGACACTATGGCGTGCGGATTGCCCGCCATGGAACCCACTGGTATAAACCTGTTTCGCAATGGGACCTTGTCAAGGACATAGGCAAGGGTACTTTGTATGTCTGAGCTGTCCCTGAAACTGCCAATGGCCGTGAGAATGTTCATCCGTTCATGTTCACTCCGGGAGGTCTCAAATCGCCTGGTTAACCATTCAAAGGCCCCGGCGCAGCCATGCATGGCCCCAATCTGCATTACGGCCCGCAATATGTCCTGATGGACAGGGGCGCCTGTCATCAATGATTCAAACCTGCCCGCCCCGAAGTCCTCTGCCATTTTTGAGTTGAACAGCGCAGCACGCCAGAGTATGTGGTCCCGTAATATGGATATGGCATGCCTTTCGTCAGATCTCGGTTCAAGGCCAATGTTAATAAGAGCCCTTTCAAATAAAGACCTCCCAACAGAACTGATTTTTTCCTTCTTCCGGCCTTCCATGACCAGCCAGGCATGATGAAGATTGTCGCTGATGCTTATCAGGGGCAGAAATGAGTTTTCGTTTTCGTAGTACAGGAGGAAGGCAAGGTATTCGTCCATTTCTGCTTCAGCCCCCTTTACAAGAGCGTAGAGATCATTTTGCAATCCCCAGCGGTCCCTTGGCGGCATTTGTTTAATCCTTTTTCCCAGTTCATCCAGATTTGCCCTGTCCCTGTATCGTACCCTGTAAAAACCCTTCTGGTCTGCATTGACCTTGTATGCGACAGCCCCTTTATCAAGATCAATGTCTGAGCTTTCAGAGTCAATCAGCCTCGTGATTGTCCTTGATCCACCTGATGCGTCATACAACCTGACTGAAACCGGCACAAGCCAGACCTGCCCTGATTGATTGGGCAGGAAGGTAAAGCGCCTCTGCCGGATAGTCAGTCTGTCCCCGTTTCTGTCTACATCCAACAGGGGAAATCCAGGCTGCTCGATCCAGCTCTTCATAATACTGGTCACAGGCCTTTCAGATGCCGTCTCAAACGCCTCCCAGAGGTCGCGGCTGGCGGCACAGCCGTATCCGTGGTCTTGCAGAAATTGCTTGATCCCTTTTTTAAATTCATCCTTCCCCAGGTATGCCTCTATCTGCTCCAGGATGCTCCCTCCCTTGTTGTATATAATGGGTGCGGTACTGGCATTGATCACCACATGCTCACCGCCAGGGATCTCAATGGGGAAGGTCTCATTAAGGGAGTCCCTTTCAAGGGCCAATGCCGTCTG
>DIKH01000325.1:7802-18337 GCA_002424495.1 Desulfobacteraceae bacterium UBA5623
ACGTGGGCCAGGTAGGTGGCGAAGCTCTCGTTCAACCAGAGATATTTCCAGTCCGAGGGGGTGACCAGATTCCCAAACCACTGATGGACTATCTCGTGGGCTATTACATTAAATATGTTTTCCTCTCCTGCCCTGGAGGTGATGCCGGGGAAGTTCAGGAGTAGATTTTCGCGGAATGTGATCGCTCCCCAATTTTCCATGGCGCCAAAGGCGAAATCCTGTATGGCGATCAGATCGAGTTTGGCAAGTGGATAGGGGATGCCGAAGATCTCTTCACAGAGGCTTAGCGACTTTTGCCCGAAATCAAGGCCTAATCTGCCGCGATTTGCCATGCCGGGCGTAGCTGCCACACGGAGCCGGGGATCTTTTTCGTCCTCGATAAATTCAAATTCGCCGACGCTGAAAAACACAAGATAAGTAGACATCCTGGGCGTCGGCTCAAACCTGACTTTTTTTTTGCCGTTATTGAGGTGTTCTTCAAGCATTATCGGGGCATTGGATATTGCCGTATGCCCTTGATCAATGATCATTTCAATATCAAAGGCAGCCTTTTTTGCCGGGTGGTCAAGGCATGGAAATGCCCTCCGGGCGTCGCTTTCTTCAAACTGTGTGACCGCGATGGTCTTTGTCTTCCCATCTACTGTATAGCTGCTCCTGTAAAAACCGGCCATCTTGTCATTGATGTTTCCGGAATACTCAATTCTAAGTCTGAGTTCCCCGGTTATCTTTTCAGGCAAATACACCTTGAGCTTTTCCGCTTCAGGCTCCAGAGAAAAGCGGCAATCTAAAACCCTTTGATTAACAAAGGCCATACAACTCGATATGGAAAGATCCAGGGCTTCAAGGATAACTTCACCTGTCTGGCCAACAGCCTCAGCAAAAATGTCAATGGCGCCGGCGAATTGGAAGCCTTCCAGGTCCGGTTCCAACGATAGCCTGTATGATATTGGTCTGATTTCATTCATCACTTTCCTCGATCTCTTTTAAGCCGTGCCATGATAGTGCCCGTGTCTGAGCGTCACGATAACCACCTCCGGCAGGCAATTGAAACGGACAGGTATCCCTGAGGAGCCTGCCCCGTTTGTGGTGAAACCTGTGATGCCGTCATATCGCCACAGTCCTGACGTAAACCTGCGGCCCACCCTGCTGTGGGTAAAAAGCGGCCCTATGACCGGCAGACATATCTGGCCGCCATGCGTGTGACCGCAAAGACAGAGGTCAATCTTTCTTCCGTCCGTGTATTCAATGACCTCGGGCGAATGGGCAAGCAGGATCGAAAATGAGTTTTCCGGCACCCCATCAAACGCCCTTTCCAGGTCGCTGCATTGGTAATAATGAGGGTCATCCGTCCCCACAATACTCAAAAACTGGCCATCTCTTTCCAATGTATAGGAGTCATTGATCAGCATGTAGACCCCTGAATCCTCCAGCTCCGGGGCAATTTCCAGGCAATCGTGGTTTCCCAGGATTCCGAAGACCCCATCCTCCGTGTTTATGTGTTTTACCAATTCAGCCAGCTTTTTGTTCGCCCTGGTGAACTTTCCGTACATCTCCATCCTGTAGTCGCCTCCAAAAAGGCATATGTCCGCCTCAAGACCTGATATCAGGTCAATCAAACGTTCCGCCAGGCCTTCAAGGCCATCAATATGCAGATCGCTGATAAAGAGGATGCGATAGTTATTGAAGGCCGGTGGAAGAGTCGGAAAAGAGAGATTGACGGATTTTAACCGGACACTGAGGGCGTTTTTTTCCCCCTTGTTGTAAATTCCGACGCACTTGAAGACACCTTTCATGAACCAGCGGTAGTATATGACATTCTCGAAATTGAGCAGGCGTGCAAAAGGCGACAGGGCCGTGTGACACGCCCTCCACTCACGAAAGCGTGATGATGATCGGACCATAGGTGGCACACGAGGAGGGCTTTTTCTCAGGGTCGTAACTGCCATTTTTGTGATCCTGGAGCCGACCCAACCGATAAATATGAACATCAGAAGTATCCCAAAGGCGTTTTGCCAGGAAAGCGGTGCAGTAAAGTGAACCAGTAATAATGGAAATCCGCCTTCAAAGGCCTGGTCCAATATCGCAACATCAGTCCCCTCGGAAAGATTGAGCCTCCGTTTGATGAAGCTTGAAACAAGATCCCCGATCATGCTCAATAGACCTGCCCCAAGGCCTACAGCAAGAGAAAGGCCCATCAGATACCCAAGGATACCTCCTGTCAGGATGCCTGACAAAAAGCCCCTGATAGTCTTATGCATTCCCAGAAAAGGCCGGCCATCTGAGAATGTGCGGTTTCCGTCCAACGGGTCATCACCAATCCCTGGATAAAATCGGCCTAGGAGCGCTGGGACGCTGTTTACTGCGAGAAGCAATAATAACACCTTTAACAACAGGGGCATAAGTCACCTTGGCGATTCGCTATAGGTTTTTAGAGTTTTATAACTATCAAAAACATTTAATTATAGATCCTTCTGAGCCTTGTTTCCAATCTTTTGTCCCTGCCAGTGATTTTTCCTGCCGGTACTAACCGGTGTTAGACCCCCTCCTGATTTAGAGCCTTTTTGCCAGATCCACAATGGGTGTCCCCGGTTCAATGCTAATCACTCAACTGATTCCCTCAAATCCGCGAGTTTGGCCCCTTTTGTGTAACAACCGAATTTAATTGACAAATACTTAAATTGTGTTTAAACCTACCCAAGGTGCAACGCCAAAATGCAAAGTTGTTTTTACGAACGATCTATTTACCGATCCTGTCGTGGCTAAATTGTGACTCGGGACTAACTGGTTTTTTTGAGTCAAATAATAATGCTGTCAAAATACCTATGGAAAATAAGGAGCATCAGCCTGATCTTTAAGCTCCTCATCCCTTTCTTGTTCTTGAGTTTTGTCCTGACCGCGACCATGGCCTATCTCGGGCTTACATCTCAACAGAACATGATCAGGAATGAGGAGCGTAAAGAGATCCGCAATTTTTATTATCTTTTTGTGGAAAAGATGGAATACACAAAAAGGCGGTCGCTCTCTCTGGCATCTGTCATTGCGGAAAACCCCGATGCCCGGGTCCTGCTGGCAAACCGCGACAGACAGGCGCTTAAAAAACGGATGTTACCCCTCTTTGAAAAATTGAAAAAAGACGCTGAGATCTCACAATTTCATTTTCATACCCCCGATATCAGATCCTTTTTGCGTCTTCATCTTCTGGTGGAATATGGAGATTCTCTTGCCTACAGAAAAACCATTGTTGATGCCGTTAACAAGGGTCATGGAGTCGCAGGACTGGAGCGTGGCAAGACAGGTCTCGGCATTCGTGGGGTGGCGCCCGTATTCCATAAAGGCGTGCTGGCTGGAACCGTTGAGATCGGATACCCCTTTGGTATGGAGTTCCTCCAGGATCTGAAAGTAAAATGGGGGCCTGATTTCACTGTATACGAAAAAAATGGAGACAATACCTACAATTGCCTTACAACAACACTCAGATATTGTGATGAATTGAGGCTGATTCACTATCTTAAAGATTCGAAAACCGATGAGCCGACAGTGATAATCGCCCCGGATAACTGTCCGCAAAAATCCTTCACGCTTGGTCCGATCAGGGATTACAACGGCGATGTAGTCGCTCTGGTCAAGATTGAGAAAGATCGCTCGGCAATAATGGGCAGGCTCAATGATACCAGAACCCTGATGGTCTTGATAGGTCTTTCAGGCATTATCGTCTCTTTCATCGTGATCTGGGCCGTTTCCTTGCAATTTACCCGGCCAATAAAGGAGATTGTCAAGGTCGCGCAGGAGATCGCTGAGGAAAAAAGAGAAATCCATTTGGATTCAAGACCGGAGGACGAGATAGGAGTTCTTACCAAGGCCCTGAATTCCATGCTTGAATCTCTAAGACAGAGGCGCAGCCAGATAGAGGACTATGCAAAAACACTGGAAAAAAAGGTTGCGGAGAGGACATCCGATCTGGTCACCTCGGAAGAAAAGTACCGAACCCTCATCGAGCACCTCCCTCTTATTGTTTACAGGCTATTAGAGGATGGATCAGTAGAGCTGGTCAATCCATATTTTGCAAAAAAGCTTGGCTATAGTGTGGATGAGGTTGTCGGTGACAGGACATTCTGGAGGAAGACTATATTCGGCAAGGACCATGGTGATCGTGACAATTTTTTATCTACATTCGCTGAAGACGGAAAAGAATATCGCGCTGAAAGGGTGGTTAAAGACAAGAGTGGAAATGTGCTGACATTTATTGATCGAATGATACCTATGAGAGACGATGCCGGAAACATCAAATGGATTGACGGCATCATGGTTGATATAACGGAATTAAAAAGGCTGCAGGAAAGGGCGATACAGACAGAGGAAATAAAGCTGTTGGGAGAAATATCCGCACGGTTCGCCCATGAAATTCGAAATCCCCTGGTGATCGTCGGCGGTTTTGCCAGGCGGCTTCAGGATTCTCTGCCGGAAAACGATAAACACCATGATATCGCCAGGATAATTGTAAAGGAGGTGGCCAGGCTGGAGCAGATCCTGCGCATAATGCTGTCTTCTATCCAGCCTTTTACCCTTTACCCCTCAGCCTTTGACTTTAATAGTCTGTTGCGATCCCTGATCAGTGAGTTTAATTCCATCATAAAGCAGAAACATATTGATGTTGAAGAATCTTTGTCACCGAATCTGCCGAGCATCTCATGCGACGAGAATATGCTGCACCGCGCTTTTAAAAGCCTTATCGTACACGCAATCCTGTCAATGCCGGAAAAAGGGAGATTTTTATTATCTACGGCCTCGGAAAATGATCATATCGTCGTGATTATGAAACACATGGAAGAGAGCCTTTCCGAGGAAGATCTGGAGCAATTTTTCTTTCCGCGGGTTACCGACAAAGTGGGTAAATCAGGTGAAAATCTGCCTCTTTCCAAGGTGATAATTCACAGACACGGCGGAAAGATTGACGTATCAGCAGAAGAGGGAGACATTATCGTCATAAGGGTGGAGTTGCCGATCAGGCAAGGTGACTAAGGGCCACGGCACAACAATCATCATTGCCGGGACTTCATTCTTACCTTGACACTCAAGCCCAAGTTGCCTATATTTTCATGCCCGGAAAGGATTAGTTTTTCGCTATGGTGTAGTTTTCCTGACTGATTGGGATTAATAAGGTGATGACTTGGCTGCTGCCATTGCCACATTTGATGATCACGTTGATGTCTATGATGAACTTCGTTAGAAAATTGGGAGAGACCTCCCTTAAATCAGTCCATAAACTGGGGCATATGGGGATTTTCATGGGCAAGAGCCTATGTTGCGCCCTTACCCCGCCGTTAAAAATAGCCCTGTTAATAAAGCAGATCCAGTTCATAGGCTTTCAATCAATTTCTGTCATATTTCTTACCGGGGCGTTTACCGGGATGGTGCTGGGATACCAGGGATACAATACCCTGAGCAGATTCGGATCTGACGCCTTTTTGGGGCCGATGGTAGCTTTGTCTCTTATAAAGGAAATGGGCCCCGTGATCTCTGCCCTGATGGTCACCGGCAGAGCAGGCTCATCTGTCACCGCCCAGATCGGTATCATGAGAATCAGCGAACAGATTGACGCCCTGCGGCTTATGGGGCTTGACCCCTACCGGTATCTCATCGTCCCCAATATCCTGGCCTGCATCATCTGCGTACCCCTCTTGACCGCCATATTCGATGTGGTGGGCATTTTCGGAGGCTATCTTGTAGGGGTAAAACTTTTGGGCATGGTATCAGGGACCTACTTTGGAGAGATGATGGACTATGTAGATATGAAGGACATAACGGAGGGGTTATGGAAGTCTTTGAATTTCGGCGTCATTATCAGTTGGGTCTGCTGTTTCAAGGGCTTTTACACCGGAGTTTATACAGGTTTTGGCGCAGAGGGGGTCAGCAAGGCTACGACCGAGGCAGTGGTTCTTTCTTCCGTGCTGATTCTGGTCTGGGATTATTTCCTGACATCTACGATGTTCTAAAATTATTATGATTCACGTTCAAGAAATTCACAAATCATTCGGTAATGCCCAGGTGCTCAAAGGGGTGTCATTTGATGTCCCGCAGGGAAAAATACTCGCCCTGGTTGGCAGGAGCGGGTGCGGAAAGAGTGTCATATTGAAGCACATAGCGGGACTTTTAAAACCAGATAATGGCCATGTCTTTATAAACGGCAATGACCTGTGCAATCTCAGTGGGAGAAAACTCCTGAGATTGATTGAAAGGTTTGGATTCCTATTCCAAAACGGCGCCCTTTTCGATTCCATGACTATCTTTGACAACGTCGCTTTTCCTTTGAGAGAAAAAACTCGGTTGAATGAGAGGGAGATCCGTGAAAAGGTGTTAAGTGACTTGGACCAGGTGGGACTGATTGGCTCTGAAGAAAAATTTCCTTCTCAAGTAAGCGGTGGAATGATCAAGAGGGCGTCTCTTGCCCGCGCGCTGATAGAAGAGCCGGATATTATGCTCTTTGATGAGCCTACCACCGGCCTTGATCCCATCACCGGCCAGTCTATTCTTGCGCTTATAGATTCATGCCACAAGCGTTTCGGGTTTACGGGAATTATCGTCACGCATGAAATACCAAGGGTATTTTCCATTGTTGATAAGGTGGCGCTTTTGCATGAGGGGGTCGTCTTATTTTATGGATCTCCTTCTGAGATCATGGAATCCAATGACCCCATAATACGGCCATTTATACACGCAGCCACCAATGGGCAGATCAAAGAATGCACGGAGCCGGGGTAATTTAGATAAGGGGAGAAGAGATGAAAAGGTTTGATATTGAGCTTACTGTGGGGATATTCATTATTGCAGGGATCATTTGCCTGGGATACCTCTCCATAAAACTGGGAAGGATGGAGGTGTTGGGAAACAAAGGTTATGATGTCATAGCCATATTCACCAACAGCGGGGGGCTGAAGACCGGTTCATCCATCAAGATCGCAGGCGTTGATGTGGGCCGGGTAAAGGATGTCTCCCTGGAAGATTACCGGGCACGCATTACCATGAATCTTTCAGACGACGTGAAGATTCAGGAGGATGCAATAGTATCAATAAAGACCAAGGGCCTGATCGGTGAAAAATTCATCGAGATTACACCCGGAGGATCCGACACTCTGATCAGATCCGGAGAACGGCTCAGGGAAACCCAGCCTGCAATAGATCTTGAGCAGCTTCTTTCAACTTATATCTTTGGAAAGATCTGAAATTATTTAAACGGAGGCTTTATATGTTTAAAAAAATGTCATGCATTGCTGTTTGTTCCTTTATGCTGTGTCTGGCAGTGGCGGTATCTGTCCATGCGAGTGCGTCAACAGATAAAATCAAGGAGACCACGGATAAGATTCTGGCGATAGTCTCGGACCCGGCCCTCAAGGGGCCTGAAAAGGATGAAGAAAGAAGAATGCAGATACGCACTGCCCTTGATCAAAGGTTTGATTGGGAAGAAATGAGCCGTCGTTCCCTGGGGCCACACTGGGCCAAGAGGACCCAGGATGAAATGAAGGAATTTATAGGGCTTTATAAAAAACTCCTGGAACGGACTTATTTGGACAAAGTGGAATCCTATTCCGGGGAAAAAGTCGTCTATTTGGGGGACAAAATTGATAACGGGTACAGCACTGTAAAGGTAAAGATCATCACCACCAAGGATCAGGAGATTCAGGTGGAATACCGGATGCAGGACAAAAAACAAGATTGGCTAGTTTACGATATCTTCATTGAGGGAGTCAGTCTGGTCAATAATTATCGCGCCCAGTTCAACAGCATCCTCACCAAGTCATCCTATCAGCAACTGGTACAAAGGCTGACAGAGAAGGTTTCTCAAAATCAGCAGAAATGAATGCCCAGGCAACTGCATTGCCCTGTCTGCATCATTATCCATTCTTATCCTTAAGAAGCCGGACATCCAGGGGCCGCAGCGTGTCCAGGTGAACATCCTTTTGGGGAAAGGCAATTGATATCCCCGCATCCCTGAAGAGTTCATCTATGTGGAACCTGACGGCGCTTTCAATCTGTTGTTTTTCAACGGCACGACTGACGCTGATCCAGAAAAATATGTTAAATACAAGCGCATTGTCTCCGAAATCGCTGAAGATGACAAAAGGTACGGGGGTTTTTAAGACATTTTTGTTTTCAAGGGCTGCCTTCAAGAGGAGCCTTTCCGCCTCCCTTACAGGAGAACCGTAGGCAATGCCTACTGTGACACTGGTTCGGATATTCCGGTCTGAATGGGTCCAGTTGGTGATATTTTTTTCCAGGAAGCTGCTGTTGGGTACAAGTATGTGGATATTTGCTCCGGTGCGGACCCGTGTGCTCCTCGCGCCTATTTCTTCCACCTTACCCAATATTCCCTCCACTTCAATAAGGTCCCCAACATTGATCGGTCTTTCGCCCATCAGGATAAATCCGCTGATGAAATTATTTATAAGATTCTGAGCGCCAAAGCCGACGCCTATGGCAACGGCGCCGCCAAGAAAGGCAAATGCGGTAAGCGGTATGTTAACTATACGCAACGCGAAGAGCAGGACAATCAGGTAGGCGAAATATGTTAGCATCTTTTGTATCGCCAGTGCGGTGTGTTCCTTTAAGCTTACAACGGCAAACAGTCTCTTTGCGACCGCACGGAGAATAAACTTGGATGCAATGATTCCGGTTATCAGTATGAACAATGCAACAAAGACTTTTCTGACAGTAACAGAGCGGTTGTCAATGACCCAGACCTCGAAATTCCAGATCTCCTTCCACTGGTTTTTAATATTTATCAGGCCCTGTTTCAGCCTGGCCTGTCGCAGCCTTGCGTTGATTTCATCCAGAACCCGTCTGTCCATCTGTTCCGTCAACAGAAGCGTCGAGGTATAGTCAAATTGCCTTTCGGCCAGTTTTTTAAGCGCTTTTATCCGGTTGTCCAAGTGAGGTTTGACCTGTGGGTCGAGGTCCTTTTCCGAGGATTTTTTTTCGAGCGAGATGATCTGGGCCTGGATCGTGTTATGGTAGCTCTGCTCTATGCCGAGCAGTCTGCCGAGGTTCTTGGCGTGCCTGGAAAATTCAGTTTTTTCACCTATGATTTTTTCGTGTTCAAGATCCCCCTTTACCAGTCCGTAGCGCAGCCCCCAGATACGTTCCTGATGGATGAGTAACTGCTGCTTTTCCTCTGCATGTTCGAGCGCTGTCTGATAGGTCTTAAGCCAGGCCTCGCACGCCTTTAAATAGGCTTCTTTCACCGGGCCGGGCCTTCCGTTTGACTGGTCTGCCGACAGTCTCTGCGCCTTAAGCAGGGTTTCCCGCGCCTCGGCATGTCTGCGAATCAGTTTCTGGACCTGTTTTTCGAGCCCGCTTTTCTGATCTGCGAGGGAGTCAAGTTGCATCTTAAGGTCATCTTTATCAAAGGCCAGATGCTCCTTAACCCAATCTATTTTTAATTGAGACAATTGGGCGCGCAGCCCGGACAGGTCAACCTGCTTGGTAAGATTATCCTGGTTTACGCTTTCAAGGTTTACCAGGGCTTCTGAAAACTCCACCTCTATCTGCGTCTTTTCAAGACTTAGGCTAAGCCCGCGCCGTGCCTTTTCATCTGATTCCGCATCGAACAGATCTTTTAGACTGCGGGATTCCTTTTGGGCCTTTTCAAGCCGCAGTCTTGCATCTTCAGAAGTAGTCTTGGACAATTTTAATGCATAGCCGAATGTCTCCTGCTGCTGCTGGGATTCAGCCAATTCATCGAGGATGTCGTCATAAAAGCTCAGGTTATAGGGTGGTTTTTTTGCTATGGCCACCTGACGGCCTGCCTGCAATTTTTCACGCAGATCGGCCTCTTCTTCCTCCTGGGAGGACTTCTTTTTCAAGGCTGTAATCAGACGTTCGTAGACGGACTGTATGGTCTTAAGCCTTTCGGTGCGGTCAATAAGATCGGCCGGCAAAACGCCCTGCTGTTGAGCGGTCTGCTCGTTCTCCGACTGTTTTGAGATGTTGACCCTCTTTTCAAGGTCCTTGATTTTATCTTCTATCTGGGAAAGGGTGATCGTTTTGGACCCTTTATTCTGGTCAGAAAGATTGACCGATTGATCAAGGGCAAAGGCTGTTTGAGCTCCAATACAAAAAAAGAGTGATGACATAAACAGCAGGAATATCGCCACCAGGCTGAAATTAATAACTTTTTTGAAACTCAAGAATGTGTGAGATGCACGCCTGTCGTTCATATTATTTCTGTCCTTGACGCAGTAATTCGGAAAGAGGGCCATTCTTGTTTATCTCCTAATCGAATTTGCAGGTTTTGCTCTGATTGAGTTAATGATACTATTAACAAGTAATTCGTTCAGGTTACAACTGAAATTTGTAACTTCTCAAAAATTCCGGGTGCGAGCGGGCAGGGGATGGGTGTCTGTTTTGAATTGCGCATATCTTTACGTCATTCCATGCAACGGCAGCATAAGCCCGAAATTTTCTAGGAACAGCCCCATAGAACAGAGCCCGCTTGAGCCTCAACCCTCTCTGCCTGTCCCGCGAGTTATCCAAGGTTATGG
>DIKH01000055.1:0-15837 GCA_002424495.1 Desulfobacteraceae bacterium UBA5623
ACTTTAGCCCGCTTGAGCCTCCATCCTCTCTGCCTGTTCCGCGAGTTATTCAAAGTTATGGGGGCGTTGCAGCAGCACCAACAAAAATTATGCGCCATTTCAAAACAGACACCCACCCCCTGCCCGCTCGCACCCGGACTCTTTGAGAAGTTGCTTAGCAAGACCTTAAATTCTTGATTTTTCAGGTGGGAAGTTCTTTAATGCATGCGGATTACCAAATGGAACATATCTGGTGTCTGAACGAAAAGGCCATTCAGACACAAAATTAAATCTTTAATTGTGAATTTTGGATTAAAAAGGAACATAATTCTAATATGTTAACTCATTATGACCTGAACCTGAAAGAACCACATCCAGGTTTTTCGTTCAGGCATTATCTTAGAGAGACGGGAACTAAATCATGCTTGGAAAGATAATAAAAGGCATTTTCAAGAGCAAGAATGAACGGGAGCTGAGGCAGATGGCCCCGCTGGTGGAAAAGATCAACTCCCTGGAACCGGATTTTAAGGCGCTTTCAGATGAACAGCTTCGGGCCAAGACCTCTGAATTCAGGGAGAGGTTATCCAAAGGGCTCAGCCTTGATGAATTGCTCCCGGAGGCCTTTGCCGCTGTCAGAGAGGCGTCTGTCAGGGTGCTAGGCATGCGTCACTTTGATGTTCAGCTTATCGGCGGAATAGTGCTTCACAATGGAAAGATAGCGGAAATGAAAACCGGTGAAGGAAAGACCCTTGCCGCGACTCTCCCCCTCTATTTGAATGCCCTGACAGGCCGCGGCGCACATCTTGTGACGGTCAACGATTATCTGGCTCAGCGCGACGCCAAGTGGATGGGCGGCATATATAATGCGCTTGGTCTTACCGTGGGCGTGATCGTTCATGGGTTGAACGATGCGGAGCGAAAGGCCGCATATGCCTGCGATATCACCTATGGGACGAACAATGAATTCGGCTTTGATTACCTCCGTGACAATATGAAATACAATAACGCGGATTTTGTTCAGAGGGAATTCCACTATGCCATTGTTGATGAGGTTGACAGCATCCTGATTGACGAGGCCAGGACCCCTCTGATCATCAGCGGTCCTGTGGAGCAGAGCAAGGACAAGATCTACGAGGAGGTAAAACCGGCGGTCATAAGCCTGCGGAAAAAACAAAGCGGAATAATCCGGTCACTTTTGAGCGAGGCCACAAAAAATCTGGAGCAAGGAGGGGACAGTGAAAAGGCCATAGAATTATTGCTCCAGGTCAAGAGGGGAGACCCAAAAAACCATGCCTATCTGGAGATATTGTCCAAAAATCAGAAATTAAAAAAAGAGATAGAAAGGCTCGAGAGCATGTTGAGCGCCCAGAAGCAACTCCATGAGTTGGACCAGATGCTCTATTGCACCATTGATGAGCGAAGTAATTCTGTGGAGCTTACGGAAAAGGGGCTTGAGGTGCCGGCAAGCGTTGGCCTGGGGGCTTTTATTCTGCCTGATCTTGATGAAGAAAGCCACTTGATCAGAGAAGACACTCAACTGTCCGACGCGGAAAAGGCCGAAAGGCTCAGCGAGATTGAGGCCAGCTACCAGAGGACCTCTGATCTGCTGCATGCCACCCAGCAGCTGATAAAGGCATACTGGCTTTTTGAGAAGGATGTCCAGTACGTTGTAAAAGACGGAGAGGTAATGATCGTGGATGAATTCACCGGCCGGATGATGCCGGGCAGGAGATGGAGCGACGGACTTCATCAGGCGGTGGAGGCAAAGGAAGGAGTAAAGGTTGCGGGTGAAAATCAGACATTGGCCACCGTCACATTTCAGAATTTTTTCCGCATGTATGAAAAGCTTGCAGGCATGACCGGAACAGCGGATACGGAGGCCGCGGAATTTAACAATATCTACAAACTCGATGTGGTGGTCATTCCAACCAACCAGGAGATGGTCCGCGTTGACTATCCTGATATGATTTACCAGACAGAAAGGGAAAAATTCAAGGCAGTGACCGAGGAGATCAGGAATCTCTATGAAAAGGGTCAGCCTGTGCTTGTGGGAACCATCACCATTGAAAAGTCCGAGATGTTGAGCAAGATGCTAAAGAGGGCGGGCATACCACATTCTGTCTTGAATGCCAAACATCACCAGAAAGAGGCGGAGATTGTCTCCATGGCTGGCCGGGAAAACACTGTTACTATATCCACCAACATGGCAGGCCGTGGAACCGATATTGTCCTGGGCGATGGGGTGAGGGAGTTGGGAGGGCTTCATATCCTCGGCACGGAAAGGCATGAGAGCAGGCGAATAGATAATCAGTTGCGGGGGCGCTCCGGCAGGCAGGGAGACCCAGGCTCATCACGCTTTTATCTCTCACTTGAAGACGACCTGCTGAGGATATTCGGTTCTGAAAGGATTTCATCCATCATGGGGCGCCTGGGCATGGAGGAAGGGGAACCCATAGAGCACAGACTGGTCAGCCGCGCAATTGAAAACGCCCAGAAGAAGGTGGAAGCCCACAATTTTGATATTCGTAAACATTTGATTGAATACGACGATGTAATGAACAAACACAGAGAGGTGATATATTCTCTGAGAAAAGAGGTCCTGGACGGTGAAAGGATGGGCGAAATTGTCGACAATATGATCGTTGAAAGGGTGGACGGACTTGTCGGTCAATATACAGACCCAAAGGTCCATCCCGAGCAGTGGGATATCCAGAGCCTGACAGACGGTTATCTCAGACAGTTTGGCCTCAGGCCGAAGATCAGTCCGAAGGACCTGGGTCAGGAGGCCTTTGATCGTCTGGATGTGGAAGAGCTGAATGAAATGCTTCAGGAACAGGCAAAATCCGCATATGCTGAAAAGGAGAAGCTGTTCGGCAAGGAGTTGGAGCAGATCGAACGTTTTATTATCCTCCAGATTATTGATGATCAGTGGGTTGCACATTTGCAGGACATGGATCACATGAAAGGAGGCATTGGTCTTCGGGGTTATGGGCAGCTTGATCCGCTTAAGGAATATCAAAAGGAGGGCTTTGCGCTCTTTGAAGGGATTATGGACAGGATCAGCAGCGAGAGTCTAAGGACATTGTTTAGGATCCAACTGGCCAAGCGGCCGCCGGAAGAGGTCCCTGTCAGGAAGAGACAGCAACTGAACCTGAGCCACGGAGGAGATGCCCCTGTTACGGTGCGCCGCAGCGAAAAGAAGGTGGGGAGAAACGAGCCCTGCCCGTGCGGAAGCGGGAAAAAATACAAACGGTGCTGCGGTGCTGCGGCATAAGAGTGATTTGTGAGGCGACAAATGGAGGAAGCAGAAAAAATCGTTATGGTGCGGGGGTTCAGGGCCTCGGCGGTGGCAGCAGGTCTAAAGAAAAACAAGGGTCCGGACATGGCCCTGATCTGCTCTGAATGTGATGCCACAGCAGCCGGCGTTTTTACAACAAACAAGGTAAAAGCAGCTCCTGTGCTGTTGACCAGGGAGCATATTACATCAGGCAGGGCAAGGGCGATTGTCGTAAATGCGGGAAACGCCAATGCCTGCACAGGGGCTCCAGGCCTTGATGATGCCAGGACGACCGCAGAGCTTGTGGCAAAGGGGCTTGGGCTACATCCCGAAGATGTCCTTGTAGCATCAACAGGTGTGATAGGAAAACCCCTTGATATGGGGCTTGTATCAGCAGCGATTCCCAGGCTTATTGAGTCCTTGAGCTCAGATGGCCTGACATCCGCCGCCATGGCTATCATGACAACCGATTCTTTTCTTAAGATCAGTCAGTTTGCGGGACATGCGGGGGGAAGACCCTTCAGCATACAGGGAATTGCCAAGGGCGCAGGCATGATTATGCCGGACATGGCTACCATGCTCTGTTTTATCACCAGCGATATCGCCATTGAGCCGGATGATCTGAAAAAAGCGTTTTATAAATCGGTTGAAAAGTCATTTAACCGGATAAGTGTAGATGGAGACACCAGCACCAATGATATGGTCCTGGTCCTGGCAAACGGGATGGCCCAAAACGGCCGGTTGTCCGAAAGGGATTTTAGGGAATTTGAGACAGGACTGGGCCAAGTGATGGAAGAGCTTGCCCGCATGATTGTAAAGGATGGGGAGGGCGCCTCAAAACTGGTGGACATCCGGATAAAAGGCGCCGACAACGCCCGGGATGCAATAAACGCCGCAAGGACCGTGGCGAATTCAAGCCTGGTCAAGACCGCATTTTACGGCCAGGACCCCAACTGGGGGAGGATCATGGCGGCCCTCGGCAGATCAGGGATTGTGATGAATGAGGGCAGTGTAGATATCTGGGTGAATGATATACAAATTGTCGCAGATGGTCTTGGAATGGGTGTTGACGCGGAAAAGAGGGCGGCTGAGATGATGACACTGGAAAAATTCACTGTCACGGTTGATCTCAAGCAGGGCGAGCACGAAGACCAGGTTGTGACATGTGACCTTACTCATGACTATATCTCCATCAATGCGGATTATCGCACATAGATCTATAGACTTCAAGAAAAAGATTTTGGACTGCGTTATCGGCCGGAATTTATTGTGTCCCGCCACAGACGGGATATTGGTAATACTCCTCCGCGGATTTCTTCCTCTGGCCTTGCCAAAATCTTTTTCTTGAAGTCTATATCAGGAGGGCGGGATGTATACAGTCATAATGACAGGAGGCTCCGGCACCCGTTTCTGGCCTGTCAGCCGCAGGCACAGGCCCAAGCAGTTCATCAATATCACAGGCGCAGGTCCCATGGTGGTTGAGACATGCGACAGGCTTAAGCCGGTTGCAAGGGACGAAGAGATGATCCTTGTCCTTGGAGAGCAACACCTTGAGGAGGCAAAAGGCCTGTTTTCAGGACGCAAGGTCCACATGCTGGCAGAACCTGTGGGAAGAAATACTGCGCCGTGCATCGGACTTGGCGCCATCTGTGCCAGGCATCTGGGCTGTAACGGATCTGTAGCGTTTTTGCCCGCCGATCATTATATAGCTAACCCAGACAAATTCTTAAATGCCTTAAGCGCAGCAGGAAGGCTTGCCGAGGAAGGCGGCATTGTAACACTTGGCATTGTGCCAAGCAGGCCAGAGACAGGCTATGGTTATATACGCAGGACTGACACGCGTTCAGATATAGATGGCTTTACAGCATACCAGGTTTCAGGGTTTTATGAAAAACCGGATTTTAATACCGCCCTGGGCTACCTCGGGACTGGCGAATACTACTGGAACGCGGGGATATTTGTTGCAACCGCAGTGACGATATTAAACGAGATAAAAAAACTTCTTCCCGGGCTTTATTCAGGTCTTTTGCGGCTGGAAAAGGTCATGGGCACTGACCAATTTGAGGCGGAGTTTAAGAGTGTATACCAAGGATTAACAGGTATTTCATTTGACTACGGGATAATGGAAAGGACAAGGGAGAGGATTTCTGTTATTCCCTGCGAGTGCGGGTGGAGTGATGTGGGTTCATGGGCATCCCTCTATGAACTTAAATCAGGGGAGTATGACGCAAACAAAAACATGGCCGAGGGCCAGGCTCTGTTGATTGATTGCGAGGGGAGCCTTGTATCAGGCAACAGCGGCAGGCTTGTCGCCTGCCTGGGTCTTAAGGATTGTCTTATTGTTGATACACATGACGCAGTCCTGGTCACACGCCTTGACAGATCCCAGGAGATCCGCAGGATCGTAGATCTTCTAAAACAGAATAAAAGGGATCATCTGTTATGAAATCACATATCTTCAGAGAGTATGACATCCGCGGGATATTCCCGGATGAGTTAAACAACGATACAGTACACACACTTGGCCTTGCCATAGGGGCCTATTACATGGACAAAGGCGCCCGACGTGTTTCTGTTGGCCGTGATTGCAGGCTGAGTTCTCCTGAACTTTCAAAATTTTTGACCAAGGGTCTTACGGAATCAGGCGTAAGTGTTATTGACCTGGGGATGGTGCCAACGCCTCTGCTCTATTTTTCTATCCATAATCTTAATGTAGACGGAGGAATCCAGATTACAGGGAGCCACAACCCTCCTGAGTTTAATGGCTTGAAGATCTGTCTTGGAAAGGGCTCGGTCTATGGTGAAGAGATCCAGAAGATAAGAAAGATTGTTGAATCCTCTGTTTTCAGCTCGGGCAATGGCAGCATTGAAACCGAGGACATCAAACCTTCATATATTGAATATCTGGGGCATAACATTACATCAGGGGCTTCCGGAAGCCGTGTCGTTGTAGATGCAGGTAACGGGGCAGGGGGGCATGTGGCCTGCGAGGTTTACAGAAACATGGGCTTTGAGGTCGTGCCGCTTTTCTGCGAGCCTGACGGCAGATTCCCCAATCACCACCCGGACCCCACTATCCCTGAAAATCTGGCAACTTTGATATCCAGGGTTAAGGATGAAAAAGCAGATCTTGGAATTGCATTCGACGGTGATGCGGACAGGATAGGAGTTGTGGATAAAGAGGGTAATGTCATATGGGGTGATCAGTTGATGATAATATTCGCCAGGGATCTATTGTTGCGTCATCCAGGGGCAGCGATCATAGGTGAAGTCAAATGTTCGCAGGTCCTCTACGATGACATCGAGGCCCACGGCGGAAGGGCCATAATGTGGAAGGCGGGCCATTCCCTTATCAAGAGCAAGATGAAAGAGGAACATGCGCTACTGGCGGGCGAGATGAGCGGGCACCTGTTTTTTGGAGAGCGCTACTTTGGTTTTGATGATGCGATTTACGCCGGTGCAAGGCTTCTTGAAATCGTCTCACGCACAGGAAAGACCCCTGGAGAACTCCTTGCAGGCATACCAACAATGGTGAATACCCCTGAAATCAGGATGGACTGCCCTGAAGAAAGAAAATTTGAAATCGTAAGCAGTCTGGTCAATGAATTCAAGAAAGACTACAAGGTGATTGATGTAGACGGCGCAAGGGTGATCTTTGACAAAGGCTGGGGCCTGGTAAGGGCGTCTAACACCCAGCCCGTGCTGGTCCTGCGTTTTGAGGCGACAGATCAAGGCCGGCTTGATCAGATAAGAAAGATATTTATGGAAAAGCTGGAAAAGGTATACACCTGATTCAAGAGACCTTTTTGTACCATGGTGACGGCCTGAAACCCTCAAACAACATTATTCAATGCGAAGCTGTTTTATTATTGGATGTCACCGATATTCCCCATTTACTTCTTAAATTTTCATTAGGTTTATGAACTGTTAATCTCCCTGCATATTATTATCTCTGTTTGGGGGAGACATAATATTGGAAATTACCACTGGAGAAATAGATGGCTAAGGCCAAGAAAAATAACAACAACGAAGAACCGCTGGAAAAACAGCTCTGGAAATCCGCGGACAAGCTCAGGAAGAATATTGATGCCGCGGAATATAAGCATATTGTTCTGGGTTTGATATTTCTCAAGTATATATCGGATGCCTTTGAAGAGTTATTTCACAAACTGAAAAGCGGTGCAGGCGAATATGCCGGTGCCGATCCGGAAGACAAGGACGAGTATAAGGCTGAAAATGTCTTTTTTGTGCCTGAAAAGGCCCGGTGGCCGTATCTGCAATCCAAGGCCAAGTTGCCTGAAATCGGCAAGGAGGTTGACCAGGCCATGGATGCCATTGAAAAGGACAACCCGACGCTAAAGGATGTGTTGCCCAAGGTATTTGCCAGGGGAAATCTTGATCCAACAAACCTTGGCTGCTTGATTGACCTTGTCGGAAACATTGCCCTGGGGGATGCCAAGGCCCGAAGCGCGGATGTGCTTGGCCATGTGTTTGAATATTTCCTCGGTGAATTCGCCCTGGCGGAAGGCAAAAAGGGCGGCCAGTTTTACACCCCGCGAAGCGTAGTGGAACTGCTGGTGGAAGTGCTGGAGCCATATAAAGGCCGTGTGTTTGACCCATGCTGCGGATCGGGGGGCATGTTTGTACAGTCGGAAAAGTTCGTGACCGGCCATCAGGGCAAGGTGAACGATATCTCCATTTACGGCCAGGAGAGCAACCGCACCACCTGGCGGCTGGCCAAGATGAATCTGGCGATCCGGGGAATAGACAGTTCCCAGGTTAAATGGAACAACGAAGGCTCTTTTTTAAATGACAGCCACAAGGATCTGAAGGCCGACTATGTGATTGCCAACCCGCCCTTTAATGACAGCGACTGGAGCGGTGATCTCCTCCGCAAGGACGGCAGATGGAAATACGGCACACCTCCAACGGGAAACGCCAACTACGCCTGGATACAACACTTCCTTTATCATCTCAGCCCCAGCGGCCAGGCCGGTTTTGTTCTGGCAAAGGGCGCTTTGACCTCTAAAACGTCAGGTGAAGGGGATATCCGCAAGGCGTTGATTGAGGCCAGAGTGGTGGATTGCATTGTCAACCTGCCCGCCAAGCTTTTTCTGAATACTCAAATTCCCGCCAGCTTGTGGTTTTTAAGCCGCAACAAGGCCAACGGCAACTTCCGCAACCGTACAGATGAAATCCTCTTTATTGACGCCCGCAATATAGGCCACTTGATCA
This sequence comes from Desulfobacteraceae bacterium UBA5623, assembly GCA_002424495.1. Classification (GTDB taxonomy): domain Bacteria; phylum Desulfobacterota; class DSM-4660; order Desulfatiglandales; family Desulfatiglandaceae; genus UBA5623. The sequence continues at coordinate 8,492 of DIKH01000055.1, forward strand.
ACCGAAGAACACGTGAGCTTTCGGCAGAAGATATTGTTTATATCTCCGGCAGATATCACAACTGGCGAAATCCTCGCGGCGATTATGAGGATATAAAAGGGTTCTGTAACTCCGCCAGCATCGAGCGCGTGCGCGAGCTGGACTATGTGCTGACGCCGGGCCGGTATGTGGGGTTGCCGGATGATGAGGATGATTTTGATTTTGCGGAACGGTTCAGCAGGCTGAAAGCGGAGTTTGAGGCGCAGATAAGGGAGGCAGAAAAACTGAACTCGCTTATCCTGGAAAACCTTGGAAAAATTGAGGTGAAGAATGGCTAAGATGACTGTTAAAGGATTACAGATAACGGTTTATTCTCAGAACGAGGAAGATTATATCTGTATTACCGATATTGCCAGACATAAGAATGCCGATCGGACTGATGATCTGATCAGAAATTGGATAAGGAACCGCAACACCATTGAATTTCTTGGTATTTGGGAATTGTTGAATAACCCCAATTTTAAACCCGTCGAATTCGACGGGTTTAGAAAACAGGCAGGTTGGTTTAAGTAGATGTGGATATTAACCGCTGATTCGGGGATAAAAAGGCTGGATGGGGAATGATGGGGAAGTGGAAGGAACGTAAACTGGGAGATGTAATTGAAATCAACCCAACTGAATTTTTAAGTAAAGGTGCATTGGCAAAAAAAATTGCAATGGATGCACTAAATCCTTTCACCAAAAAGCCTTCGAGTTTTTCGATTGAAGGATACAACGGGGGCATGAAATTTAGAAATGGCGATACCATAGTAGCACGGATTACACCATGCTTAGAGAATGGAAAAACGGCATTTATAACTATTCTAGATGATAATGAAATTGGATTTGGTTCTACAGAATATATCGTCTTGAGAGAGCGTCAAGGTATAAGTGATAAACATTTTGTATACTATTTCGCAATTTCATCGGGGTTCAGGGATGTAGCAATACTGTCAATGACGGGTAGTTCCGGAAGGCAGAGAGTACAAACAGACGTTGTCATAAATCATTCTTTTCTTCTTCCCACTCTCTCTGAGCAAAAAGCCATAGCGTCAGTCCTTTCCAGTCTCGACGACAAAATAGACCTGCTCCACCGCCAGAACAAAACCCTTGAAGCCATGGCGGAGACGCTTTTCAGGCAGTGGTTTGTGGAGGAGGCGCAGGATGATTGGAAGTATGGCAGTCTTCTTGAAGTTATAGAATTAGTTGGGGGAGGAACGCCAAAAACGCCAATCGCTGAATATTGGGATGGTGACATTCCCTGGTTATCAGGTGGTGACATTGCATCGAACCACAAATCTTTTGTGAAAAACACGAAAAAAAACATTACAGAGGCTGGCTTAGCTAATAGTGCAGCCAAATTATTGCCGAAATATGCAACTGTAATATCAGCAAGAGGAACTGTTGGAAAGTATTGTTTGCTTGCTCGACCAATGGCTTTCAGTCAATCGAACTATGGAATCCTACCTAAGAATTCAGAATGTTATTTCTTTACCTACTTGCTCATAAATTATGTGGTTGAGGAATTAGAGTCTTCGGCTTATGGCAGCGTTTTTGACACAATAACCACAACTACTTTTAAAGAAAATAATATTCCGTTACCATCTGAAACGGAAATCCACCATTTTGATAATTCTGTTTCAGTATATTTTAAGAAAATGTTTTTGAATAAATCGCAAATTCATACCCTTGAAAAACTTCGCGACACCTTGCTACCGAAACTGATGAGCGGAGAAGCGCGGGTAACTGTCTGAACACGATTACGGGGATTACAGGATGGACAGGATTAAAAGACGGGGAATTGGGAAATTATGGCAATCCTTTATTTTGATCGTATTTTGACACTGTGGATTACATATGATTTTACTAACGGTTACATCGCTGTGGGTTCACAATCCTGTTAATCTTGTAATCCTGTAATCGTGTCCAGACAGTGAGGAATGCCATAATGACCCCCTCAATAAACGAATTGACACATAAAATAATCGGCTGCGCGATGAAAGTTCATTCAACGCTCGGCAATGGTTTTCAGGAAGTTATTTATCAACGGGCATTAGGGATAGAAATGCAATTCCAGGGATTATCATTTGAACGCGAAAAAGAGATGCCGATATTTTATAGAGAAATGCAAATCGGCACAAGACGGGTTGATTTTTTCGTGGAACAAGCCGTGATGGTTGAATTGAAAGCCATCGAAAAATTGGATGATGTGCATAAAGCTCAAGCCATCAACTATTGTGAAGCCTATAATATCGCAGATGGTTTGCTGATAAATTTTGGTGGGAAAAGCCTTGATTTCAAAAGAGTGTATAACAAAAGCCTCATAAATCCCGTCAATTCGATTGGTCAGGCGAGAAAGAACTATGGCGAAGAATAAAAGACTCCCTGACAACCAAATCACAGTCTACCAAACGCCAGACGGGAAAATCAATATCGAGGTATTATATGCCAATGAAAATATCTGGCTTCCTCAAAAACGAATGGCGGAACTTTTCGGATGCAGCGCGGATAACATTTCTTTGCACCTCAAAAATATCTACAAAGAGAAGGAGCTAGACGAATCGGAAACCGCCGAGGATTTCTCGGTAGTTCAAACTGAAGGCAACCGGAAAGTAACCCGTACAATAATCTGCTATTCATTGGAAGCCATCATCGCCGTAGGTTACCGGGTCAATTCCGCACGGGGCACGCAATTCCGGCAATGGGCGATTACCATTCTTCAGAAATATATACACAAGGGCTTTGCTATTGACAGTGATCGTTTTAAATACGGTTCCCGTTTCAGTGCACGGTATTTTGATGAGCTGCTGGAAGAGATTCGGGACATACGATCCAGCGAACGGATGGCCTACCAGAAAATTACCGATATTTACGCAACTTCAATAGATTATTCGCCAAAAGCGGAAGACACAAAACAATTCTTCGCGACTGTTCAGAACAAATTGCACTTCGCCATTACCGGACAGACTGCCGCGGAAATCGTTGCCAAACGCGCTGACAGCACAAAACCCAATATGGGGTTGACTTCGTGGCGCAAAAGCCCTGTAGGGAAAATACTGCCGGGTGATATTTCTGTAGCAAAAAACTACCTGGACAAACCGGAAATAGATCATTTGAATCGTATTGTAACCATGTATCTTGACTATGCGGAGTTGCAGGCGGTGCGCAACAAGCCCATGTACATGAAAGACTGGATTGAAAAGCTGAATGCCTTTTTGAGGTTCAGCGAATACGAAATTCTTACCAATGCCGGAAGCATCAGTCATGAAGTTGCCTTGGCGCTGGCCAGTAAGGAATATGAAAAATTCCGAGTCATTCAGGATAAAAATTATGTCTCCGATTTTGACAAAGAGATAAAACGCATCTTGGTGAAAAAAGATGACAGCGAATAAAATCACCGAATCCGCCATCGAAAAATTCGCCATCGAACTGCTTGAAAAGTCCGGTTACCAGTACATCTATGCCCCTTCCATCGCCCCGGACAGCGAGACCCCGGAAAGAAAATCCTTTGAAGATGTCCTGGAACGTCTCCAAACAGCTGCCTGTAGGATCAACCCGTCTATTCCAGCGGATATTCGCGAAGACGCGATCAAGCAGATACAAAGACTAATTTCCCCGGAACTCATTGCCAGCAACGAAGCCTTTCACCGGTTATTGACCGAAGGAATCAAGGTAAGTTTCCAGAAAAAGGGTTACAGCAGGGGCGACCTGGTCTGGCTTGTTGATTTCAAAAATCCTGACAACAACGATTTCCTGGTGGCCAACCAATTCACGGTGATTGAAAACAATGTCAACAAGCGCCCGGATATTGTCCTGTTTGTCAATGGCCTGCCTCTGGTGATTATGGAACTTAAAAATCCGGTTGACGAGAACGCCACAGTGAAATCGGCCTTCAAGCAGATCCAGACTTATAAACAGACAATCCCCGGCCTGTTCACCTATAACGGCATAATGATTATTTCCGATGGCCTGGGTGCGAAGGCCGGTTCCATTTCCTCCGGGTTCACCCGCTTCATGGCCTGGAAAACAGCGGATGGCAAGGTTGAAGCCTCTCCTTTCATCGGACAGTTGGAAACCTTGATAAAGGGCATGCTTGAGAAGAAGACCCTGCTGGACCTGATCCGCCATTTTATCGTTTTTGAAAAATCGAAAAAAGAGGACAAGGAAACCGGCGTCATCACTATTCAGACGGTGAAGAAGCTCGCATCCTATCATCAATACTACGCGGTCAACAGGGCTGTGGAATCAACCTTGCGTGCGTCGGGCTACCGTGGAACAAAAGAAAAAATATCGGGCGGGCTTGAGGTGAGGGAATCACCCGCAAGCTACGGCCTTACCGGGGTGGGTTCCCAACCAGCGGGAGACAGGAAGGGCGGGGTTGTGTGGCACACACAGGGAAGCGGCAAATCCCTTTCAATGGTCTTTTATACCGGTAAGATTGTTCTTGCCATGGATAACCCCACAGTCGTGGTCATCACCGACAGAAATGACCTGGATGACCAGTTGTTCGATACATTTGCAGCTTCAAAGCAACTGCTCCGGCAGGAGCCGGTGCAGGCGGAAGACCGGGGGCATTTAAAAGAACTCCTCAAGGTTGCATCGGGCGGTGTGGTTTTCACCACTATCCAGAAGTTCCAGCCTGAGGAGGGCAATGTTTACGAGACCCTTTCGGCGCGGGAAAATATCATTGTCATTGCCGATGAGGCCCACAGGACCCAATATGGGTTCAAGGCCAAGACCATAGACGACAAGGACAAAGACGGTAATGTCATTGGTAAAAAGGTTGTATACGGGTTTGCCAAATATCTGCGGGATGCCCTGCCCAACGCAACCTATCTCGGCTTTACCGGCACGCCCATTGAAAGCGCAGATGTCAACACCCCGGCTGTTTTTGGCCATTATGTTGATGTCTACGATGTTGCCCAGGCAGTGGAGGACGGGGCTACGGTCAGGATTTTTTACGAAAGCAGACTGGCCAAAATAAGCTTAAGTGAAGAAGGCAAAAAACTTGTTGCCGAACTGGATGATGAGCTTGATAAGGGAGACCTCACTGAAACGCAAAAGGCGAAGGCAAAATGGACTCAACTGGAAGCGCTTGTCGGAAGTGAAAACAGGATAAAACAAATTGCCCGGGATATTATCGATCATTTTGAGCAGAGGCAGGAGATATTCCCTGAGGGTAAGGCAATGATCGTCGCCATGTCTCGCCGTATTGCCGCCGACTTATATAAGGAGATCGTAAAAATTAGGCCGGAGTGGTACGGTAATGACCTGAAAAAAGGCGTCATCAAGGTGGTGATGACATCCGCATCTTCCGATGGCCCTGAAATAGCCAAACATCATACGACAAAAGAAATGAGGAGGTCTCTCGCCGACAGGATGAAGGACCCGGAAGATACACTCAGGCTGGTTATTGTCCGCGATATGTGGCTCACCGGCTTTGATGCGCCTTCCATGCACACGCTTTACATAGACAAACCCATGAAGGGACATAATCTGATGCAGGCCATCGCCAGGGTAAACCGCGTCTATAAGGATAAGCCCGGTGGTTTGGTGGTGGATTATCTCGGAATTGCCTCAGACCTTAAAAAAGCGTTGTCGTTTTACTCGGACAGCGGCGGCAAGGGTGATCCGGCCGTCACCCAGGAAAAAGCGGTGCAGATGATGCTGGAGAAACTGGAAGTTGTTTCTCAGATGTTCCATGGATTTGCCTATGAGAATTATTTCGAGGCGGGTACGGGAACGAAGCTTTCTCTGATTCTTGCGGCGGAAGAACATATTCTTGGCCTGGAAAACGGGAGAAAAAGGTACATAAACGAGGTGACTTCCTTATCCCAGACATTCGCCATCGCCATTCCCCACGAACAGGCAATGGATGTAAAAGATGAGGTTGCGTTTTTTCAGGCGGTCAAGGCGCGCTTGGCCAAATTCGGCGCCGGTACAGGCAGAGCGGATGAGGATATTGAGACCGCGATCAGGCAGGTTATTGACAAGGCATTGGTGAGCGAGCAGGTCATTGATGTCTTTGATGCGGCCGGGATCAAAGAGCCGGATATTTCAATCCTTTCAGAAGAATTTCTTCTGGAAGTCAAAAACATGGAGCATAAGAACATTGCCCTTGAAGTCTTGAAGAAACTGTTGAATGACGAGATAAGGGCGAGGATCAAAAAGAACTTGATACAAGGCAAATCCTTAATGGAAATGCTGGAAGATTCGATCAAGAGATATCACAACAAGATCATCACCGCTGCGGAGGTCATTGAAGAGCTGATCGCCTTGGGAAAAGACATTCAAGAGATGGATAAAGAGCCTCAGGAGATGGGGATTTCTGATTTCGAGTATGCCTTCTATACAGCCATCGCCGATAACGAAAGCGCCCGAGAGGTGATGGGAAAAGACAAATTAAGGGAACTTGCCATCGTGCTTTTTGAGCGAGTCAGGGAAAACGCCTCGATAGACTGGACAATCAAGGAAAGCGTAAAGGCCAAATTGAAAGTGATTGTAAAAAGGACCTTGCGGCAGTATGGCTACCCGCCGGACATGCAGAAATTGGCAACAGAGACGATTTTAAAACAGGCTGAAATGATAGCGGAAGAAATTACCCGCGGCAAATAACTCCCGGAGGATGATATAAGATGACGGCCAGCCTATGGAAAAACGAGGATATGCAGCCGGCAACGATATTGTGGAATCTTTTCCTGATCGCTATTGGGAGTTGCCTTAGCGCCCTGGCTGTTAACGGGGTCCTGATTCCTCAAAAATTTCTTTCCGCGGGTTTTACCGGGGTTGCGTTAGGCATTAATTATCTGGTTCCTTCTATCTCTGTGGCATGGCTCTACTTTTTGTTGAATGTGCCCCTGTTCGCCCTGGGCTGGAAATTCGTCGGCCGGCGTTTTTTTCTTTACAGCCTGGCAGGGATGGTCATTTATACCTGTGCAATAGGCTGGGTAGATATTTCATTCAAGGTCGAAGACAAAATTCTTGGGGCCCTTTTGGCCGGCATACTCATGGGAGCAGGATCTGGGATCATCCTAAGGTCCCTGGGATCTGCGGGAGGTGTGGATATCCTGGCTGTTATTTTGCTGCAGCGATTCTCTGTAAGCCTGGGTGCTACATCCCTTGCGTTTAACGGCATTGTTTTGCTGGGGGCTGCCGTGCTTTTATCGGTAGAAAAGGCCCTTTACACTCTTGTATATATCTATGTGACTTCCCATATACTTAACCTGGTGGTTACCGGACTCAGCCAGCGAAAGGCTGTTTTTATTGTTTCTTCCCGCTGGAAAGATATCTCCAGGGGAATTACAACTGAGTTGCAGCGCGGGGTTACA
>DIKH01000055.1:15868-23981 GCA_002424495.1 Desulfobacteraceae bacterium UBA5623
GTCGTCACCTTTCGTGAACTGGCCAAACTAAAGCAGATGATCCGCAAACTGGACCCTGAGACATTTCTTGTAGTCACTGACACCTTGGAGGTCATGGGACGCCGAATAGGAAATCAGCCCCACTGGTAGGAAAGGTTTTTTGAGGGTAATAATGGATCCAAAAGATCTTTTTAGGCATAATGACGAAGTAAGAGACAATGAAACAGATTCCGCAGGCATTGTCAATAATGCCAATTATTATATTTATATGGCTCATTGCCGGCATAAGTTCGTAAAGGCGCTTGGAATAGATTTTGATGAATTGAAAAGGCAGGGATACAATCTTGTTGTTGCCGAAGCCAATATAAAGTTTAAAAATTCTCTTGTTTCCGGTGACGAATATGTGGTGACTTGTAAGGTCATCGCTCCCAATCCAGGCCGCTTTGCCTTTGAACAGGAGGTGATCCGAAAATCTGATAATTTATTGGCTGCCATCGGGATTATATCCGCGACCTGTATTGTCCAGAAAACAGGAAAGGTGGAGCTTCCTGAATATATAAAGGAAAAACTTGGACTAGAATGGTAGAGGTAATAGAAGTCGTGCAAAGGCAGGGCTGAATCCTGATATCGCTGTTAATAATTTTACTTGACAATGTCTAACTCACTCTGATAGTCTTCCTTAAAATAATCGCTGTTCCTGGATGAAAAGATGAATAAGTAGGTATCGTAAGCCCCGGAATAAGTCCGGGGCTTTTTTATTTTTAATACAAGCCGGTCTTACCACGTGGATTCAATCACCTTGTTCCTGTAAGCGTTGCTCACGCCCACCCCCTCCTCCGCAACATATGCTGCCTGGAGAGAATACAGGTCCCCCAGTTTCAGCGCACAGCCCCTTTTGGAATATTTTGTAATAGCAAGACTGTGTCAGTATGGCAGAGTGTATATTAAATGGTGCATTTAAGACCGGCGTAACATAAAGAAGGAATATATGGAATTTAAAGAGTTTAATCTAAATCCCAGCATCCAGGCAGGTGTAGCGGCTGCTGGTTTTGTCACACCAACCCCTATTCAAACCGAGGCTATCCCGTCGGTCATGCACGGAAAAGACATTATGTGCCTGGCCCAGACCGGTACAGGTAAGACGGCAGTCTTCGCACTGCCGATTTTACACCGGTTAATGCAAGGCAAACGCGGTCACGTGCGCGCCCTGATCATTGCGCCCACACGCGAATTAGCCGAGCAGATTCACGATGCCATCAACAGCCTGGGGCAAAAGACCTCCCTAAAAAGCGTCACTGTCTACGGCGGCATGAATATCAACACCCAAATACAAAAGCTGAAAAAGGGCGCAGAGATTGTTGTTGCCTGTCCCGGTCGTCTCTTAGACCACATTGAACGTGGGACGATCTCCCTCAGCCATGTAGAAGTGCTGGTCATGGACGAAGCAGATCACATGTTTGACATGGGATTTTTACCGGACATTCGACGGATACTGAAACACCTGCCGGTCAAGCGGCAGACGCTCTTATTCTCGGCCACCATGCCCAATGAGGTTCACAGCCTGGCCAAGGACATTCTCAGCGACCCGACTACAATAAAGGTGGGGCAAACCGCACCGGCGGAAACCGTCAGCCATGCCCATTATCCGGTGTCTCAGCATTTGAAAACAGCGTTTCTGATTAAGCTCCTGGGTCATATCAACTCCCAATCCGTGCTGGTATTCACGCGCACCAAAGACCGGGCCAGGCGCCTGGGAGAACAACTGACCAGGGCCGGTTACAGTTCCGCCTCGCTGCAGGGAAATCTTTCTCAGGGGCGTCGTCAGGCCGCTCTTAACGGCTTCCGAAATGGGACATTTCAGGTTCTGGTAGCCACCGATATCGCGGCGCGAGGAATTGACGTCCGTCAGATCTCACACGTTATCAATTACGATATCCCTGACACCCCCGAGGCTTATATCCATCGTATCGGCAGAACCGGCCGGGCCACTAAAAGCGGCGATGCATTTACCTTGATTACCAGCGATGACAAGCAGATGGTCAAGGCCATTGATCGGCTCATGGGTTCAAAAGTCGAACACCGCACCCTGACGGATTTCGATTATGGCAGTCCGGTTTCCCAAAAACATATCCAGGCCTATCGCAGGCCCAGGCGATACAGGGCGGCAAGATATCCGGCTTAGTGTCTGAATGAAAGGCCATTCAGACACAATTATTAATTCTTAATTGTGAATTTTGAATTATAAACAGGTAATTGTGTTTTTCCTGATCCTGAAAGCAAAATACAGGATCAGGAAAGCACCATGCCCTGACGGGCCACTGCAGCGCCTTTTGCGATAAACCAATAAAGCTCTTTATTGAAATCAGATTGCAGGGCGGTTTCGATTCCAAAGCCCGCCATGGTTATCTCCTCCTTCACCCATTCATCGGGTTCCCCTGCTTCCCTGCCCCACCTACCATGCTTCGGGAAAGGCCATATTGGTGTATATGTTTTCAAGCTTCATTTTGTGGCTTAGCTCCATCGTGGAAAGTGACGTGAACATTTTCTTCTGCTCAGGGTCGCTACTGACGTCGGCTAACTCAGAGTACATATGCATGGCTTCCTCTTCATTCTTCATTGCCAGCGCTATGGCATCGGCGGGCTTCATGCTCAGGGTAAGCTTTGGCTTATCAACCGTTTCAGAAACCTTATAGTCTTTGGTCTCATCAAAATGAAAAGGCCTTGGACGAGACAGAAGGCCTTCCAGGAGATTCCTGTGCTTTTTCTCCTCATCAGCCAGCTCCTTGAAAATGGCCTTTAGATTAGAATCAGCCGTCTTGTTGTAGACACTCCGGTAAAAGTCATATGCTTCAATTTCTTTTTCAACGGCAAATGATATTATTTTTTTGTACTCTTCGGTTTTCATGATCAGATCTCCTCCTTATCTGCACCATCGGCATGGGAACAGAGATGCTGATGGTATTCATTACTTTTTCTTATTTTGAAATAATGACACTTAATACCAGGATCATTCAAAAGGGAGATTTTTTAGGTTCTTACAGGTATTGTTAACTTTCTAGCAAAGCACAGAATGAACAATCTAACGAACGCGTGGTGTGGGGCAAACATCTCCGCTTTAATGGATTTGTGGCATTTTGTGTTATTGTTCATGGTATCTTACCCAGCCAAGCTTTACCCTTACATTCTTACTCCTGTAAACTATAATATAGCCTTTTCTGTCCATGATGGCGATTTGTTCATCAACACGCTTCGCAAATTGCTCACGCGGTTTTCCCCTCGACCGGATATTCCATAATTTCAAGATATAGGTTGGTACTTTTTCCCTAACGCTGGAAAACTTAGGTCTTTGCTCCAATACTTGAATGACAGCCTTACATATAACATCTGCTTTGGCCCTGAGAGCCTGATGAATGTCTTCTGGTATATCTAAACCTGGGATGTGGCTCCAACTATCTTTTCCTTGCTGAGAGGGCTGGAGTCATCATCCCATTCACCATCAATTTCCAGAATCTGTGATTCTTGATTGTCAAACGTTTCATCGGAATCATCATCAAAACCATTTTCATCGTCTTCGGATTCGGGCTCAACCTCATCATGAAGAGTCCTGATTCCCATTCGCTCAAGAAGTGTCCAGAGAGGGCCAAGTGCGATATCTGGGGCTGCATAATAGCGGCTTTCTCGTATCCTGAAAAAATGCCAGCCACACCTTTCAAGCTTTCTTTGCCTTTCAATATCGGCGGTGTATTCGTCCACACCATGCCAGAAGTCACCATCGCATTCGACGGCAAGCTGGGATTTGTTTCCCTGAACTACCAAATCTATCCTCTTGTCGGCAAATTCATATTGTGGAACAACTCTGTATCCATTACCTGCTATTTGAAGAGCAACATCAACTTCAAACCAGCTATCGAAAGGTATAGGAGGTTTTTCAATTGCCCTGTTAGCACGATATGCCCTTTCGCTTAAGTCTTCTGCGTTTTCTCCCAACGCTTTGGAAATATGGCTCATGGGATTCAGAAAATGTTCAAGGAGTCGCCGTCGAAAACATTGTTCACTTAAGTTGTTACTTGTTGCGGAATAGAAAAGCCACATCTGATCCCGTGCGCGGCTTGCGGCAACGTTGAATCTTCTTTGGTCAGGAGCTTTGGTCATTGCACCAATTCTTTCATTTGGGGCCGCAACCATACTTAAGAAAATGATATCGCGTTCATCACCCTGAAAACTATACGGATTGCCGCATATAAGTTTGCGACTTTCCATTTCTTCTGCGCCAAGTTTTTGGAGCAACAGGCCTTCAATATGATAGGCCTGGGCTTCGCCCTGCAGAACGATGACACCCATTGTCATCCCTTGGTAGTGTTCATCCTTACAACATTTATCAATTTCCTCAACCAAGGCGTCTGCCTCAGGGCGGTTAATGACTCTCTGACCCATTCCCTCTCTGTAGCCGTTGAAAACGGGTACAGCCTTAAGAGGTTCTAGCCTGTTTGGGGGGTATTGGCGAAGTGGAATGAGAGGGTCTGTGCGATAACAAAGATCATTGCTGAATCTAATGATTTCAGGCATACACCGGAAATGTTCTCGAAGGCTAATTCTATTGCTGAAACGAATGCGGCCATGATCAAAAAGGCTATTCTCCACGTCAAAAGAATCAGCATGGCTAAAGTCGAACAGGTAATTTTGCATTAACTGCTGAACTTGTTCGCGATTAGTGCCAACTGCTTCTGGGCTGATCTGTTTGTCATCACCCACAACAAGGATACGCTTCCCGAGATACAATAAAGGAAGCCCTTCAGGACCACATTGTGAAGCTTCATCAACAATGATCACATCAAAAATACCGGCACCGGCGTCAACAGTTTCATAAACACGGTGTAGAGGCATAATCCAGGCCGGAACGGCCTCCTTGCATTCATTCAAATGCCGCTGGGCATTCTTTCTGTGAGTATACGCATGTTTTCCGGTACCTTTTCCCAACTTTTTCATCGACTGCTGCCAAGACATTAAATGCCTTCTATGGTCTTCCTGCATTCTGGTGAAACAAAATTGCCAGGCCTTTACTGCTGCAAGTTCGGCAAGATCATTTCGGATCTCTTCGTCGAGCCTTTTTATGTGTCTTTCAAGACTGTCAAGGTCAGCTTGCAAAAAATCGTCAAGCCAGCTTGTGCCTTGAGCCCATGCCCATGCCTTATCGAGTTGATTAAGCCGTTCTGCCCAAAGTTGTGTTTCGCTACAGCGGGCCAGGTTGCCAGCCAAGTTTGGTGCAGTTTCAGCAAGCTTGCCAATGACAAGTCTTTTCTTGCTCACATCTTCCGCTTTCTTGCTAAGTTCAACTAAGTCTTCAAGTAACTTGCAATATGTATCAGCATCTCTTTCTCGAAATGCCCTTAAAATAAGGCCATTTATTGGATGGGCATTGCTCCGGGTGGCAAGATCTGACAAACCATTCTGAACTTGCATCAGTCTTTTGTTGATCATAATATAATCGATCTGATCAAGGACAGCTCGGCAGTCTTCCACCAAAGAGTTTAAGGAAGAAATGTCCTCCCATCGTGGCGCCCTTAACCCATTAATTTGCAAAAGTTTCTCTTTAACACTTTCGCGTTTGCTATACAGATTGATAATATCTTCCAAGGCTTCATGTAATTCCTCTATCTCTGCAAGTTGTAAGGGGAAAGGGCCATCTTGGCGCTCAACCTTTCCTGACCAAAGCGACCAGATGTAGTTCAGTTGCTGTTCAACTGTCAGGAAATTAATGAGCTTCTGAATAGAATCCGTTGTATTGCAATCCAAACCGTTTACTTTGACTTTCCCGATAAATTCGCCGTGTTTCCGCACTGTCTTTGGCTTGAAAATCCATATACCTGCGCCTCCCCCCGACTTGAAATGTTCTTTAAGTGCTTTCGCATCATGGAGGATTTTCTTTCTGTCCATATCCTGTGGAATAAAGACGCCTATGGTATCAGATTGTGAGGCAAGGCCATGCAGGTCCTTAGAGTGTTGGACTGAAAGCTCTAATAATTCTTTCCAGGGAGTATCGCGATCTGTCAAAACATCATAAACAGCCTTGTCAATCCAAGGCATAGGCCTTTGGTGTATCGTTTCACTTGTTGCCGTGAAATCAGATAGGCATTGGAGCAACTGTTCAATCTTTTCCTTACCGGCATGGAGGAGAGATTTGCCTTCCTGGCTATTCGACCTCTCTTTTCCTTCCTCTGCTATCTTTTGTGCCTCAGCTTCTTTTTGAAATGCAACTCTTACTCTTTTTCCTTCAGGAAGGGCATTATTTATATTAGGCATGGAGAGACTCAAGTTCTTTTCTGTCTCCTGATCAATTTCGACAAGATCACGGCACAAACATTTTATCTCGTCCTGAGACAATGGCATGGTGCCATCAGGGCTGATAGTGTCTGTGAACCACGAGAACTGTTCTGCATCGTTCTGCAGTTTTCTGGCTATTTGGGCTGCGGTACCTAAATATTGACCATTAGCGATATTATGGGTAAAAGTTTCAGCCTCACGAAGAGCCATGATTTTAAAGTCTGTTTCTGCCTTATTCTTTCGATTGACCTGTATCCGACTATCCAGTGTCTGAATGCGACTGACATTGTTTGTCTCTTCCCGCCTGTCGAGCCGTGTTAGAATGCCAGCAACACTTTTCTCAAGAGATTCTCTTTCTTCTGTGCCATGACCAAGGAGATTAATGCAAAGAGGTTTTATTTCAGGAGGAAGTTTGTCGTGAAGAACCTGCAAGGCGCGAGGTGTTTTTGCTGTGACGAGTACACGTTTGCCGGTAGCCAGTAAATGGCAGATGAGATTAGCTATAGTATGGGATTTTCCAGTACCAGGAGGACCTTGAACAATCACACCTTTCTGTCTATCCAGGGTTCGTATTATTCGGCGTTGTTCATCATTCGCTGGTAGGGGGAAAAAAATTTCTTCACCAATTTCGCCAATGCCTGGAGATTCTCCGGCTGCTTGTTCTCCATTTTTGCTAGAAAGACTCTCGCAAAGATCCAGGAATTCATCCGGGATCATTTCGCCAGCTTCAATTTGCTCTTTCATTGAAGCAAGAAGCTGTTCAAGGCCCCGCATGGATCTTTTTCTGAGGATTAGGGCGGGAGCAAACTCTACGGAAGGTTTTTGCGTGGCAGAACCGTGTGTTGGTTCAATCCGATCATGGTGATATTCCCCTTGGCCGCTGTCAGCCAATGAATTTGCAATCGAGCTGAGAACTGCATCTATACTTGCCCGATCCCAGAGATTTGCACCTATAGCTTTACGACCATCTTCAACCAGTTGACGGACATTTTGCGGTTGATCCTGTATATCAAGCATGTCAAGTTCAATGTCAACTTGGTCGCCATCAACAGCTTGCTTTACAGTGAATTTCCCAAGATGAGGTTCAAATTCAAGCGATGCCTTGACGACAATAATATGTCTCTTGGCATCATGACCGTTCGGCGTTTTCCAGTTCAAAAGACCTTTACAGAATACCAGTTCATATTGTTCACCAAGTTTTTGCTGCTCCTGGTAAATATGAAAAAGATCAGCATACACCTTCTGTACGGAAACATATCGGTTATACAGTTCCGTCCACGGCATCCAGTGTTTTTCAAGATAATCATCCCATAACTGCTGTATGTCGGGATAATTTTCAAGGTAGAGTGTATCAGAAATTGTAATTTCTTCTCCTGTCTCGGGGTTTTCTTCAATACGCCGAACAACAATTGAATCACGCAATCCAGGCAGGTCTTTGGTATTTCTCAGTGCTTCCTTTTTTGCCCAATCCAAACATTTTGAAGGAATTTTGGGTAGTTCCGGTTCTTGAAATTTTTTCACCTCAATCCATACATCTCCATCATGCTCGTCTTCTTGACCCCAGACTTGCGTAAAACAATATTTTGATTCATGAGGGATGTTATGAATCCAGAGAATTTTCCTGTAGTCGTCCAGAGTTCTGACGATTTTAGAATTTATCCTGGCAAGGGCTGTAAGGTATTCGACAAGACGAATTATTTTATCACGCGGCCTTTTTTCTTCATCTATCATGGCTAAAGCCTTGTCTGGGAATGGTTGTTATGTGGGGGGATGGGGACACTATTAGGGTTTTGTTAATGGTCGTAATAAACTG
>DIKH01000057.1:0-4873 GCA_002424495.1 Desulfobacteraceae bacterium UBA5623
CATTGATGGTAAAGGCGTTCACATAGTAGCCGGGAGCCAGGATTAATAATAACTAATGAATATTCCTATTCAATTCCGGCTTCTGGATCCTGACATCTGAATTATTTTTTCACAGCCCTCTTTACCCAATATCACTTGAGTTTTTTTGCAAAAGCTCATATAGCTTCCTGTAATTCATGGCAACAGTATCCCGGAACCTATCTTAGAGGCTGTTATTGGAAATAGCTATAATCCTAATAATATCTTTGTTGGTCTCGCTTTTGGTCTACCTGGGCTTTGTTGTTGCACTCAAGACCAAAAGAGGGACAAATTTTATCGGCAGACATTGGTTTTTACGGCCAAACGTTGTTTGTGTCTTCAGGGTTTTCATAGGCCTTGCAGGAACATTGCTTTATTTTTTGGCAGGCCAACACTTCTGGGGGGTCTTGTTGTTCGCAGTTTCAGCCACCCTGGATGGAGTTGACGGGCTCATAGCCAGACAATGTGATCTGGTGACCCCTCTGGGCGAAGAGATAGACCCCCTCTGTGATAAAGGGACTTATCTGCCTCCGATGTTCTTTCTGGCCTATGAGGGACTGCTGGATATTACCCTGATCTGGTTCCTGTTTTTCATAGAGGTATGCGGCCAGTTTCTGGTCAGGTATATTATCAAACGTTTCACAAGGTTTTCTGTACAGGCTAACAATTTTGGCAAGATTAAGGCAGTATTGTGTTATGCCCTGATAATATATTGCGCTCTCTTGAACGGCGCCCTGAAAATACCGGATTTTACCGAACAGATCCTGTATTTGTGCATTATTTTGTCTATTGCCTCAAGCGCATTTAAACTTATAGGAAACCATTTCTATGCCGATATATTGTCTATCCTCAACCTGTTGTGCGGCATAACAGGGATATACCTGATTATCAAGGACAGATATGTCTTTGCCTCCATTGCAATACTTACCGGCCAGATCTTCGATTTGTTTGACGGCAGAATGGCGGAAAAACATGGCGGGACAAAGTTCGGTCCATGGCTTGACGATATAGCGGATATGGTCAGCTTCGGCATTTGTCCTGGTCTGATGGTCATGGTGCATGGAGGCATGAAAATGCCTGCCATTGTCCTGGGGGCAGGGTACTGCCTTGCTGTGGGTTTTCGTCTATGGCGATATCTCATGCGCGACAAACACGACAAGAGCCTCCCCCCTGGTTCATTCAATGGGCTTCCCAGCCCTGCCGGGGCAATGGTTGCGCTGGGGGCCTGTCTGTTCTGGAAAAATCCATGGATCACATGGGCTGTGATTATGCTGACAT
This sequence comes from Desulfobacteraceae bacterium UBA5623, assembly GCA_002424495.1. Taxonomy (GTDB): domain Bacteria; phylum Desulfobacterota; class DSM-4660; order Desulfatiglandales; family Desulfatiglandaceae; genus UBA5623. Next base: position 1,297 of record DIKH01000057.1, read on the forward strand.
CTTTGCTGTTGGTAAGCCATATAAGATTCGTTCATTTCGGCAGGGTCATACTGCGTCGCATTCCCAGGGCGGTAATGGTTATATTCGGTTTCGTCATCGTCTTTATCATCGCCTACCTAATTAAGGCAAAAAACCCCCAGATGCTCGGGGCCATACTGATACTGTCCTTTTTGATCTATGTAATGACCAGCAACAGCAAGGTCTTAGGTCGTGCGCAAAAGTCAACTACCATCGGCTAAAGCTGATGACTTGAGGGTTCAAGGATTCAAGGGGCCGAGGGGTCCAGTGGCAAGGCCATGTATTCCCAAACTCTTGGACCCTGGAACCCTTGTCGAAAGTTCAAGCTGAAGTCTTCGCCAAAAGGGTTTTTCTCCTATTCCCAGAGAGACAATACTATTGACACTCCCACTGCTTTTCCATATAGTCGTTGCGCCCGCAGCTGACTCTAGGTTAGAGGTGACAAGATAATGCCAAAAGCACACATTGTCGGGACAGGTTCATCAGTACCCAGGCGGGTGCTGACAAATTTCGATATCGAGACTTTTGTTGACACTTCAGACAAATGGATCACACGCCGCACCGGCATCATGGAACGCCGCATCTGTTCAGCAGCTGGAAAAGAAGGCACCGCGGATTTGGGCGCCCAGGCTGCTATAAGAGCAATGGAAATGGCCGGGATTTCATCAAAGGACCTGGACATGATAGTAGTCGGCACTGTCACCCCTGATCTTCAGTTTCCTGCAGCTGCCTGCCTTATTCAAAACCAACTAACTGCCGGAAATGCATATGCATTTGATATCTCCGCCGGATGCTCAGGGTTTCTTTACGGCCTTTCATTGGCCAATGATGCAATAAAGGCAGGATCATGCAAAAATGCGCTTATTGTCGGGGCCGAACGGCTGTCCTCCATTACGAACTGGACTGACCGGGGCACCTGTGTGCTGTTGGCGGACGGCGCGGGCGCGGTGGTCGTCAGTGCTGATACAAAAAACGGCGGCATCTTGTCCTCTCACGTGCAGTCGGATGGCAGTTTGTGGGAACTGCTGTATTCCTCATATGGCGACTGTGATGTGCCTGAGATCCTAAACGGCCTGGATACCAAGCCCTTTTATCTCAAGATGGAAGGCAATAGGCTGTTCAAGAAGGCGGTGGAATACCTGACCGAAATTGCAGAGAAGGCCTTAAAGAGCAACTCGCTTTCCTGTGAAGATGTCACCCTGTTGGTTCCCCATCAGGCAAATATCAGGATCATTCAGGCTGTGGCCAAAAACCTTGATATATCAATGGAGAAGGTGTTCACCAATGTCGAAAAATACGGGAACACTTCATCGGCCTCCATCCCAATCGCCCTTGATGAGGCTAACCGTCAAGGTCTCTTAAAAAAAGGAGACTATGTGCTTCTCATTGCCTTTGGTGCAGGTCTGACCTGGGCCTCTTCAATGATCAGGTGGTCCATTTAATCCTCCGCATTCATGTACAGGCACTTAATAATTAATGAGGCAGAGGCCCCCACGGCCCTAGCCGTCATTTTTAAAAACAGCTAAAATAATACTATAATACTAATTGAGGAGATTATGGTCCTTGAGGATCTGATACAGGTAAACCGTTTATGGCGTAAGATCTATCCTTATCTGGCCATGCAGACAGCCGGGATTTATCGGAGAGATTGCGGAGATGTCCTGGAGCTGGGGCCGTTTTCAGGAGGGATATCACTGGAATTGGCAGGCAGATATCCGGGACTAAACATCACCATCGCTGACAACTCCAGTGAGGTGCTTAATTATTTCAATGAGGAAATAAGGTCTGCCGGATTAACTGCAAACATAAGGACGAGGAAAACAGGTCTCAATCCCCTGGTCTTCAATGACGCAGAGTTTGACCTGGTGATTGTAAGGGGTGCGTTTTTCTTCCTTGATGAAGATGGAAATATCCTCAGGGAAATATTCCGCGTGATCAGGAAAGGTGGGATCGCCTTCGCGGGCGGAGGCTTTGGAAAAGACACCCCCAAGGATATTATTGACGAAATTGCCGAGGAGTCCCGCGTCTTGAACGACAGGTTGGGCAGGAAGAGGGTCAGAATCCAGGGACTGGAACAAATCATTAGTCGCGCGAGGTTGACTGACAATTGCAGGATCGTGGAAGAAGGTGGTCTGTGGGTGATTGTCCGGAAGTAAACTGCCATCGGCCAAAGCCGATGGCTTGAGGGTTCAAGGATTCAAGGGGCCGAGGGGTCCAGTGGTAACACCCTGGATTAACAAACCGTTGACCCTTATTTAATTCAAAATTTATAATTAAGAATTTAAAATTGTGTCTGAATGACCTTTTCGTTTCAGACACTGAACAGGTATTTGGTGCCTCAAAATAACACGCTGAATTTGATAAAAGCCTTTGATATAAGACCTGGTGAAGTGATCAGTATTGTAGGGGCAGGGGGCAAAACCACGCTGATGTTTGCCCTCGCCCGTGAAATGATGAAAGATGCCGGGGGGCTTGTAATTACGACAACAACTACCAAGATATATCCTCCATCCGAATCAGACACCCGGTATGTCCTTATTTCTTCTGACAGGGACGAAATAATGGATTTTGTCCTCAAGAGAGGATATAGATATGGTCACATTACCATCGCGTCAGAGTTTATTTCCTCAACAGGGAAACTTAAAGGCATTGATCCTGAGATGGTGCTGACTCTGAGCAAGCTGTCCACCGTGACCTCCGTAATAGTGGAGGCTGACGGCGCGGCCAAAAGGCCGCTCAAGGCCCCTGGCACTGCTTTTGAGCCTGTAATCCCGGAAAATTCCTCTCTGGTAATCGCGGTCGTCGGCATTGACGCGCTTGGCTGCGTAATGGATGATCAGCATGTGTTCCGATCTGAAATTGCTGCGAGGCTCACAGGGACAGCTCCAGGTGAAACTGTGTCTTTGGAGACCATTGCGGTTCTGGTGACCCACAGATCGGGCATTGCCTTCGGAGCACCGCCACAGGCCAGGATTGTCCCTCTGATAAATAAGGTGGATCTGGCCGGCGGTCTAAATGACGCAAGAGATCTGGCTTCCAGGATACTTGCAGCGCACCACCCGCAGATAGACCGCGTAGTCCTGGGGCAGGTGAAATTCCACCCGTATGTTCTTGAGGTGGTCAAGGGTGTAACTTATGGAGATGTTGGATGAACAGCATATATGATGAAATTGTTAAAATAAGGTCTGAAGGGGAAAGCGCCGCAGTTGCGACTGTCACATCCGTCAAGGGCTCTGCGCCAAGGGGTGAAGGTTCAAAAATGCTGATAAAAAGTGACGGGAAAATCATTGGCTCTGTAGGCGGAGGAAGCGCAGAGGCCCAGGTAATGCAGGAGGCGATGAAGGTGATGTCAGACGGCAAGGCCAGGATGCTGCGCTATGATCTGACAGGAAAGGATGCGGCAAAAGGTGGAATGATCTGTGGCGGAAACATGGAGGTCTTTATAGAACCCATCATATCAGACCCTGTTTTATATGTATTCGGGGGAGGACACATATCTTTTTCCATTTCAAAGATCGGCAAGATGCTTGGCTTTCGGGTGGTGGTCATTGATGACAGG
>DIKH01000057.1:4908-38368 GCA_002424495.1 Desulfobacteraceae bacterium UBA5623
GGACATTGAGATGGTGATCCCCGAACTGAAAATCAACAAGTCCTCATATATCGTAATAGTGACAAGGGGCCACATCCTGGATGAAAGAGTCCTTGAATGGGCCATCAGGACCAATGCAAAATATATAGGCATGATTGGCAGCAGAAAGAAAAACGCGATAGTGTTTTCTCACCTGGAATCCAGGGGCGTCTCCAGGGAATTATTAGAAACAGTACACGCCCCAATTGGACTGGACATCAATGCGGAGACCCCTGAAGAAATAGCCGTAAGCATTTTGGCCGAGATCATAATGGTGAGAAGGGAGAAATGCGCTCAGACGTTCAAGGTTTGTAAGGGTTGATATTGTCCATTATCATTCTTGAGTCGTAAGGAGAAAATCAGTCATCGCATGACACAGAGGAGATGCTGTCCGCCTCCTGTCCCTTATGAGATAAAACCTGCGGGACATGGCAAGTCCTTTTATTTTCAGGGCCTTTAATATCCCTGTTTCAAGCTCTGTCTTAAGCGCCCTCAATGACAGGATTGAGATCCCTAGGCCTGTTTTTATCCCCTCTTTGACTGCCGTAGATGTGCTGAAACGGGCGGCGATCTCAAGGGATTTTATTCCCTTAAACCCGGAGTCGCGCAGATAATCATCCATTATATTAAGAGTCCCGGAGCCGGCCTCCCTTAATATAAACGGCTCTTCAATAAGCTCTTCCAGAGAAACATCACGCCTTTTTGCCCATCGATGCTGAGCAGGCACAACCAGCACCAGTTCGTCCTCCCAGAGTTCATTACGGATTAGGCTCCTGTGTACATTTTTTGAACCTATTACACCCAGCTCAAGATTACCCTCGAGTACGTGCCTCTCGATTTGTCTTGAATCGCCTATAGTCAGAGACACCGACATCAGGGGGTGTCTTTCTCGAAATCGCTTGATAATCTGAGGCAGGATGTATTCGCCTGGGATCGTACTTCCTCCCATATAAATTGCACCGGTTTTTAGGCCCAGAAAACCCTGCATTTCAAGTGAGGCAGTCCTTTTCATGTCCAGGAGCAGGATGGCATGTTTGTAAAGGAGCTCCCCTGCCTTTGTCGGTACGACCTGCCTGCCCAGACGATCAAGGAGTTTTGTTCCCACCATATCCTCAAGAGTCGCGACCCGTTCACTGACAGAGGCCTGGGCCAGAAAAACGACATCAGCGGCCTTTGAGAAGCTTCCCAGTTCTACGACCTTACTGAAGACCTCCAATTGCCGCAGATCAAAATCTATTGCCTGAGTCTTATGTGAAAAGGATTTTTTCATTGTAGTCATGCAGATGATAACTTATGGCTAATAGCTAATCGCGGTTTTCAGGTTTCAAATATATGCAAACCAGACCCTCTTTATCTCCTCGAAATTTGCCCGTACATTTTCGCGTCCGGAGACGATATCGCCGTGGCCTGTCAGGAGATATTCTACATCAAGTCGGGAAATCACGTTTATGCTGTCCTTGAGCCTTTGTCCTGCTCCCCCGGGCAGATCGGTCCTGCCCACACCCTGATTGAATACAACATCCCCGGCAAAAAGCGCCTTTGTTTCGGGCCAGTAAAGGCAGACTGAACCAGGGGAATGGCCCGGTGTGTGGAGGACCTGTAATTCTATGTCTCCAACCTTGAGATTTCCTTCCTGAAGTAGTATCTCAGGTTCAAAGTCTCTAACCCCGAGGGCGGCGGCAAGAGGGGGCGGCAGGGTCCTGATAAAATCCATTTCAACAGCAGAAACCGCTATGGATGAGGATACTCCTGAAAATCGTCCGGCCGCCTCCATGTGATCCGGATGGCCGTGCGTGATGATTACAAGGTCAATATCCTCCAAAAAGAGAGACAACCTGGAAAGCCCGTCCTGGACATGTCCGAATAGTTGAAAATGGCCTGGGTCAATAAGGATTCTCTTGCCTTGATCTATGAGAAATGTGTTACAATTGTTTGCGTTTGGGTCAAGCCACAGGAATGAGTACAGGCCGTCAAATATTTTCATGGATTATATAGGTTTTAAGTTTTAGGTTTTAGGTGTTGTTACTCCCCATGCGTGGGGAAAAATATCCTGACCTTTCCAGGTTGTCAAGACATCCTTACTTGTTAACCTCTTATGGTGCGCCAATGACAGAAAAAATGGTCCTTAACGACACCCTGCCAAAAGCCTCCTGCCCCGGCCAGATAGAACTGCCGACACCAAGGGAACGGAAGTGCCTCAACGCTATGAGGTCTATAAAAGATCGTGTCAGGGAGATCAAAAAAATCTTAAGGGCCTGTCATACCAATGACCAGGAAAAGATCAGGGAGATGGAGCGGGAGTTGAATGTCTTAAAGGAGCAGTGGGACGGATGGGAAAAAAGCCGGCAGGCGGCTGTAAGAGAGAGGATGATTTATCTGGGTCATGAAGAGCCTGACGAATAGTGCCATAACAAGTGACAAAACAAACGATGTAACTTCTCAAAGTCAGGGTGCGAGCGGGCAGGGGTGGGGGTCTGTTTTGAATTGCGCATATCTTTAAGTCNNGGCAGCATAAGCCCGAAATTTTCTCCGAACAGTTTCATAGGACTTTAGCCCGCTTGAGCCTTCATCCTCTCTGCCTGTGCCGCGAGTTATTCAAAGTTATGGGGGCGTTGCAGCAGCACCAGCAAAAATTATGCGCCATTCAAAACAGACACCCACCCCTGCCCGCCAGGTGCGCCTCTGGGAAGAAGGCTGGATGGGAGGGTGTAAACGCTACGCATTTCAACCTTGCCATTGTCGGAAGCCGGAGAAGTTCATAGTAGCGAAGGTATCCTGCTGAAAACATGGTCTTGTAAGACCTGGGATAGAGTAATAAAAATTATTGCCACAAAGTAGAAAAATTTTTACTATATAAAGTGGTATTTATTTACACATCTGCTTTTTGTCATGTCATATTCAAGTTATCTGCCTTAAAATAAAGATAAATTTTTGTTGCACTCAATCGCCTTTGATATGGCATGAAAGTTGCTGACAATGTTGTCACATACCAATAGGATGGCTATTTTGGCGCCAGACTATGAAGGGTATTGAAGTTTGGAAAAATATATCATCAATTTATAATCTCAACAGTAAACTTAACTTAGGAGGCAGAGAAAACAATGAAAAAGGTGATAGCAGGTGCGTTCGTCGGGTTACTGGCGCTGGCTTTTGTTGGAAATGCCGGCGCTGTTCCATTTTCCGATCTAAAGGATTTTGACACCCGTTGGAAACGGGAAAGGACTGCCGAACTGATACGGCTTGCCGCTACGCCCGTTACATTTACGAATGGGATTTCCCTAACCGACGCCATTTTGACCATCTCACATATGGGGAATAGAGCATCCAAGCGAAATCAAAGCGAAGTCTATCTGATTACGGATAATGGTGAATATTGTCTTGGACAACTCGACAAGTCTAAGGGCCGGTGGGTGGATCAGGAGTTCTCTATCCCCCAAGGGTTGTTGCAGGAACTGGAGGAAGGCTCTTATTCGATCCAGATCCGATCAAACAGGAAAAGGGGCAAAATCTGGCTCGACGCAATTTCATTGAGTGGGAATGAGCAATCCGCCACCAATCCCGGCGCTGGAGGCTCTAGCCAACTGCCCACCACCGATGGGGGGGGTGCAGCACCTGTTCCCGAGCCGGCTACCATGCTTCTTTTTGGTGTCGGTATGGCTGGCTTTGCATTATTTGGGAACAAATTCCGAAAACAGCTTCAGTAAGTCTCTATCGAAATTTTGTGGGGGGGGTGGCGTAGAAGGAGGCTCGCACAAAGCCTCCTTACCCCTTATCGTCAATTCATCTCGCTGTAAAAATCTTGATCTGCTCATTACATAAGCGGGTAACCTGCCGAGGACTCACAGCCTGGGCGATGGCTCGGGGTATTTTTTTCAGCAATCCTATTTCGATGCAAGGCCTTCCGTATATGAATTGCTTGTCAAAAACATTGGGTTATCCTAAGAGGGGAAAGGGACTGAAATAGCGACAGAAGAGATCATCCATCCTTGCGCACGGCGCGGTTACAGGTTCTGTAACTTATTGTTCCGGCGAGCGTAGCGCGGACGGAGCAGGTTTATAGGCTAAGTCGGCGAGGTGATCCCGAGCGGCACAGTCGCGCGGAATCACCATATACTCCACCCTAGAAAAACAAGTTTTTATCATTAGTTAGGGGATTCTAGCAAACAGCCTTTTGGTTTTTTAAGCATAGTGCCCTTCAAAGTAAAACCATAGGCGGCAAAATCAGTGGGAATATCCCAATCTTGTTGCAGTACGTATCCTCCTAATGAAGTTATTTTGCCGGTTTGTAATACTTCATCCTTCATTTTTCCTGAAAAATATAATAGTCCATAAACAGATTGACCTTCCACATCCACTTCAATAGTAGCCACAAATCCCAGATTTCCCCCTTCTAGATACGTAATTGGGATCACATCTCCTGCTTGACAATTACCATCCATCTTTTCATAAATCTGAAGGAAGATATCCTCTCCTTCCACAGTCATGACTCCCCAAATCTGTTCTGTCCCCCTGGCTTTGCCGTCAGGTGGATCCTCCATACCTGGGTTTGAAAAAACAACTCCATTGGCGGTCTGCTTGACCTGCCACATGGAATTATTCCAAATAGAAAGGTCAAGTTGGGCATATACGGTGCCACAAGTAAGACCAATCACCAAAACTGACGCCAAAAAAATCTTTACACTTAAACTTTTCATTTTAAACCTCCTTGTAGATAATTGTTGTTTTTCTAAAACCTCACACACTGTTCTGGTCCACTCAACATTTTCTTAAAAAAATACTCCTGCCTTCCATAAAGTCAACAAAAAAATCAGGCAGGTTGTTTATTCTGTCTTAATTAATAGCATAATATCAATTTGATAAAAAGAATCCTGAACAGATGCCACAAGATGATGTATCTAGAGAGTCAAATAGTTGGAAAGGGACAGGCGATATAATCCTTTATATGATATATCATTTTTCAAAGAACCATGGAAGGGATTCAATAGTTGCAAGCTTGAGACATCAGGCGAGAGAGATGGTATAGCGATCAGGATTACCGATCAATTGCTTACAATTCATCCTGTTGCAAGGTGCATAGAGGCAGACCTGATGACCCTGCCCGAAACAGAGCCGGGAGCGCAAGGTATACTGAGGATAGAAGGCAGGAATCTAAAAGGCGAATAGTGGATAACCGGTGAAAGCAACTTAGGTGGATAGACTGTAACTTCTTTAACTTTTTCAACCCATGTAGTTCCGGCTTGTCCGGGTTAAACACTTTCCTTAATAAATCCTCTCTATTACAACTGGCGGCAGGGCCAGCAGGATATCCTTTGCGTCTGAGGAAGGGAACATATCGAGGTTGCCCATGGCTTTTGCGGCATAATCATGGGCGATTTTTTTTGCCTCGTCCATTGCCCCGTATTTTTTGAGCATATTGAGCACCACTGCCCTTTCGTCATCACCGGCATAGCCATGTTTTATTACCTTTTGGATAAGCGCAACCTCATGCTGATCAGCCTTGTTAAGGGCGTAGATTACAGGCAGTGTAACCGTGCCGTCGCCCAGGTCATTTGCAACAGGCTTTCCAAGCACCTTTCCCTCGCCTGCGAAATCCAAGATGTCGTCCACGATCTGAAAGGCTATTCCAAGGTTAAAGCAATAGCGGCCTATTGCCTTTGCACTTGGCTCCGGGGCGTCAACCAGGACTGCCGGTATCCTTCCGCATCCGGAAAACAAAAAAGCAGTCTTGCGCTGAACTATCTCCATGTACTCATTTTCTGTAACCTCTATATGCCCGCGCCTTGAAAGCTGAATCATCTCGCCTTCAATTAATTTCATTGTTATTTCTGTTAGTATATCAAGGACTTCAATCTTTCTCGCGGTAAGTGCAATGTCCATTGCCCGCAGATAGAGGTAATCACCCAACAGGACTGTAAGCTCGTTTCCCCATATTGCATTGACCGTAGCCCTGCCTCGTCTGGTGTCTGCCGTATCAATGATGTCATCATGGATGAGGGTAGCAGTGTGAAGAAATTCTATGACAGTTGCAAGGGCCACATCCCTGTCGCTCTTTACCTCCAGGAGTCTGGAACAGAGCAAAAACAGGGCGGGTCTTATCCTCTTCCCCCTTGTCCTTGAGAGGTAGTCTGACATGCGGGATATGACCTCAACCTCTGATCGAAGTTCCCGGATGATTTCTTGTTCAACTGCCTCCAGTTTGTCCTTTATCGGCGCAAGGAGTTCTTTATAAAGAGTGTGAATAGGTTTCATAACAGCCTGACTAATTTCTTGATATTACCCTGTGTCTGGTGGAAGGAGTATGATGAAATGCCTTTTGCAAGTCAAGCAAATACCTTGCAGAGGATGGCTTGGATGCATGGAAGTATGTTGTTAAAAAGCAGGGGGGTGAGAGCGGGAATTACTGCTTGGACCAAATATATCATTTCTGGATGGACACTAATCAATCCTCCCACTCTTCAAGGCCGTCTTTGGAGATATCATCCTTCTGTTTCGGCCTCACTTTTCGGTAGACTTCCAAGGGGTTTTTCCTCTCACCTTTTACCATCAACAGGTCATTTTCAATCGAGATCCCGAATAGCCTTTCGTTTTCTTCGAGCATGGGCAGGATTAACTCCCAGTCTCTTTGCTTGAGCTGCAAAACCTCTCCGCCGTTTAATTGCTGGTCGTCAATAAGCCTGTATGGGTCTCTTACAAATATGGCTCCGCCGGATGCCAGTGAAAAGAGGTTTGATCCCGGATATGGGGTTTCAAGGGGAATTATATTTCCGTCATTATCAAATTCTACGCCGTTTAAGATAACGAATCCTCCGCCGTTCAGCGGATCTCCCGCCATGAAGGACTCGGCCAGGTAATCAAGACAGGTGCCGTTAATGACCACTCGGGGGTTTCCCGCTGCATTAATCAGGGGGCGGCCTGCTGCATTTCCCATGACATAAACTTCTCCTCCCTTGGCGCCGTACATAAAGGTCTGTCCTACATCCCCGTGTATGACAAGCCGTCCCGATTTAATGATCTGGCCGAGTTGATCCTGGGCGTTACCATGGACGTGTACTGTCATTCCGTCAATGCCGGAGGCCAGGTAATCACCGGAACTGCCATATATATCAACCCTGACACCTCCTGAATCCGGGCCGAAACCGCAGCCGTGAAAGCGCTGGCCCTTGAGGCCGAATACAATAAACCTGCGCCAGCCTCTAAGATAGGCCTCGGACATCAGCCTGCTGTCACAATTATCGCCCTCAGGGGGAAAGAGAGATCCGTCAATTATCAACACCTTTTCATTGTAAACCGGTCCCCTGAAAAACTCCCTGGTCTCCCAGTCTATCTTCCTGTAAGCGCCCTTTTCGCCCTGTGTCATGAGAGATGGAAAACTGCGAAACATGGCATCAAGGGTCTGGCCTATCATCTGAACAACTGACCTGCGTTTTTTGTCGTATGTGGGATAGCGCCGGTCCAGAAGCAGTGTCAGGGCCTTAAGCGCCACATCAAAATGGGCGTCTCCTTTTAAGGCCCAGGCCCTTATCTCCTTCAGACAATCCATTAGATCTGCATAATCCCATAGCCTTATCCCATCCTTTACATATGCAAATAAGAGATCAGGTATCTGGAGGTCAAAAAACCGGGAGATGTCAAATCGGCACCTGTATTCATCCTCCATCATATAATATACACGGCCCGGGAGATAGGGGATTTGATCCTGCGGCACTGAGACAATTGATCCAAACTTGTCTGCGCAGGTCAGTCTGCGTTCGAGCGCGCTTCCGTTTTTTTCAAGACCGAATACAAAGGCCCCGCCATCCGTATAACTGCCGCCACGCGCATTCCAGTAACGGTCAGCCACTGTGCCGACCCTGGGGTCTTCCTCGGAAAGACTCTTTAGCGTTGCGTCAATGGCCTGTTTTTCAGAACACACAAGCCCCACCTGTACCTGGCCGTCATGGAGCGCAAACACCTGGGGTCTCAACATGGCGGTATCGGTTATGCCTATGAGTTCAAGCCTGTCGTTTTCAGTATTGTTTCGTGCGATAATAAAAAACCACGGCCCGTCCGGTGAGCCGTGGATATGGGAAGTCTGAATCGCCCTGTAGATCTTCTGTTTTTCTTCGGGCAATTTATCAAAATCCCTTTCCATGGTTGGGGCAAGGGCCTCTATGACATATTCCAGCGGATAACCATAGGTGCGGCTGTAAAGATCAAAAAGGAGGGCCGAGACCTCAGTGTCTGTCAAAAACTGTGGGTATAGATTTTTTTGCCTCAAGTACTCTGCAACAGAATGGTAGTTGGCAAAATCCCCGTTATGGACAAGGGCCTCGTTTAACCCCACAAAAGGATGCGCCCCCGCGGGGTGCCAGACCCGGCCCTTGGTGGGATAGCGCTGGTGGGCGATCCATATGTGGGCCTTAAAATCATCCAGCTTGTAGTACTGAACCACCTTTTCCGCGTAGCCCACGATCTTGAGGATAAAAAAGTTACGGCCATGGGATAATACAAAGGCCCTCTGACGGCCTGCGGCCTCATAGAACATCTTGTTTATTTTAAAACTGTTCTGAAAGACGAACTCGTCTTCCGCCTGTCTTTGGCTCAACGCGGCAAAACCGTTTTTGTCAACAAAGGCCTTCAGCACATCGGGTTTTACCCGAACGAAAAAACGCCAGACATCCGGCGGCCGCACATCAAGTCCGGGGATGTCACGGTAGTCTTCCACATGGGGCAGGGCTTCTGAAAAATCCACCTTGAAAAACGGCTTGATAAAGAGTCTTTCAAGCTCATCCAGCACCCCGTCTTCCAGCAGGGCGATCTGTAATATATAGTCCTTTTCGAGGATATCCTCTGATACCCCCAGCATCCGGTAATCAAAGCCCATGGCCGCAATGCCTCCGCCGCGGCCGTTTCCCCTGTTGTGCATCTGTCTGGATGGCTCAAATATGTGCTTTCCCCTGACCGGAATGCTACAGGCAAAACCGGTGACCCCGCAACCGCCTTCCGCCACGGTCTCAAAGCAGGGCCTTTTCGGCAGATCCTCTACAAGATGTTTTCTGGATGTAATGATGTTTGATATGTGTTGATACTCAGACATGATTATGTTTTATTCCTTAGATTTAATATAGTCCAGATGAACCAGACAATCGCTCCGTCCCACAAGCTCCCTGATGCTTGTCATGCCCAGGCGTTTTAGTATGCGTGTCAATTCCTTTTTCCAGGCGAGAAACATGTTGACAAGACGTCTGGTTCCCCAGTCGTGCTGCATCAGTTCCATCAGCTCCGGATCAGTTGTGGCTATGCCCCTTGCGCAACCCCTTCCGCTTTCGCAGTTATGACACCTGATACATTCAAGCGCCACCAGATCAGCGGTGCCGGTGCAGACTCCGTCCGCGCCAAGCGCTATGATCTTGGCCACATCATGAGGCGTCCTAACGCCTCCGCCTGCTATGACAGTGACCTTGTCCCTGACACCCTCTTCCACCAAAAAACGGTGGACCTTTGGTACGGCATATTCAATTGGCATGGCGATATTTTTTTTGGCAATCTCCGGCGCAGCTCCGGTCCCGCCGTAGCTGCCGTCCAGATGTATGATATGGGCTCCGGCGTAATAGCTCCCCACCGCCACCATATCTACGTCAGTAGGGGTGGACACCTTGACAGAGACCAGCGCCTGTGGGTTTATCGCCTTTATCCAGTCCACATGCTTTTTGTGATCTTCCACAGAATAGACGCTGTGAAACGGGAAGGGGGAAAATAAGGGATAGCCAACCACCGCCCCGCGCATGCGCGCAACGCCAGGTGTAACCTTATCTCCCAGCAGGTGTCCGCCTAAGCCTGGTTTTGCGCCCTGGGCATACTTGAACTCAACAATCTTGACTCTCTTTATCGTCTCTTCCCTGACACCGAACAGCCCCGTAGCCACCTGCGTGATCACATGATCGGCATAGGGTTTGAGCTCATCCGGATAGCCCCCCTCGCCCGTGCAACAGAATGTCCCAAGGGCCTTTGCCGCCTTGATCCTGCTTAAAATCGTATTAATGCTTACAGAGCCGTATGACATGCCCCCGCCGTAAAAGGGAACCTCAATGCTTACCCTGTGGGCGTTGTCATCCCTTCGGTTTAATTGGACGGTAACGTCAATGTCATCGTCTGATATTTCTGCAAGCCCTGTGCTCCCCTGCTTCATTACGATGCGCAGTTTGTCGAACCCGCCGCCTGAGGCCCCGGCCTTGTATTCAAGTCCGGCAGAAGGCACACTGCCCGTTTCCGCCATATGCCATGTGCTTGCAAGGAGGTCGGGAGTCCATCTGAAGTCTCCAAGCAGATCAAAGACAGGGTTTTTTCCAAACGAAAGGGCCTTTACAGGACATGCCTCGTAACAGGGATTAGGGCAATCCGGGCCCACGCACAGGTGCGGGTTTTCAATATACAACTTTCCCCTTCTGATCACATGGACGCCATATGGGCATATCTCAACACACTTGCCGCACGCCTCACAGGCTTCAGTCCTGTTCAGCCTGTATTTCCCAATCGGATTTCTGAATCGGGAAGGGGTCTTCACCACCCCGGGAAATCGAAATTTTACACTGTTATTCAAGTTCAAAACCCTCCGCTGCCGAGCCCAGAGATCCAAAGACGGCTTTATCAAGATCTTCATAAAACATTGCGCGGCCCACCTCCCCACGCAGGCGCCTGGCGTCTCTGATCCCCATTGCGCCCATCACCTCTATAAGCTGGTTGTGCCATGCCCCGAATAGATTTACAACCCTGCCGGCAACCCATTTAGAAGATGCATCCTGGATATCCATTGGGCATGAAAGCCCTGTTGTGCAGCGGCGGCACATACGGCACTGAAGGCTTATCAGCAGTTGAAATTCGGCCATTACTGCATCAGCCCCGCAAAGCATGCCCTTGGCCACATGTTCCGCCATGGCAAAGCCCCCGCTTGCAACAAGTGTAACCCCGTCCCTGATATTCGCAGCAACCAGTTCCATATGAACGGAACGGATTGCATCCTTCACACGCCTGGGATCATATGCCCTGGCATCACATGCCTTGGTATCTTTGCCGCCATCTGGAGCGCCTGCATCCAGATGGATGATATCCGCACCTGCTTCCGCAACCGCCCTGGCCTTTTCCTCCATGCCGTCCATCATGGCCACATCTACACAGAGCAACAAGGACGGAAATGCGTCTTTTATTATTTTTGCGGTCTTATCCCACTTCCTGCTCCAGGGGATCTCTACAATGCGAACACCCCTTGGGATGGCGGCAGGATCAGACAGATCCGCTTCAAGCACAGGCAAAAGCCAGGGACGAAATTGATCGGGCAATTTTTGGACTTCGTCTCTTTTCATCGCCAGAAAGGTCCCAAGCCGTTTTGCGGCCATGGCCCAGCCAAGAAGAGTCTTGTCTGATATTGCCCCAAAAGGCGGGACCTTGAGCAAGATGGGAAGCGGAATATCAACGAGTAAGGGAATATCCCCAATGAGCCCGCCCGATTGATCGAATTTAAGACTCCCCAGGGTCTTTCCCAGGTCAATGGCGGTGCTTATATATTCCCTGCCGTGGATGCCGTCCCTGGTGGGGCGGACGATCTCGGACATGTCGGTCCACATCGAATCAAACCCCGGGCCGGAAAACGGCCCTGGATAACCTGCGCCGGAGACCGGGATCTTGCCTGTTTCTGCCTGATACCACAACCTGGAGATAATCTCGGGCGTAAAAAAATCATCCCCCATTTCTTTAAATTCAGGATTGACGGATTTGGATATCAACTCCTTGGGGCAGCCCTGCACACAGCGCAGGCAATTCATGCAAAGGTTATCAATGGAATCAATCATCTGACGGGAATCGAGCTTTCGCTTGTAATATACATCGTAGACACAACGCTCTTTTACGCATATAGCGCACCTAAGGCAACCCTCCTCCCACGCAATAATTCCGGACTTGGAAATGGCTCTGAAACGGTTGGGTACTGTTGTGGTATGGATCACATATTTTTCAGGCATCCCCTTCCCCCTATTGATCGTCAATGACAGGTCTGGGCAGAAGCCCGGCCCTTTCGGCGATCTCACCTACCGCCTCTTCCCATTCAATAGCCATGATATGAACGCCCCTGATTCCCGGCGTCTGTTTCAGCCGCTCAATGGTCTCAACGCAGATACTTATCCCTTCCTCCCTCTGTTTATCCTTTGAAACGCCTTCCATCCGCCTGATCAGCTGATCCGGAACATCCATGCCGGAGACCCTGGTCTTCATATATCTTGCCATACCAGCGGACTTAAGGGGTGTTACTCCTCCAAGGATATAGGCCTTTTCCGTAAGCCCCCTGTCCCTTGCAATGCCAAGCCACCTGTCAAATCGCTCCATATTATATATACACTGGGTCTGTATAAAATCTGCTCCCGCGTTTATCTTCTTGGCCAGACGGACTACCCTGAAATCCATGGGGTCGGCGAATGGATTGGCCGCGGCCCCGGTAAACATATCCGGGGGATGGCTTAGGGGCTCACCTCCCACAATTATCCCTTGATCCCGCATGTTCCTCACCGCTTGCACAAACTGGATGGAATCCAGGTCAAAGACTCCCACTGCGTCGGGCTGGTTGCCGAAACTCTGGTGGTCGCCTGAAAGGCACAGGACGTTTCTGATTCCAATGGCGGAAGCGCCCAGGATATCGGATTGAAGGGCAATGCGGTTTCTATCCCTGACAACCATCTGCAGGACCGGATCAAGGCCCGCCTTCTTTATGAGACAACAGGCAGCCAGGCTGGACATACGCACGATGGCGGTCTGGTTGTCGGTGACATTTACAGAGTCCACCTTACCGCGCAATAATTCAGTCTTCCTCAAAACCGCCTGCGGGTCGGCCCCCTTGGGCGGACCGCATTCGGATGTCACTGCAAATCCGCCTTTTTCAAGAACACTTTTTAACCGGCTGACGTCTTTCACCTCTGCTGATCCTCCCTGATTATCTTTCTTGGTCCGCCCCCCTGCTTTCTGGACCAGTTCTTGGGCGGGTAAATCGTTTCAAGCCTGTCCAAGGCCCCGAATCTTGATAGACGGTCAATAATCTTTTGCCAGGCGCAGTCAACATCAGGGTTGATCTCGCACTTTCCCCCAACAGAGCCGCCGCATGGCCCGTTAAAGAGTTGTTTTGAACACCGTGCAAGCGGGCAGACCCCGCCAAAATAATAGAGCATGCAGTCGCCGCACCCCAAACAGTTTTCCACCCACAGACCCTGCGCCCTTGTCTCACCAATAAACTCGGTATTGAGCCCGGGAATTACCGGTATCTCGGAAAACATCTCGGCCACGGCCTGTACCCCTGCCCCGCAGCCCAGGGAAAGGACTGCATCATATGAGCCGATGATATCATCCAGCGTAACGACAAAGTCCTTGACGCATTGCCTGTCCAGGGTGTGTTCTTGGATGATGACATCTTCGTTATTCATCTTTGCCTTCATCCGCAAGGTGGATGCCAGCATCGCAGTCTCTTTTTGTCCTCCTGCCGCACATTCGGCCACGCAGGAGGCGCAACCCAGGACCAGTATCCGCTTATAAGGGACCAACATCCCCCGGATCTCGTCAATGGGCTTCTGTTGCGCAGTAATCATAACTTCTTTCTCCTTTTCCAAGCACAGGCGATGGTTCCATCTGCAAAACCTTGTCAAAGATCTCTTTGGCAAGCTCCGCAAGGGTTTTCGGTCCTTCCTTTGAACCGGTGATGATCCCCACACGTTCCTTTTCAAGGCCGATGCCCGAAATGATATCCTGTGTCCTCATAACCCGTTTTATTGCCCTGAGGTTTCCCTCGAAATACCGGCACATGCCTTCAGGGCAAGTAATCAAATAAGCTGCATCGGCGAAATTTTCCAGGGCGCTCAAAAGGTGAACCGGCTCCAGCCTCCCACTACAGGCAATAGGATAAAACCTGATGCATTGGCCATATTCCTTTTCAAGGCCGATCCTTTCACGTTCGCCTGCCCCTGGAACATTCTGGCAATAAAACAGGGCCAGTGTGCGATTGTGTTGATAATGCATAACACATCCTCAATGTATATCTAAATATTTTCAGGCTACAGATGCGCACTAAAACTGATGCGCCCCGCACTGATTGAAATATTGAAATAATGGCAGGCTGACACGAGGGGCTTTATAAAGAGATAATTCAAAAAGCAGATTTTTCGCCTTCACAACCCACTAGGAAATACCTACAATCCCATGCAACATCATATATGAACTGCCACAAAAATCCGAGTTTTAAAACTTCCATATTTCGACTGTTCTGTATAATATACCATATCAAATTTTGCAATATAATTTATCACTTGAACAGATACAGTTATAATTAATAAATTGAATCATTTTTCAGTTATACTAAAACATGTAGATCTGATGGCTGTCAGGGTTTTTTCCGAAGAAGGTGATATCATCTATCTTGTCCAACACCGGACCGCGGCATATTGCATAAAGAGTCCTTTCAACGCCTATGCCGCCGCCGAATGTCTCTGGAAATGTCTGCCTGCCGTCTTTATCCTTCCTGGCCGCCATCAACAGAAACGGGCCGTAACCGCCGAACTCATCAATGTTTTTGATATTTCCCTCAAAAATTACGGGCCTGACAGGTATGATCCCGTTATCCACCAGGCGCTCTACAATAGCCTCGTATATCCATTCCCTTACCGCGCCAGAGAGCACTTCAAGGGCGGTGGTCTGTTTGCCGGTGTCTCGGATAATGCTCTTTGCGCAGATATCGTAGTTGTATATCATCTCCGAGTTTATCTCCGAGCGCAAGACCTTGCCTTCAGGTTTAAGGTATGGATAGACCAGGTCATAGTTTTCCCTCAACAGCCCGGTTATCCAGAAAAAAGTGGCATCAGTCTCCTGGCCGAGTCTGGTCTCAAAGCCCGGGCCGTGTGTTCTTTTTGACACATCGCCCCTAAAGCGTGGAAAGGGCTGTTTGGGCACATCAATTGCGACCCCAAGGGTTTTTAGGTCATCATCGTTCTTTTCAACAATCTTTGACATGGAGTGGATTATCAGACGCTCGAACAGATCAATCCCCCTTTCCATATCCTCTGTGAGGATCTCCTGCACCTTTCTGGGTTCTTTTAAATAGGTTTCAATATCAATGTATCGGTTGCGCCTGACCTCAATATCCATCTGGCTGAAATCTATCAGGTACTTTCCCCTCTGCTTTCTATCCGGACTCTCTATCTCTAGCCTGAGGTTGGGCGAATCAACGAATATGCCCTTTATCCTGGGGTTATGACAGGCCAAAAACTTTGAGTAGATCATGCTGTGGGTCATTACATAGAGCTGCCCCTTATAATGGATGTTTGGGACGTGCTCAACATCGTGGGCGAGAGGGTCTGTGACAGGGCTAAGCTGTATCCGCTCCAGATTAAACAGCCCCTCGTCTGCCAGAAATTGATGCATGGCATTGACAAAGGTGGTTCTCAGCGACATGGCCGCATAGAGTGTGTCACCCATCCACTTGTTGAAATAGTATTTATCAAGATATTCCGCAAAGCTTGAGCCTGCCTGCATCAGGGCGGACTGAAAATTAAAAAGGCTCTGGCCTATCACGGACATGGTTTCATCTTTCATGACTATTATTACACCTCATCTGTATTATAGGAAACAAAACTACAGCCTCGGAAGATATCTTTCAATCTCAAACTGGCTTACATGGGTCCTGAATGCATCCCATTCGATCTTTTTGTTGGCGATAAATTTGGTAAATACATGATCGCCCAGAGTCTTTCGTACAAGCTCGCTCTTTTCCGCCTCCAGGATAGCCGCATAGAGATTCCCCGGCAGATCCGTAATACCGTGGGCATGTCTTTCAGCAGGGTTCATCTCAAAGATGTCCTCTTCAATAGGGGCGGGCAGCTCATATTTTTTTTCAATCCCCTCAAGCCCCGCAGCCAACATAACGGCGAATGCCAGATAGGGGTTGCAAGACGGATCAGGGGACCGAAATTCGATCCTGGTCGCAGTCTCTTTGCCGGGCTTGTACATGGGCACGCGGACCATGGCCGAGCGGTTTCTCCTGGCCCAGGATACATACACGGGGGCCTCATAGCCTGGGACCAGGCGCTTATAGGAATTGACCCACTGATTGGTCACCACGGTCAGCTCCGGTGCATGTCGCAATAGCCCTGCGATATAGTGTTTGGCAATATCAGACAGATTGTATTTGTCATTGGGATCATAAAAGGCGTTCTTGTCTCCTTTAAAGAGTGACTGGTGCACGTGCATTCCGCTTCCATTCTGTCCGAAAACCGGCTTGGGCATAAAGGTGGCGTATATGCCGTGCTGTGTGGCGATCTCCTTTACCACCAGGCGGTATGTCATGGTCTTGTCCGCCATCTTCAGGCCCTCGTCATAACGCAGGTCAATCTCGTGCTGGCTGGGCGCCACTTCATGGTGGCTGTACTCCACCTGGATACCCATGGCCTGGAGGGCGAATATGGTCTCCCTCCTCAGGGTGCCGGCCATATCAAGAGGCCGCGAGTCAAAATAGCCGCCAGTATCCATAGGCTCTGTGCCCTTGTTGTCCTTGAAATAAAAATATTCCAGCTCCGGGCCTGTGAAGTAGGTGTAACCCTGCTGGGCGACCTTGGCAAGAAGCCTCTTGAATATATATCTGGGATCCCCCTCATAGGGTGTGCCGTCAGGATTCAAGATGTCACAGAACATCCTGGCCACAGGCTTGTCCACGCTCCTCCACGGGACCAGTTGAAAAGTGGTGGGATCAGGCTTTGCAATCATGTCGCTTTCCTCGATCCTGGCAAATCCCTCAATGGATGAGCCGTCAAAGCCCATCCCCTCTGACATGCCTTCTTCCAATTCGGAAGGTGTGACGGCAAAACTCTTGAGCGCACCAAGAACATCGGTGAACCAGAATTGAATAAAACTTACGTCCATGTCCTTGACAATCTTTTTTACATCTTCTGCGGTCCGGCAATTCACTTTGCTCCCTCCTGCGATGATGTTATTTTTAAATTTCCGAAAGTGCAATCATGACTTCAACCGATATGATTTGTCAATAAATTGTGCCAATCACAATTTTTCAACAAGTCGAGATCAGATGGGCGGCAGATCCTTTGACATCCATAGGCAGATTTTTCCCTCTTAACGGGATACAGTTTTTTGCCTTAGAGATATAACGCCCTGTAATATCTGAAAATCGTACGATCTTATAACCTGGAACATATATTGCATACTTATCTGCGTGAAAGACTCTTGTTTTATTATTTGGGGGGATACACGGTGAGACCGGAAAGCAATTTAATAATATCAGACTTTTATAAAGAAATAAAGGCGCCCGAAGTCAAAGACAGGAATCAGAGCCTGCTTAAGTCATCCGGACTGACCCAACACACTGACTTTGGTGATATATTCCTGACATGCATCAACGGAGAGAAAGAAGAGGAGGCTACCGGATTGACTGCCGCCGATTACCTGGCCAATCCGGTTGAACTTAATACAACAGGAATGATCAAATGCATGCAGGCCTCACTTGCAGGGGCGGCAAATGAAATGGAACCATTATCATGGAAGCCGGATCTCCTGGGCAATACACTTGAACAAGAGGAACAAGATCAGATCAAAACCCATGATGCTGACGGCTCAAGCGCTATTGAGCGCAGCATAAATAGGGCCGCCCAAAAATATAACCTTCCCAGTGAGTTGATCAAGGGAGTTATCAAGGCCGAATCAGGTTTCCAGGTGAGAGCAGAATCACGGGCAGGGGCCAGGGGGCTCATGCAATTGATGCCTGGCACAGCAAGAGAGCTTGGAGTAAAAGATGTTTTTGATGTCGAACAGAACATAGATGGAGGCACAAGATACCTCAAAAAGATGATGGACCGTTTTGATAACGATATTGAAAAAGCGCTTGCCGCCTATAACGCAGGACCCGGCACTGTTGAACGTTACGATGGCAAGGTGCCATACAAAGAGACAACACAATATGTCAAAAAGGTCCTTAAATATTCGGGCATGACTGCATAAGCATCCCGATCCTGAACCCTTATGGGTGAACTTGTTTAAAGATATTATAGTTTCATCAAAAATGACCAGGAAAAGGGATACGGAAATGTTCAAGTTATTTTGGCTCTGGCCCTACCCTCCAGCGGGTCAGGAATCCCGGCTTCGGCAAAGCCTTTTTTTCTGATCAGGCAACTGTCACATCTGCCGCATGGATTTCCTTCCGGTGACGGGTCATAGCAGCTGTGGGTCATGCCATAGTCTACACCAAGTGCAAGGCCTTTTTTTATTATTTCCGCCTTGGTCATGCTGATCAGAGGCGTTCTGATCTTAAGTTGAGTCAGACCTTCAACCCCTGCCTTGGTCGCCATATTCGCCATGTGTTCGAAGGCCTTGATAAATTCGGGACGACAGTCGGGATACCCGCTGTAATCCACGGCATTGACCCCCATAAATATATCCGAGATCCTCAAAACCTCAGCCCACGCCATTGCATAAGAAAGGAATATCGTATTGCGGGCGGGGACATATGTAACAGGAATCTCTTCTTGCATATCACGCTCGTTGCGACCCTTTGGCACATCAATATTGTCAGTGAGGGCAGAGCCGCCAATCGGCCTGAGGTCCATTTCAATTACAAGGTGTTTCTTTGCCCTGAATGCCGCGGCCACCCTACCGGCAGCCTCCAGTTCACGGGCATGGCGCTGACCGTAATGAAAGGTAAGACAGTAGAGATCATAACCCTCTGATTGGGCAATAGCCATTGCAGTAGTGGAATCCAACCCACCACTCAAGAGCACGATCGCCTTTTTTATCATTGACACCTATCTTCCTCCTACACACCCCTTTTTTCCGTTCCCCATATCACCTTATGGAGCTGAACATTGAGCCTTACGTCCAGGTGATCTTCAAGTATCCACTCTGCAAGGGTCCCGGCATCCATTCCTGGGAACACGTTAGAGATATTGACCCTGACTGGGGAAGGCCTTCCCCTTTGGATTGAGCCAAGAATTTTCCGGGCAAATTCATAGTCCTGTCTGTTTCCGATTACAAATTTCAACTCGTCCATGTCTGTCAACCGGCCAAGGTTATCAGAGAGAAAACTTTCCTGCTCACCGCTGGACGGGCATTTTATGTCCACTATCCTTATGCAGCGTTCATCCGCTCTGTCAATATCCATGCTGCCATTGGTCTCCAACAATACGATGAGGCCTTTGTCAAGGAGGCTGGTTATAAGAAAAGGCGTGTCATCCTGCAAAAGCGGCTCACCACCGGTCACTTCCACCAGAGGGCATTCAAAAGACGCAACCCTATGGAGGATTTCATCAACGCCCATTTGGCAACCTTCAACATAGGCATACCGTGTGTCGCAATAGGTGCATCTCAAATTACAGCCGGTCAGTCTGACAAAGACGCATGGCCGCCCGGCAAAGGATGATTCCCCCTGGATACTATAAAATATCTCATTAACCAGAAGAGGCACAATAAACTCCCGGCAGAGTCCCACATTTTATTGATGATTAACGAAGCCGCATTATGATAATCTTTTATGGATCGCATGATGCGGCTTCGGCATTTTATATACCAGAAAGAAAGCCTAAAATTTTACCTGTAAAACAGCCTGGATTCTCTTGTCATCTCCAAGATCCTCATGGTCCCCATCCGCAACCGGGGCTTTGCCTTTTTTGTTTGCATCCCAGCCATAGTCAGTGGTTTCGTATGTCAGCAGAATTAAATTGCCCTTGTAGATTTCATAGGCAACGCCTCCCATATACATATCGTAATCCGCATCATTTCCTATAACGCCGTCATCGTCCTGGTCAAAATGGTCGTAGCGCGTGAATAATGAAAATCTCTTTTCATAAAAGGGCAACTTTACATTGCCGAAAAATGAATATCCCGCAGTGTCAAGGGCGTTTCCCTCCGGATCAACCCATTCGCCCTTTGCATTGCCTTCAGAGGTAAAATACTGACCGGTAAAAATCACCCAGGGATTCTGGTAGCTCAACATGCCTAACTTAACATTGTAGTCCGGCCACTGCCCCATGTCGTCATTATTGCCGTCGCCGCTAATCCCGAAGTAACTCACCTGAAGCCCCGGGATAATATCAGGCAAAGGCCGCAAAGACAACCTTCCTTCTATTACCTTGTTACTATTTTCTTCGCTGTCGTGATAGCCTGATCCGTTATAAACACCAAGATGCCACGTTCCCCAGCGGCCGTCATAGTGGTCTTCACCGATTAATGTTTTAGAGTCCTTAAGCCTCCCTCCGAATTCACCCATAAGACTGACGCCCAGATCAGCAGAGTTAAACACCCCCGCCCTCTCTATAGCCATTGTCCCCTGACACCGGTACGGATTGATATGTTCCTCGAAATCCAGCCATGGGATGTGCCCCATTCCGACTTCCGATTTCATTCCGGTAAGAAACGCAACATCCGGCGCTTTGAATTGAGCATAATAATATTTAAGCCGCATTTCATAGCTTTCGTCATCGTCCTTATCATCCTGGTATGTGTCCAGGGTCGCCCTCGCACTGAACCACGGCAGAAAATCTTTTTCGACCGTCAAATAGCCGCGTGTAAGCCTGAATTTGCTCAGATCCGATTCCATGTTATTAAACTCGGGCGAATCTCCATAGGAAAAGTCCATGTATGCCAGCATCCCGAACTTTAATCCTTTAAGGGCCTCGGGAACTGCCAGCTCCTTTTCTTGGATCTCCTTTACGATCTTCTCCTGCTTCTTTTGTTCGGCTTTTTGTTCTTCCTGCTGGATCTCCTTTGCTTCCTGTTCTGTGATGATCCCCTTATCAATAAGCTTTTTGATCAGGGCGTCTGTTTCACCTGCATGAAGGCACTCGCTGTTTCCAGTAAAGGCCAAAAAAGACATTAAAAATATAAACGGCAAAAACTTCTTCATTTTTCCTCCTCTATAACAAAGTCACAAAATTATTAACGACATATTTTTGCATTGTAAACCTGATCCTCAGCTCTCACCTCCTTTCTCTGAAGCACCCTAAGTATTCAACCAGATTTTATGTTATTATGTTAGTCGTATATGAAGACAATATTAGATTTTTATTCAGACCGGTATTTCACAAAACAAGGAAATACGGATGGCTTATTCAATGCGGGACTTTATGGCTAATCAGGTGTTGATTTCAGTTCATCTTCTGCGTGTCTGAGAATCACACCGTCTATTACATATATAACATCTTCGGCTATGTTGGTCGCATGGTCGGCAATGCGCTCCAGGTGACGCGCGACCAAAAGAAGATTGATCAGATATCCCACTCGTTCCGGTTGGCGGCCTATAGCCTCCTTGACCTTGTCATAGACGCGCCTGTTCATGTCATCAATCTCATCGTCTTCAAGACAAACCTTATATGCAAGATCCTGATCCATGTTGACCATTGCATCAAGGCTTCTCTTTAGCATTGACTCCACCTTTTCGGCCATCAGTATATAGTCGAACTGAATATCAACAGGCGGACGTCTTGCCATTATGTTTACACGTTGAGCAATGTTTACGGCCTCATCCCCTACCCTTTCAAGATCATTGTTGATTTTAATTATTGCGCTTATGATCCTTAGATCTATGGCGACCGGCTGATACAAGGCCAGAATCTTCAGGCAATCTTCTTCCACTTCCACTTCCAGTTCATCAACTTTACGGTCTTCGGCAATGATCAGATCCGCCATTTCAGTGTCTCTGCTTTCAAGGGCGTTGGCTGCCAGCTGAACGGATTTTTCCACCAGCGCTCCCAGAAAAAGGACCTTTCTCTTCAGGCTGTCCAGCTCTCTTTGAAAATGTACAGTCATATCTTATCCTCCGCCATTAATATTGTTAGCCGAATCGCCCGGTTATATAATCGGAAGTCTGTTTTAAGCTGGGACGCGTAAAGATGCTTTCTGTCTTATCCATCTCTATCAGTCTTCCAAGATAAAAAAAAGCGGTGATGTCAGACACCCTTGCCGCCTGCTGCATGTTATGGGTCACGATCACGATGGTGTACTGGCTCTTTAATTCGTCAATCAGTTCTTCTATCTTTTGGGTTGCGATCGGGTCAAGGGCAGAGGCAGGTTCATCCATCAGCAGGACATCAGGCTCAACGGCCATGGCGCGGGCAATACATAGCCTCTGCTGCTGCCCTCCTGACAGGCCCAGGGCCGATTCATGCATCCTGCCTTTCACCTCATCCCACAAGGCTGCGCTTTTTAATGTCTCTTCCACCTTATGGGCAATGTATGCCCTGTCCTTGACTCCGTTAACCCTCAGGCCATAGGCGACATTTTCAAAGATGCTCTTGGGAAAAGGATTCGGCTTTTGAAACACCATGCCGATATGCCGTCTAAGGGTGACGACATCCACGCCTGGGTCGTTTATATTGATATCGTCCAGGAATATCTTTCCATCCGCCCTGCTGATGGATATCAGATCATTCATCCTGTTGAGACATCGGAGCAGTGTGCTCTTGCCGCAACCGGAAGGACCGATCAAGGCGGTAACCTCGTTTAAATTAAAGTCCATATTTACATCAATCAGAGCATGAAACTTTCCATAATAGAAATTCAGGTCCCGGACTTTCATTTTTGGAATTTTCATTCGTCACACCATTACTTGCGCTTTTGTAAATGCGCCCTGTATATAATTGCCATCAGGTTCAGCCCTAAAACGATCAGGATCAATACCACTGCTGTTCCATATTGAAGATGCCGTGTCGCCTCTATGTCCGTACCCGCCGTCGCCAGCACATAAATATGATAAGGCAGGGCCATGACATCGTCAAATATTGATGCCGGAAGCGACGGGGAGAAAAAAACCGCCGCTGTAAACATTATCGGCGCTGTTTCTCCTGCGGCCCGGCTCAAGCCCAAAATCGCCCCGGTAAGTATCCCCGGCAGCGCGGAAGGAAAGACCACCCTGTAGATTGTCTGCCACTTGGTGGCCCCCAACCCCAAAGAGGCCTCACGGTATGTGCCGGGAACCGCTCTAAAGGCCTCTTCAGAGGCGCCTATAATAACAGGCAGTGTGAGAGCCCCAAGTGTCAGTGACCCTGCCAGGATGCTTATTCCCATGTCCAGGTAGATCACGAAAAATGCCAGCCCGAAAAGGCCGAAGACCACCGAGGGCACGCCTGCCAGATTATTGATGCCCAGTCGAATGATGCGAAGCACACGGCCCGGCCTTGCATATTCGCTAAGATAGACGGCCGATGCCACTCCAATTGGAAGAGCAACCAGCATCGCACCCATGCTGAGGCATATGGTTCCCACAATACAAGGCAATATCCCCCCCTTGGTCATGGAATCCAGGGGCGGCTCTGTCAGAAAAGTCCAGTTGATTGCCCTCCATCCTCGTGAAGCAATAAAATACACCACCGCCAGAAGTGCAATGCCGTTTATTATTGCGGCGACTCTGAAAAGCCAGAACATTGAGTTCTCAAGCAGTCTGCGACGGCCATTTATGTGCTCCATTTTGTTCAAGGCATTCTTACCTTTTACTTGTTGTTAAAGAGTGGCTGCCCCGGTCTGCTTGTAGCGGTGTGAGATATGGTCCGCCAACAGGTTGAAAAGCAGCGTGAAGATGAACAGTACTATTCCTGTTGCAAACAGTGCATGATAGTGGCTGCCTCTGAAAGGGGCCTCCGCCATTTCCGCCGCAATGCTTGCAGGCATCGGCCTTACCGGATCAAATATGGATTCCGGCACCATGGCGGCGCCTCCTGTGACCATAAGCACTACCATGGTCTCTCCGATTGCCCTTGACATCCCAAGGATTATGGCTGTGCAGATGCCGGAAAGGGAAGCTGGCAGCAAAACCCTGGCGATGGTTTCCCAGTGGGTGGCGCCAAGGGCCAACGAGGCCTCTTTCAGTTCAACCGGCACGCTGTAAATAGCGTCTTCGGAGATGCTGCATATTGTTGGCACGGACATGAATGCAAGCATCAGCGCCCCATTAAAAAGGTTTAAACCTGTCGGGATATCGAGCAGGTCCTGTAGAAAAGGGGCGACAACCACCATGCCGAAAAAGCCGATAACAACCGAGGGGAGCGCTGCCAGGAGTTCTACAACAGGTTTTACCCACTGTCTCACTCTGGGGGCTGCGGCCTCGGCAAGATAAAGGGCGGCAAGGACTCCCAAAGGGATGGACATTGCTGCTGATAAGCCTGTAACAGCCATTGACGCTACAATAAGCGGAAAGATGCCGAAGTCAGGCGGTTGGCTTGTCGGATACCAGTAGCGGCCAAAAACAAAGTCTTTGACTGACACCTTGCTAAATACAGGAAGGCCTTCAACGAACAGAAAATACATGATAAAGCCCAGGGCCATGACGGAGGCGAGAGCAATGATAAAGAAGAGGGAGCGGATTGCCTGCTCCTTTCTCTTTCTGGATTTTCCGCTTTGTTGTGTTCGCTGCATAGAATATTTAATAGAGCGGCACGAATCCTGCGTCGCTGACGTATTTCTGCCCTTTACCTGGGTTCAATACAAAATTAATAAAATTAAGGATATCGCCCTTTGGCCATCCGGCGGTGAACATGTAAAGAGGCCTGCTGATGGGGTAGGCCCCGCTGAGCGTTGTTTCAACGGAGCCCTTGATTCCATTGACTGATAATGGCTTTATATCCTTATTAATGTATCCTATTCCAATATAGCCGATTGCGTTTTTGTTTTTGCTGACAGCCTGCACTATGGCCCCGCTTGAGGCCTGGAGAAGAGCGCGAGGAAAAACCCTTTCTTTATTCATCACCTTTTCCTCCCATACTTCATATGTCCCGGAGGATGTGTCGCGTGATATCACGACAATCGGGCCATCTGCGCCTCCGATCTCCTTCCAGTTCCTGACAGTCCCCATGTAGATGCTCTTAAGCTGCTCCATCGTAATATTCGACATGTTGTTTGTCGGGTGGATTACCGGCACAATGCAGTCGTAGGCAATTGCAAAAGGCACGGGATAAATATTTTTTCCCATAGCCAGTTTTACCTCTTCATCTTTCATGAAACGGGAGCTGTTTGCAATATCTGTGGTGCCGTCAACCAGTGCCTTTATCCCTTCACCGGAACCGCCGCCGGAAATGGATATCTTTACATCCGGATTTTGCTGCATGTAGGCCTCTGAAACCTTTTGTGCTATTGGAAGCACTGTTGTTGATCCGTTAATAACAAGACTCCCTGCTATTGCAGCCTGCGCTGCAATACCGGAGATAGCTGCCGCCAATAATACAATAATGCCTTTTGCTTTCATAATGTCCCTCCTCAGACATTGTTTATTGAACCAAGACTTAAATAGTTTTGTTAGGATTATGTTAGAAAAATGTTAATATTGAATTAAACGCCAAGGTCATTTTTTGAACTGCATCCGAGTCAACGTTTTTCAATCAGGACGTCACGTTGCCAATATCAGCCAGGGTACCCATGCTATTTCGGTAACGCTACGAAGCGGACATTCAGATTTTATTAGGGGAAGGTTAGAATTTTGAATGAGAGAGATAAAGGCATAGCCTCCTTAATATCTATATATCATGAACGCCATCAGTCTTCAAACCGGAAGGAACCCGCAGGAAAATTTTCGTGCCTTCTCCGGGATGTGACTCTATCCTCATTTCACCCCCCAGCAGACTGACCCTTTCCTTCATGCTCCTCAGCCCCATCCGTTTCTCCACGATCGAGGCTTGCTGGCGTTTTTCAACGTCGAATCCATTGCCGTCATCCTCTATGGCCAGGACAATCTGGGGAAAGGCTGCCGCCAGGCTTATGAAGACGTTTGTTGCATCCGCATGCTTCATTATGTTATTCAGGCTTTCCTGCACCAGGCGGTAGAGGTTTATTTCCGTTTCAGAATCAAGCTCCAACCCGTCCATGCCGACAGAAGAAAAGTGTATATCAACCCCGGTTCTTTCAGAAAAATCCCGGCAACAGTTATCCAGCGTTTTAACGAGACCCCATTGACTAAGACCGGGAGGATGTAAATCATAGGCAAGATTACGCAGGGACGTAATGATTTGTTTGAGTGTGTCCGAATGTTCCTTTGTCCACTGTCTTACCTTGGGGGACATTTCCGCCTGATCAAAAAGCAATAAATCACACTTTAGTTTCAAAGCGGCGAGATCCTGCAATGTAGTGTCGTGCAATTCACGGGAAATCGCCGTATGTTCACGTTCCTGCGCCCTGATGAGTTCGTGTGTAAGAGATTGGATGCGTTCTTCAGCGTTCTTTTGCTCGGTAATATCAACACCCATCTTCAATACCACTGGTGACCCGTCAATGTCGGTCAGGTAATTGTCATGGAGGATATAGACATCACCATTTTCACGCCGCCATTGCCATTTTTTGGTTTTTTTTGTTCTAAAAACTTCAACGGTTGAACACGGGTCGCAGGGTTTGTCCCTTCCACGGATTAGTTCATAGCATAATTTACCATCCGGCTCGCCGAACAGGGCTCTGAATGTATTATTAGCATACCGGATGGAATAATCCGGGGAAAGGAGATAAACAAATGCCGGTATTCTTTCAAGTGTTAAATAAAATCTTTCTCTTTCATGACTAAGTTGCTCATGCGCCCATTTGTATTCCGTTATATCACTGACAAAATTCAATGAAGCGGGCCGGCCCCCCCAGTTGATTACAACTGCGTTGTTCCTCAGCCATTTGGTCTTTCGGTCCCGGCTGATTACCCTGAAGTCGCACCTGGCGGATTTCTCTTTACCATTGGATATCTTCAACCTGTATTCGGCCACCGCCTGTTTGTCTTCCGGATAAACAAAGTCAGTTAAAGGCCTTTGCGTGAGCTCTTCCATATTATAACCCAAGAGCTCCATCACCTTGGGATTGGCAAATTTCGGTATCCCATCCTGTTCAACCAGGATGCCTTCACCGGCATTGTCAACCACCAGGTGGTATTTTTCTTCGGCCTCCCGCAATAAGTCTTTATTCTCCTTTTCCCGGATCACCTTCTCTATTACGCTCGGCAGCAGGGTGAAGAAATCCGAGGACTTTACCAGATAATCCCAGGCCCCCAGCTTCATGGCCCGGACCGCAATATTTTCTCCGCCCTGGCCGGTTATTATGATCACCGGGATATCCCTGCCGTCCTGATTTAATGCCTCCAAAAACTCAATGCCGTTCATGCCGGGCATGAGATAATCGCTGATAATGATGCCGGGGGTTATCTCATCGAGACTTTCAAGGCAGTCGGCCGCGTTCTCGAAATGACGCACCTCGACTGAAGAAAATGCCCTGACGATTGCACGCTTCATCAGACTGAAGTGTGCAATTTCGTCTTCAATGATTGCAATAGAGAGTGGAGGCATTGTAATTACCTTTTGATAAAAGCAGTTGCCGGCAAGTGCAAGCGCCTATTTTCCACACCTTGGGGGCTCATTAATGATCATCCAGTAAAAATCCATCTGTTTAATCCTCTCTTCGAACTCCTTGAGTCCTACCGGCTTGGTCAGGTAGCTGTTGGCATAATGTGTATAAGATCTGGCAATGTCTACGTCCCTTTCCGAAGAGGTAAGCATGATTACAGGAATTTTTCTCAAAACCTGATCTTCCTTTATGGTCTTCAGGACTTCTATGCCGTCAATACCAGGGAGTTTGATGTCCAGGAGGATCAATCCCGGCATTGGGTATTTGGATTTATCCGCATAGTTTTCCCGGTTAAACAGATAATCCAATGCCTCCTCACCACTTGTTACGACATCCAACCGGTTGGCATTACCGGATTTACGGATGGCCCGCTTTGTCAGTTCCGCGTGCGCCTCCTCATCTTCCACCAGCAGGATATTCGAGGTCTGGTAATCCATGTCTAAGCCTCCTTGTCTTTTAGAGTGAAGAAAAAGGTGGTCCCGGCGCCAGGTTCGGATTCAACCCAGATCCGGCCGCCATGATGTTCGATAATCCGCTTTACAATCGTCAGTCCCATCCCGGTTCCTTCTGCAATCTTTTTTGCAGGGACCAGCCGTTGAAAGACCTGAAAGATCTTTTCAAAGTAAACTTCCTCGATCCCGATGCCGTTGTCACGGACAAAAAATACTTTTTCATTGTTCACGGTCTTGGCGCCCACGTCAATGCAGGAAGGATTGTCTTTTCTGATGTATTTGACGGCATTGCTCAACAGGTTTTCCATTGCCTGGCGCAACCTTTTTTCCTCCCCGTAGGCCATGGGAAGATCCTGTTGGATTGTTACCTTGATACCCTTTTCCCGGATCATTGGTTGCAATGCAGCCACAACCTCTTCGACGAGCCTGCCAAACTGGAATTCCACCTTGTTTTCCATCAAACGGCCGATCCGTGAAAGATCGAGCAGGTCGCTGATCAGAAGCCCCATTTTCCTGGTGGCATCGCTGATGTAATTAAGATAAGTCTTGCCATCCGCAGAGAGCAGATTCCCGAAATCTTCGCGCAAGGCTCCTACAAAGCCTTCGATGGTAATAATCGGCGTCTTTAGATCATGGGAGACCGTGTATACGAAAGTTTCGAGTTCTTCGTTTTTTGAAGCAAGCTCTGAAAGCAGAGACTCCAGTGTTTTTTCATTTTCCTTAAGTGTTTTCTCGGCTTTTTTGCGTTCCCTTATCTCTTCCAACGCCTGATTTCTGGCATCCCTGTACAATTCCATTCGACTGGAGAGATAGTTGATGAGCAAAAAAACGGTCATTGAAATTATAAGACCAAAGATCAGGACAGGCCAATTCCTGAATATTTCCGAATGATATATGCCAGCCTTTAGCCCGATATCCAATTGCCAGGTTTTTCCGGAAAAATCAATGTCGCCAAACACGTGGAGGTGCCTGGTGTTATCCGCGTCGTCCGGACTTTCATTTTTATAAATAAGCCTGTCACCTTCGTATATTTTTACGCAAAAGGAATCGAGGATTTGTTCAGCAAGACATGTATCCATAATCTGGTTGATTCGAAACACGCCATTAAGGTATCCCCGCAGCTCTCCATCACTGATCAAGGGCAAAAATACTTCAAAACCAAGTCCTCCGACAAAGAGTTCAACAGAGGGGGTGATTATCTCTCCAATGCCTGTTCCAGCCTGTTCAAATGCCTTTCGATAAACCGGATCGCTATGCGTCAGAGTTTTCCTGTCTCTGGCCTCAGAGTCTTTGTCTTCAGGAAAAACCCAGCAAATATCGCCGGACGTATCAATCCAGTTGATAGCGGCAAAACCGGGGTAATGGATATATATGTCCTTGGCGAATTGGAAAAATCGCTCTCTGCTGAAATCAGGCGGGGTCCTTTCCACCCACCTGTCAGCCATTAGCCTGAGAGAGGAAATCCTGGCGTTAATCAGGCCTTCCACACGGATTTTGATTTGTTCGGCAGTGGTCCGGGTATGGGCAAGGATGAGTTGATCATCGTCGCTATTTTCATCTTTCCATAAAACAACCGAAATGGCGATCAATGATAATAATGATACCCAGGGAATCAATTTTTTTAGTATGGGAAATGCCATTTTATACAGACCGATGAGGATTAGTGTATCTCCCCCTTACGAAAGAGGAGATTTAAAATTAACCTCAATGAAAAACAAACTTGGTAACCGGTTTCCCATTCCCGGACAGCCTCCCGGGCAAGGTTTGACCTTTATCGGAAATTTATACAAAGTACCTGCTTATCAGGTTTGATAGCTCAAAAAAGTTGGGCTTACGCCGTTGGGCTGCAACTATCATGTAATGTCTATTCCAAAATCTCCTGAAAAGCAAATTTTTGGTGAAATAAGGGCCGCGGCCAAAATAAAATATTCCATTTTGCGCTCAGATTCAGGTTGGATTTGTTCGATCCGGTGTGGCGACTCCCCTTTCAAATCTATTCAGAGCTGCTCCGGCCACCGGGCTGGGTTCACAGGTATGTGACGGCATCGAGGCTGAGGATGTCCGCCCCGGGCCATTCTGCATAACCTATTATTTTATATGAATTCAATGAGTTATGCGTTACAGCAAAGATCAATTCCTGGGGAACAACAAGATTTTATTGCCATGGCCGAGGTGCTTGTCTTCAGGGAGGTGCAGCAAGTGGTATGAGTTTGTTGTGTGGGTGTCATCAACCAACCGCCTTCGGGCGGTTTTTTTGTCAATGAGGGAGAATAGAGAACTCAAGCCCTCATCCTCCCTCATTGGAGGGAAACATTACTTGATTTTCTTGGTCACCATGGCTGTGAATGAAGCCTCTCCCTGAAATTTTGTGGGATCCCCATTCACGGAACCTTCCAGGGTAAGGGTCGCATTATACTTGCCCTTGTTCTGCCCTGCCATAAGCTGCTCAAGCTGCCAGGTAATGGACTGATCCTCACTGGGCGCCTGCTTGGTGGATCGACAAAACTTCACCCTGAGGGTGCCTGAATTAACGCCGTAGGGCGAATCAGGGGCACGGAGGATTGCGAGACCCTCGACGGAGCCTACACCTTCCACTTCAATTGCCGTGATCATCAGCGAATCCGGGTCTATGTCAGCCTCTGCAAAATCAGAAGGGAGGGCAATGTTGATGCTTACATAGTTTCCTTTGCTGCTGAGGTTTAATGACCTGGGTGCGAAACCGATCACCACGCCCTCTGTGACGTAAGGCGGGTTTCCTTTCAGAAGATACTGTTCACCCGAAGTGTTTTCATACAGCACGTAAAGCTTTCCACCCATCCCGATGGCAATGTTCCTGTAGACCCCGTCTACACCTACTTCCCCTACCGGGATTGTGGGCTGTAACTCGAGAGCCGTATAATCATCGATACTTGGATCCCATATTGAGACAGTCGTTTCAGAGACAGCATAAACGGTTCCATTAGGGCCAGCAACAAGATCCACAACAGGAGAAACGGCTCCCGCGGATTGCATCACCCCCTCAATGGTATACGTGGGGATCAGGATTCCAGGGGTCCCGAATTCGTCTATGCCATACACCTCGTCATTGACAGCACTCGCTGTAATCTCCAGTACGTTAGGTGAGATGGGAGCCGTTGATAACTCCCAGGACCAGGTTTGAGCAGAGGCAGTCAGCGCCCCCCATCCGGTAATTGTCATCAGAAGCATTGCCATAACAAAGATTTTTTTCATCAATTATTCTCCTCCTTCATAAATAGTCAAAAATTTATCATACAAACAGCCGCATTGTGTGATTCATGAAACCGAATTTTTTTACCTTCACAATCGCAATGTAGGATTCACATCACCTCCTTGAAAATCAGTACTGCCTTTGGTTGGATTCTTCAATTTCCGGGGCTTATAGTGGCGCAAATTCACGCCCTAAGATATACGTCCTGACAACCATGCAATAATTATGCTATCCAACCAAATTGTTTTAAAGAAATATATTCAGCTTAAATTTTAATATGTTAGAAATGGTCATGATGAATTGGGTATATAATAAAATACATATCTGATGTATAATTATTTTAACAGGTCCACCAAAGTACACATCTTAAGATGAGCAATAAGCCGGGGGAGATGGAAATCATGAGCTAACTTCAATGCCTTCTTCTTATTATATTTTTATTATTTTCTTTTAGCCCGCTCGACGTTCAGATAGATGCGTGCCGGGGCGCGCCACGCACCGTACGGTCCGAAATCGATCCGCTTGAAGCCTCAAGGGAGGTCAGCCCTTGCTCAAAGCAGCGCTTGTATTCATCGCGCAGGTATTCGAGGTACGCCTTCATTTCCATTACCCCTTCGATCCCGCACACAGGTCCATGTCCGGGGACGATGACTTTCGGCTTGAGCGATACGTATTCTTGTCCGACCGTTGCCGGCGGCCCGGTCTCGGCACAATTGCCCTACTTCTCGTCCTTCAGCCGTCGCGAGCCTTCCAGGAGGGGGTGCCATCCGAACACGAGCGAGACCATGAAATTGTCCATTTGAAGGTCCTCGGGAGCATCGTCGTTAACGGTCGATTTGTAGCCGAAGGTGAGGTTCAGGTTGTCGTTGATCTGGTACCCGAGCGTGAATCCGAAACCGAGGTTTTCGAGCTTCTCCCCCGACTCGCCGTTGATGCTCGATTTGCCGTGGCTGTACCAGACGCCGTCAAGCGATCCCCAGACGCGCTCAGTGAAGTCTCGCGTCAAGTGTGCGTCCAGCTGGAACATTGGATCAGTCTCCAAAGTCTGCCCGACATAATCATCGTTGTCACTGAAGAACCACACCGCAGGCAGCAATTCCAGGGTCGTGCGCCGGCCCGGCACCCACGGGCCGAGCTGCCAGATGATGGGCAGGCCAAAGCGCCCATACCAGCGATTCTGGCCGATATTCAGGGGCTGGTCGCTATCATACTCGCCGATCGGCAGCGCCAAGTCAGCGAGCAGGTCGACAGAAAAGCCCGGTTCATAGCGCAGGGCATCGGGTATGTTCTTTTGCGCCGGCGGGCCGAGGACATTGATGTCGAATTCGAGCATCGGGTCGCCAAACCCGTTAGCCGATTGATTGAACGTTCTGCCGGCCACTGTGACATCGCCCGAGATTCGCCCCATGGGCATGATGATCGCAGCCATGGCTGCGCGATCGAAGAGAGAAAAGGTGAGCGCATAACCCCCCAAGGCCATTGTAGCGTCGAAGTCCGCTCCTGGTGTCACGGTATGCGCAGAATCGAACGGGTTCGTGTTGCCGCTCAACGACTCGACAATGAGCGGCACCGCATTGGCGCCAGACAGGGTCTTCCAGTAGAAACGCGCTGGAACTTGGGCCGTCGCCTCAGACGGGCAGAGTGCACTCATAATAAGCATTGCTACGGCAATCAGCCGCAACCAAGCAACCTTTTTCATCGCACCTTTGTCAGTTCTCATGAGATCTCCTTCTTTCTGAATTAATTATTGGATTGCCAACGCTTAAGACTTAGGATCAGCCATCATGTCCTTGGGCGGCACAAACTGTTGTTTGTAGATAAGCGGCGGGTAGCCCGGGTTGTCCGGAACGCGCGGCGAAAGCTGGTCTTCCAACGTCTCGAATACAGAACGACTGGGCAGGACCACGTTGTTCGTCTTGACATAGGTATCCCAGAGCGCGAGCAGCGCCTGCAACTTGTCGGGACGCTCTGCGGCGATATCCTTACGCTCGGCGGGATCGGTAGCGAGATTGAACAGCTCCCAGTCGCCCTTGCCGAACGACTTGTATTGCCAGCGGATCTTCCAGTCCCCCTGCCGCACCGCACGATTGCCGAAGATTTCCCAGGCGAGGTAATCCTGCTCCGTTCGTGGCGACTCGGCCTGGCCTGCGAGCATCGGGCCCCAGGACTTGCCGATGAGCACGGGCAGCTCGCGTCCCTCGTGCGTCTTCGGATAACCGGCGCCGGCGATTTCGAGCAACGTAGGCATGAGGTCGGCCACATGCATGAGCCCGTGGTTGATGCTCCCCTTGTGCCGTTTGACAGCCGGACCGCTGACGATGAGCGCGTTCCTGATACCTCCTTCCGCGAGCCATCCCTTGTACTGACTGAAGGGCGTCATCGACACCTGCGCCCACATCGGGCC
>DIKH01000057.1:38379-54691 GCA_002424495.1 Desulfobacteraceae bacterium UBA5623
CGACGTACGAGCCCGGATCGCCCCACGCGTTGGGATTGGTCTGGGACCAATGGATCGCTGCGAAGAGGTAGTCGCGCGTGCCGGGCGCACCCGCGATCATCTTGAAGAGGTCGGTTCCCTCGGCGCCGTTGTCGCCGAACACGATGAAGACCGTATTCTCGTACTCGCCGATTTTCTTGAGGTGTTCGATGAGCCGGCCGACGTGGAAATCAAGGTTTTCCATCATGCCGGCGTAAAGCTCCATCTTCTTGCCGAGGATCGCCCTGGTCGCCGGAGCAAGCACGATGGGATCGGGCAGAAACCACATTCGCTCGGCGAGCTGCGTGCCCGCGGGCATGATGCCAAGCTCAATCTGTCGCTTCAGTCGCTCCTGACGCAGCGCGTCCCAACCCTTGTCGTACTCGGCGACGTGGCGGGTGCGCCATTCCTGCGGCAGGTGGAACGGATCGTGCGGCGCCTGGTGAGAGACATAGGCAAAGAAGGGTTTGCCGTCGCCATGGTTGGCGTCAATGAATCCAATCAGCTTGTCGGTGTAAGTCTTAGTCGCGTAATAGTCCTTGGGAAGCCGCGTCAGATAACGGCCGTCATCGGTGAAGACCGACAGCGGCGACGCGGCAGTGAAATTCGTCATGTCCCAGTAGCTGCCCGCCCCGTCGAGCAGCGAGAAGTCGCGATCGAATCCGCGCGCGGCCGGGATCTGCTCAGGGGCCTTGCCCATGTGCCACTTGCCGACCATGTAAGTATGATAGCCGGCGTCCTTGAGGAGCTGCGGCAACGTGACCACCCGGTTGTTGAGGTAGCCTTCGTAGCCGTCCACGCCCCACTGGTTGGGCGCAGCCCACTCATCCATGTTGCCCAGGCCGTTTAGGTGTGTATCAACGCCGCTCAGCAGCATTGATCGTGTAGGAGAGCAGCTCGCGTGCGTGTAGAAGTTCGTAAAGCGCACGCCATTATTCGCCAGGGAGTCGAGGTTCGGCGTCTTGATCTCGCTGCCATAGGAGCCCATGTCGGCAAACCCCATGTCGTCGCCGAGGATGATGACGATGTTCGGCCGACGGGGCGTGTCCGCGGCGGGGGCGACATCGGGCGCAGCAAGCGCAGCGGCCATGACGAGAACACCCAGCACTTTCAGGAAGAGGGTCAGGTCTCCCGGTTTCCTGTCCTGCTTCATATCCTTTGCTCCTTTCCCGATAGGGGCTTGTCCTATAGACTTCAAGAAAATGATTTTGGCAAGGCCAGAGGGAGGAATCAGCGGAGGCGTATTTCCAATATCCCGCCTGTGGCGGGACACAAGGAATTCCGACCGATAACGCAGTCCAAAACCTTTTTATTGAAGTCTATATTTTGCTATTTCCTTTAGAAGCATCTCGGCATCCCTGTGTTGTGGATACTTCTCCACCAGTCCTTTCAGTATCCTGACAGCCTCGGCCCTTTCGCCCTTCTGGTTCAGATAAAACGCCAGTGTATAGGCATACTTGGGCTCTTGCGGCCTGAGGTCTGACGCCCTCCTGCACCAGCTCACGGCCTCACCGATGCGATCCTTCGCGGTAATTATACATAAATTGTATGCTGCTTGGGCCATTTGGGGGTCTGACTTGAACGCGATCTTAAGATACCTTTCCGCTGCTTGCAAGTCCTTATTCTCCGCCTTCAAAATGCCCATGTTGAAGTTCGCCGCAGCATTGTCAGGGGCCTGCTTGAGCGCCTTCTGCAATGACCTCTCGGCCTTATCGTTCTCGCCCATCCGGGCATAGGAGATGGAGGTGTTCACCATCGGCATGATGGCCTTGGGATCGAGCTTCAGGGCCATCTGGTACGAGGCAACGGCCTTCTTCGTCTC
Organism: Desulfobacteraceae bacterium UBA5623; assembly: GCA_002424495.1. Taxonomy (GTDB): domain Bacteria; phylum Desulfobacterota; class DSM-4660; order Desulfatiglandales; family Desulfatiglandaceae; genus UBA5623. The sequence goes on from DIKH01000057.1 coordinate 40,220, forward strand.
TCCCCGGCCGAGTTGGCGGTTGCCCATGTTATAATGAGATGTCCATTGGTCTGGCCGCGCTGTTAAGGACGCAAGATACTCATCATCGGCCTTCTGGAGCCGCGCTTGATAGGCGGGCGGCACAGTCATACCCGGAAAGTCCGCTATCCCTGCGGCTGCACGGACCCTAACCAATCGGTAATCATCTCCTGTTGCCTCGACCAGGGCTTGGACGCTTTCCGTGGTCGGTATCAAGCCCAGCGCCTGGACAGCAGCGCCGCGCACGAGAGGCGACGGGTCCTTGGCGGCGGCGAGCAGAGTGCTCATAACCTTTTGGTCCTCCGACGGGGGAATGAGCCTGATGAGCGAGGTAGCGAATACCTCGTCACGCTTGAGATCGGTGATATAGGCAAGCATCTCGGGCAGCTTTGTCCAGTCCCGCTTGCGGGCCGCGTCTATAAGTGCGGCGCGTTTGAGTACCGGAGCCTGATAGTCCCGGGTACGCCACTGCCGCACGAAAGTATCGGCCCAAGATGCGTCCTTGTCCTTGTGGCAGATGTTGCAGGCATTGGGAGACTTGTAGGCCACTGTCGCAGCCGGCGCCGGCGGAAGCATCGAATGGTCGCTCCGGTTCATCCGCGCAAAAGCGGTCATGGGCATATGGCAAGAGATGCACTTGTCGCCCTCGCTCGCCGCGGCATGGCGGGTGTGTGCCGCCGAATCCTTCACCTTGTCCTCATGGCAGGGCAGACAGGCGTTATTGAAGTTCTCTTTCTTGAATAGGTAGCGGCCGCTGGAAGTATGGCAGTGCATGCAGTCAATGGCGCCTGACTTGGAGCAGGGGCTCATGCTCCACGAGGTGAGCGTATAGTTCTCTCCCAGATCCCGTCCGTCTGCGTAGTAATCGGGGTCTTCCAGTGTCACGAGGTCAAAATGGTCGTAGAAGCGATGCTCGGGTAGGTACTCCACGGTCAGAGGATTCGCCTTGGCGTGACAGCTCGCGCACAGGGCGTTGCGCTGCGCCTTGGTCATGGTCTTAAAGCTGATGATTCGCGGTTCCGGCAGTGGTTGGCCTTTGGGAGCGGCCTTGGCGATCAGGTTGTGCTCGCTAGCCGGGCCGTGGCAAGTCTCGCAGTTGATACCCGGCTCGGTCCAGGTAGTATGGTAGATGTCAGTCTCCGGTTCGTAGTTGGTCGAAAGCTGGCTCACATGGCAGTTGTAGCAGGAGGTGTTGAAGGTATAGGGGTATTCTCTCCAGTCCATTGACTCGCCCCGCTCATCTCCCGGGAAGTGACGTATATGGCTGGCGGCAGTGTCGAACCACTCCTTCTTGTGGACATCATAGGCCACTGGAAGGGTCTGGAGCCTGCCCTTTTTGAATGGCGTGAGGAAGTAGTAAACGTTCTTTCCTCCGAGAACATGCTCGATCTTGAATTTTTTCGTCCCATTGCGGCCCATCTCCTTCACGAAACCATCATTGATGTCGTAGCGATACTTCTCTTGGCCTATCGCGATATCACCATAATGCTGCGAGAGATTTTTCTTTGCGAAATTTGCCGAATAGGGCTGCATGGCCAGTCCATGCATGGATGTGGACCAGAGCTGATAGAACCGCTCATGGCACTCACGGCAGCTTATGGAACCGGCGTAAGGGGATTCTTTGCCCGCATCAGCGAACATTGGAAATGCAATAAGCACGCATACAGCGAACAGACTTGTAGCTATTTTCATAGGGTTTCGTCCCATCCTTGAACGGCCGCATTCCTTCGCTTAAGCGAAAAACCCCGGGCAGGATAGCCCCACCAGCCTGCATCTGGTTCGAACAGAATAATTTGGTATCTATTATCTGATAAGGCCGGAGAGGTTGTCAAAAGGTCTATTCAGGATCATTGTGCTGACGCAAGCGTTGCTCCACATTGCTTGTCTGCCCGCAATAGTATCTGCTACTGATTTCGCTTTGTATGATATAGACCCACTGTGGCATAGCCCAATAAAAAAGCCCGTCTAAAGGAATGGGCTTGGAGTTTACTGGCTTTCCATGTGCAACCCTCTTCATAACCGTTCTCGTTCTCCGGCTGTTAACCGAAAACCTTCAATATCAAAGGGTTATCAAATATCAGGCCGTTCCCGGCAGGTCGGAAGCGGCGTTGAGTCACATTTCCTGACCACAGCGTCAATGCGCTTGTCGCAAAGGCTGTCGTAAACGTGTCGTAAACATTGTCGCGAACCTGTCGCAAAGATTAGTCCCCCTCTGCCAAGCGGTATAGCAGTTGGTGGGTTCCACCTTCGGTGACGATCAATCCTCGGTCTACCATCGCTTTCAGGTCTCGTTGCAGAGACCGACGGTTGACATCGGGGCATAAGCCCTCGAAATCCTGGATGGTCAGACTGCCGTGCTCAAGAATGTGGGCGAGGGCTTTGGCCTGGCGGTCCGAAAGCCGGTGCTCTTTTACCAGCACGTCCCGTCCGATGGCCTGCTCGCCGCGTTCTCTGACTTCGGCAAGCTGGGTAGTCAACCCCTCGATGAAATATTCCAGCCAGTAGGATATCACGTTTCTTATCACAGGTTCGGGCAAGGTTGTGATATGTGGCAGATAATGCAGTTTGCGAAGTTCTCGAATTCAAACGCATTCTTGTTAAATAATCTTGTTTCCAATGCAACATCCCAGGAATTCACATTCGCAGATCATCAAGGAATTCTGAAGCCGGATCAACTCCTGTGACAATCAGATGATCCCTTGCGCGTGTGCAGGCAACGTAAAGAAGGTGTCTTTCCGTATTGTAGACTTCCTCCAGATCCGAGTCATCTGTGACAGTTTCTATTCGTTCCTGCAATGGAATCACCTCGTCATCACAGGCCAGGACGACAACAGCTCGAAACTCAAGACCCTTGGCAAGGTGCATGGTGCTGATCGAGACGAATCCGCTGGAAGTCTCAACTTTCTCGTCGAGTATCTTGAATGGTAGCCCGGCATCCTCGACTGCCTTACGGGCTCTATCAAGTTCACCCGTTGAGCGCACAAAGACACCCAATTCATGTGGCATTACCCCCTCGTTTGACCGATCTGTAATCCAGCTGTTTACTCCTTTCATTTCGTCTTCAGGGGTGTCGAAAACAAGGATGGTCGGTCTCGGCCCGTTGAATATTGAAATTGTATTCCCACGTTCTTCAATGTTGCCGTCCACGTCGGACAATTCAGGGGCCAGCAGGCGGTCGGCCTGCATCCTGATCTGGTGTGACGTGCGGTAATTGATTCGCAGGGTGCGGGATCGGCCGCGGATATCCACGCCTAGGGCCTTCCACGAAAAGGGTTGCTGAAAAATTCTTTGACCCAGGTCGCCTGCAAAGAAAAGGCTGTCAGGCCGCCCAAAGCCAAGAGCGGCGAGAAACCGCAACTGAGCAATACTCACATCCTGAGACTCGTCTACGACGATAAAGTCAAAAGGCAGGTGTTTGCTTCCCATAAGATGAGCCGCTATGCGGCTGAACATGTCGGCGTAGGTTATAAGACCTCTGGACCTCAACCCTGATAGTACATAATCAAAAATAGACCACAGAATGACACGCTGTTTTTCCGGCAGACGAGTCTTGCGGCCCAATCGAATTACATCACGGTAGGACTCCCAGGTCTTTAACCCCCATGCGTCAACGACCTGTTCCCGCTCCGTCATCAAGAAATGCAGACTGAACCTGTGCCCATCAGTTTTCCCGGAGGCTTCTTCAATAAGCTGTTTTATCTCCTCTTGAGACGCTATCTTAGGCTTACCAAAGTTCAGCTCATAAAGCCGCTTCCCGATCGCGTTCATGGAGTAGATTTCCAGACGTTCGGCAATTCGCGGTTCATTGCTGATCAATCGTCTCAGCTTCGTCAAAAGTGCATTGGCCAAGGTGTCTGAAAAGGTGGTCAGCAACACCCTGGCATCGGGATTGGTGCGGGCAAGAAAAACGGCCCTGTGGAGGGCAACAATTGTCTTTCCGGTTCCCGCTGAACCTGAGATCCGCGCCGGACCGTTGTAGTCCCGCTCAACCAGCTCCCTCTGGGCCGGATGGAGAAAGATGGTCCATTTTTCCCATGGGTATTCAAGGGCTCTCTCCAGTTCCTCAATATTACTCATCACCCGGAAACGCCGCTGTGCATCGGGGTGGTTGAATGGATCGGCGCCGACCGCAACAGGCTGAGGGATTCGCGGAGTCACTCCTGTAGCAAGATCAAGCAATGCCTCCGCCGCCTCACTCGGAAGGTGATCGGCCAGATCAAGCACGGTATCCTCATTTACTTCTCGCACATCTTTCAGCCATTCGGCAGGCACGCCCCAGCTCAAAAGATCATCTTCAGTGACATCTGAAAACAAAGGGGGTTTGGGACGGACAGGCTGATCCACCTGCACATATTTTGGAAGAGTGATTTCCTTTACCGTCTCCCGGATCTCCACCAGCTGGGCGGCACCGGTCTTGGGGTGTGTTTCAATCCTTCTCCTCTCTGCCCAGAGGTAGGCCTCGTCATGGTGGGCGACGTAGCAAAGCAAAAGGCTTGATTCCGTCTTATGTACGATCATTCGGATATCGCTGCTAACTCGTATTGACCAGAAGTTCTTGTCTCTGGCCTTGTCAAGCTTGTGAAACTGCATCCCGGGATTGACCGGGTTCAACTGTAGATCAAAGGCAGTGGTCTTGACAGATTTCTGCTCTTCATTTGTAAGTTTTGAGAGGCTGTCAGTGAATGTATCTGCTATGCGAAATTCCATCAGGCCACCCGGAACACCTTCATCACTTCATCGCCTAAATGGTTGATCACCTTGACCGCTATCCGGCCTGACTTTGGCTTGTCGAATGGGCGGGATGTATCGCTATTTAAAGTGGCCCAGGCCTCTTCGTTTATCTCGGCCTTGAGCGTGGTTTTAAGCGCCTGGTAGGGGTCATTCGCGCCCAGGAAATATGCCTGTCGGACAAAAAAACTCTCCTCGTTATAATCCGTGTCTATGAACCAGCAGGCAATGCCCTCCGCACTGTCGCTTCTGACCTCGCCGGTGTTGGGGTGAAATACATCTACACCGTGGAGAGTGACTTGGAGGAAGTGGAGAGTGGTTAGTGGCGAGTGGAGAGTGATTTGAGCAGAGAGTTGAGCATTTTGTTGATCTCCACGCATACGTTCGATAAAGCTTCTAAATTCGCCTTCTGTAGAAAACCCAAGCGTTCGGACAAAATCAGAAACGTCTCCAATTCCGCCTGCGAACCCCTCGCAATGCCGAGAGATTGCAGAAATTCGCCCCTCGACTTCCGAGCCTGGCCCTCCGCGATGTTTGCCGGAATGGATGTCGCCGCTCGGCGCATCTGTGAGATTATTCCAAATTTCTCCTCGGCCGGATAATCCCGCGTAATCGCATAAATCTTTTCGGCTAAGTCTATTGATTTCTGCCAGACTATTAACTCCCGATACGAGCTTAAAGATTTCATATGGTGCAATCCTCCTCCCGGAACTATCCACTAACCACTCTTCACTAACCACTTCTATATCCGGTTCACCGAAGATGACAAAAAGGTTTCCTTTTCCGGTATTCTTTAGATCATCCGCCATGTGTAGATCAGCATTCATTCGTGCCTTAAGCACCGGGATACGGCCCAGTTTGTCAAAATCGGATGAACGGGCGTCATAGTTGAAGGCACAGGTGATCAGAACGTCAAAGTCCGCATCGCCTGCCTCACGGGCTGCGGCCACCAGATCCGGGCGGGATACGGTTCCGAATTCCGGGCCAATGAAAATCGCAGCACGATATTCAGTGGAGAGTGGTGAGTGGTTAGTGATAAGTGACTTCTTGCTATCCACTGACAACTCTCCACTAATCACTGCCTTTTCACTCTTCCCTCTCCACTCTCCACTGCTTTCAAACCGTCCTTCGGCACAGATGTAATGTCCCGGCCAGGGGGTTAGGGACAGGAAGTTGATTTTGTCTTCCTTGTGGGCCTGCTGCACACCGGCGGTTCTGAGATTTTCCAGGATCATTTGGGTAAAGTCCTGCACCTTTCCATAACCGCCTTTTGATTCCGCGACGCCGTCAATCAGCTCATCATTTTCATCTACACCCAGCACCCTGTGGGGCGAAAGACTTTCAACGGTAAAGGGACCTGCGACACGCACCTTTTTATTGTCCTCATAAGGTTTGTCGTAGAGGTATTCGTAATCGGCCTTTGCGGCAATGGATGCATCTATCTCTTTTTGCCGGGCGATGCGGTTCTTCCACCACTCTGAATGGAGCTGTTTTGCTTCCTTCGACCAGTTGTTATCGGCATCACGGGGAATTTCCCATTCTTCCCAGGGTGCATTCCCCTTTTCACCCTTCACCCTTCCTTCTTCACTATTCAGCTTTTCCCGGAGCGGTTCCAATTTCTCCTGATATTTCTCCCATATCACATCTATCTCGGCATTATTAGCAATGGATTTGAGTGTAATATGCGGCACTCTTTCATAAACAAAGCCGTAGCGGATGTTACCATGTGTCGGCGCTTCGGAAGGAGCCGTGCGAGTGATTTCTGCCTCCTTGATTTGCCCGTCACGACTATCGGCCAGCAGGTAATAAGAGTAACGGGCACCCATAATGCGGGCACGGGCCAGCGCGAGCGCAACACGGGAGGTGTCAATCGTAATCCAGCGGCGACCCCATTGTTCGGCAACATAGGCGGTGGTGCCAGAGCCGCATGTGGGATCGAGAACGAGGTCACTGGGGTCGGTGGCCATCAAGAGACAGCGTTCAATCGTTTTCTGTGTAGTTTGAACAACATATAACCGTTCCCCGAAGCTACTGCTTGTATCGGTCCAAAGATTAGATAAGGCCATTACCGGAAAATCGTTCAAATATCTCTTGTAAAACAGTGTAGTGCCAGAAACGATTAATCTTCTAGCCTTTCTTGCCCTTGCCAGGCCATCAGGGCTTGTAGACCAATATCGATTTTTCGGAGTGTAAGAGCGACCTCGAAAAACAACTGGTACTTTACCAAGGCTATATTCGTGGCTAGAGCTTGCATCACTTGCAGCGAATACCTTGCCATGTCCTGGAATGAGAATAGGTGTTGATCTTTCTTCTCTCGTGAGTTTTCGCTCTGTGCCAAACTCGTCTTCAAACCATACATATTGGCTTCCTCCCACTTCTCCAACCCCCTTGGGGAGATTTAACTGCCGGTACTTGGCAAGTCCTTTCGCTTTTGCGTACCAGATAATAAAATCGGAAACTGACGGTATGAACTTATCAGTCGGCGCACTGGTTTTTTTAACAACAATGAGCCCGAGAAAATTGTCAGCCCCAAACACCTCATCCATCAAAGCCCGCACCCGATGCACATTCTCATCCCCGATCTGCACAAAAATAGATCCCGAATCCGTCAACAGATCCCGCGCGACAGTCAGCCGATCCCGCAGATATGTCAGATACGAATGAATCCCATCCCGCCAAGTATCCCTGAACGCCTTCACCTGTTCCGGCTCTCGTGTAATGTGATCCATATTCCCGTCTTTCACATCGCGGCTGGTCGTGGACCACTGGAAGTTGGAGTTGAATTTGATGCCGTAAGGCGGATCAATGTAGATGCACTGGACTCTTCCCCTCAATCCCTCCCGTTCCGCCAGGGACGCCATTACCTGAAGGCTGTCTCCCAGGATCATGCGGTTGGACCAGTTGGCGTCGTGCTGGTAGAACTCTGTTTTTGCGCCCTCGCTTGGAAGACCGTTAAAATCGGCAAAGAGATCGAGCTGAACCGGCAAGTGTTTAGTGGCGAGTGCTGAGTGGTTAGTCTTTCCACTCTCTACTCTCCACTGACCACTCTCCACTGCCCTCATCAGATCGTCAATCAGCACCTTGGGGTGGACCTTTTCCTGGATATACAAGGGCGACGCATGCACTACCAAATCCGACCAGTCCTGTTCATCCTTTCCCCGCCAGACAAGCTGAGGGTCAAGATCGCGGTTGCGTCTTTCATAAGCGATGCGAATGGGATTTTCGTCATCCTTTTTCATCACCGACTGAAACTCTGCGGTGGGGATATTCTTCCGGCGTGCCTCATCGTGCGTGAGGGTTTCCACGGTTTTATTTGTTTTGTTCTTGGCCATGAGATTAAAAAGTGTGAAGAGTGAAGGGTGAAGAGTGAAATCGGATATTCCACAATTCAGGCTTCAAACTCCACATTCTCCTTTCTTCAGTATTCCTTCCTTAATATTTGTCGTGTTTATGGCGCATTTGGCGCATTTATGGCGCAATTGAAAAACCTTTCCATTGTATCTGTTCGGCCCTTTTCATCTCTTGGAGTTTAATGTCCTGTTTGTCCAGTTTATGTCCAGTTCTACGTTGAGTAACCTTCATGTCCTGTTTGTCCTCTTTACGTCCTGTTTACGAGCCAAGACATAGTGGGCATTCCGACCTGTTACTCCCACTTTATGCAGAATTCCTTTTGAGACCATGGCTTCAAGGTCTCGTGAAGCAGTGCGAATAATAGTATCTGTTAGCTGACGATAATCTTTATTAGTAATCCGCCCATGAACTTTCACAAGCTCAAGCGCTTTCATCTGCCGCTCATTCAGATTGAATCCGGCCAGCACTTTCGGCGTCAGCCAGTCGCGCCAGACAGTACTGGTGAATTCTCCCCCTCGCTGAATAAAATCAGGTTCGGGCAGGTTGCGGGCGAGGCTTTCGCGGATCATCATGAGGGTGCCGGTGCCATATTTCTCAATGTAGCGGGCAAGGAAAAGTGCCTCGCAAAGCCGGTGATTCCTTGGGATTGAGCCGTGAGGGTGGCGCAGGCTTTCAGTTGTTAGCGGGGGAGGCAGTACGCCCGGATTCCACACCTCGACGCGATCAGCGAAGACGGAGACCTGGACGGCTCCCGCTGAGGTGTAGTCCCTGTGGACGACTGCATTGACAATGGCCTCGCGGATCACCTCGGGCGGGATCTCGTAGATAACGGGCGCCTGACTGCTCTCCGTGCGAGTACCCACACTGCGATTGAGCTTGGACATGACGAAATCCACGGCCATGTCCACTTGGCCGAAGACGGTGCCCTTAAAGATGCGGTAGAACGGCACTGGCCTCTGAATTTCCGTGCCATGAAAGTGCATGCATCGCACCTCTGCACTGGGCAGAAAGCCCTGGGGATCGCGGCCGAAGAGAAGCAGCGCAGCGTTGGTGGGCTGCCCTTCACGGAGAAGATGCAAGTGAGTGAGGATATCGCTTAAAGGCGCCTTTTCCGGCAAAGGAAATTGACGTTCAAAGCGGGCGAGGCGTACAAAATCCACCACAGCCTGTTTATTCAGATCACGGATCGTTGCATCAGTGCAAGGTCTTTCCTCGAAAGAGCGGGATCGAAGGGCACCGCATGCTTCAAGATGTTCCACCAAACTTGCATAAACTGCTGCTTTTAGCTCGACGATGTCGTTGAATCTCTTACGAATGAGCTGGCTACCTGCCTTACTGATAAGCGCTTGCATTTTGGGATGTCTATCTTTATCAACATTCCCTTTGACAAAAACAAAACGGATCTTCCCCTGAACGGTGGCGCTGTTGAACTCTCGTTCGGTTGGCGACAGACCCTCGTTGTCCTCAAATCCGTAGTTGTTGCCGAACAGTCCGAGGTATATGTCGCAGCGATCCACTTCAGCTAGATAGACATCATCCGCACGCCTGTCGCCGGCAGGCAAGTCTTCGAAGAGAAAGACAGTGAAAAAACGGCGAAGCAAAGGGTCGTTTTCAATGAACGCTTTTACCTCGCGGCGGTCCTGTGCCAGTTCCTTCTGAACACTGCTGATAAAGATTTTTGCACGGGTTGAGTTCACGAAAGACCTTCCTTTAAGCCTGAGAACTGATCAATCATTTTATTGAACTCGGCTTCTACCTTTTTCTCGAAGTCGGCCTCGATTTGATAGACCTCCGTGAATTCGGCAAACGCCCACCGGCCATAAAGGCCCAGGTTATTCACTCCTGGCACCCAGTAGACATCCATAGTGGTCTTTTTTTCCTTGGCGTCCTCGCGGCGGTAACCCTTGATCTCGACAATAAGGTGCAACGGATCATCGTTCCCGTCATCCACAAGGACAATGAAGTCGGGCCGGTATGTGCGCGTCTCAGATCCATAGCGGTAAGGGACTTCCAGACCCAGATTGTGATTTTTGACATAGGCCTTGACCCGCGGGTGGGACTCCGCTACACGGCAGAATTCCGCCTCCCAGTCGCTGTCTAGAATCACCCAGTTGATGTGACAGCGGCGCGAATCAGTCTCCCAGCGGCTTGTTTTCGATGTAGAGAAGTTCACATAAATGGTAGATCCAGTGGGGTTGTATGGGTCTAGCACAGCCTTTATTGGGCTTTCTCCCACAAGGGCGAGGGTAATACCGGCGGTAATCCGTTCGCAGGCCATATCGGCCAGTTCCTGATACATCAACTGGGCGGGGTATGTTCCGCCTTTGCAGACCAGGCAATTGTCCAGCCACTGTCTTGTGATTCGCTTGAGCTGTCCGAAAAGGTGCAGCATCGGCTCTTCGCCAGGGTCGCGCCATTTGGTGTATAACAAGCGCTTGGCAACATGAAACAACAGCGTTGATCGCCTCATGTCCTCCAGATGCTCCAGGCTGAGATCAACATCTTCCCCGATGATGCCCTGATTTTTAGTGATCGAAGGGCCGACCAGGTCAGGGGTCAGCTCCAGGACAGAATCTTCATTGAATGTTGCGCTCAGCCTCTCTTCAGGCAGCTCGACCCTGTAACCCTGTACACGGGGAAATCTGATTTCGAGGTAGTCGCGGTCAGGCCGAACCGCTTTTACCTGTATGGTTTCGCGGGGTGGCTGGGGCGGCGCAACAACGGGCTTTGCCGTAAAGTCAAACGGTATCCCCAGCACGTCGGCGTATTCCACATTAAACAGGTTGTCTTCGTTGAGGTCATATGATTGACGGCGAAGGGCACGGCCTATTACCTGTTCGCAAAGAAGCTGGGTGCCGAAGGCGCGTACACCCAGGACATGCGTAACGGTATTTGCATCCCAGCCTTCGGTGAGCATGGAAACCGAGACTACGCATCGTATGGAATCACCGAGCCTGCCTTCCTTGCCTACGGTGTTCATAACCTCCCTGAGCAGATCCTGGTCGGTGAGGTTTTCGGCTTGACGCCGGTCGCCGGTGCGTTCGATGATCTCACGCCGGAATCGCTCAATCTCGTCTGAGGCCATGTCGCGGAAATTCCTGTCCAGCGCATCACCGGATTCCAGTTGCTCGCTGTCTATGAGCAGGGTGCGCGGACGGCCAAACTGGTTGCCGTGCTCATCAAAATTACGGAAAAGGGCAAGACGCCCATTTTCAAAGGATGTGGAACCGTCGTCATTCTCTCGATAAAAACCTGAGATATAGTCATATACAAGCTTGGATGTGGACGTATTGTTACAGACGACGATAAAGCATGGTGGTACGCGGATGCCGCTTTTTTCCCAGAGTTCGTATGTCTTTTGATAGTGTCCGTAAAGGGCCTCCAAAGCGGTTTGCAGCTCCACGGGAAGGCTGAGGGGATCGAGGAATTTTGATTTTCCCCGGCCTTTTTTGGGCATCCGCGTTCGGATATGCTGCCATAGGTTTCGGAACCTGGGCATGTCATCACCTGGTATGTTGTCTGCCACGGGCACGCGGGGAAGCTTGACGATACCGCATTCAATGGCGTCCATCAGGGAGAAATCGCTCATTGTCCAGGGAAACAGCGTCCCCTCGGCATAGCCGGAGCCGCGAAGGAAAAACGGCGTCGCCGACAAATCCATAACACGCATAACGCCAAGCTTGCGGTTGACGGCCTCAAGGCCTGTTATCCAGAGCCTTGCGGCTTCATTGTTTTTATCAGCTTCTTTCCTTTCATCGCCCTTCAGATCGCCTTCACCGTCGCCGCCGGGCTTTTCTCGGTAACAGTGATGCGCTTCATCGTTGAACACCATGATATTTTTCATACCCATCAGTTCCGGCATAACGCGCTGGAGCATCTGCCCTTCGGTTTCCAGTGTGTTCAGCGCCTCACCTCGACCCTGAAGGAGTGAGCGGCCTCCCTTTGAAAGGTCAATGCGCTCGCGAAGTTTGAATGCGTGGAAATTGGTAATAACGATCTTGGCCCGCTCCAGATCAGCGAGCATATCGTTGGGCACAAGTTCCCGGCTCTGATAATAGCTGTCCGGGTCATTGGGCATGAGCACGCGAAGCCGGTCGCGGATGGTCAGCCCCGGGGTGACAACCAGGAACCCCCGGGTAAATTTTCTGCTATTTGGCCGACGCACTGCGTTGATTGTCTGCCAGGCAATCAACATGGCAATGACGGTCGTCTTGCCTGCGCCAGTGGCCAATTTCAGGGCCAGTCGCAAGAGATCCGGGTTGGCGTCATTGTTGGCGTCTGCAAGGTGTTCAAGAAAGCCTCTGGCGGTCTTTCCTGATTTTGGGGCCACCTCACTAAGCCAGATAGCGGTCTCAACGGCCTCTACCTGGCAGAAGAAGGGCCGGATGTTGTTGAACCTATGATGCCGCCAATGCTGAAGCAAACGGGCGGTTTCGGGCGTCACCTGCCAATCGCCGGGATTCGGCCAGCTTCGCCACTGGTCCACATTACGACGAAGCTCATTGATAACAGGGGTAGGGTCATACTGTTGCTCCTGGCTTGAAAGACCTTTGCCTTCGTCGAAGATAAAGTTCAGTTGTTGCTGGGAAGCTGATCCCTTGCGCTTTCTGGGCTTTGGAATAGGAGTGATGAATTCGGCAGGTCGGCGTTTTTCGATAATCTGTTGCGTCGGCTGGCCTTGCTCATCCAGTTCCCAGTACCTGGCCGGATATTCGTAAGGAGAGTTGAGAACGGGCTTTTCGAAGAACCGGTTATCCATACTGAACTTTTCTCCAATGCTGTCGTCTAATTGTCGTGAGGTCTTCCGCGGTAAGGCATGAATTAACTACATAATATTATGAAAGAAATCCAGGAAATTCTGAAAAGGTGTTAAAATTTATCCTTTTCTTAACGCTCTGAAAAGCCTTTACTGCCTCGTCTTCTTTCTTGGACAGTTTATTCTTTTCTGCGGCATCAAATACAGCATCCTGCAATTCAGCTAGGATTATAGGCGTCACGGGATAATCTGCAATCCATTCATCTCTGAGTGCAATACCAACCGATTTAAGCATATCTTCAGCCTGCACCTAAGACCCCATTAGATATAGACAGTGCAAGTAGTTGTGCAAGTATCAGCTGTATCTCATTTTGAGAAATCTAATTTATGGCAGGTTTTTCCAATTTAATCTGCTGGAATTGATGCGATTACAAGACTTATTTTCCGGCAGCCTCGTTACCTTCATTAATGGCCATGGTGATGGTGATAATGGTGATAAGGGTAATAGTATGGGTAGGGGCTTGGGTAATGGTATGGATATGGATAATAGTAGGGGTAGTATGGATCTCCATAATAATATGGTCTACGATAGGGTTGCCGATAGCACTTGGTACTTACTACTCTATCTTGAATAAAAGTGACCTTACAAATAGAATCAGTGTTAAAAAAATGATATTCCCAGATTTCGGAAGGCTTCCCTCTCACGGTCCTTACCGTGATGAGGTCCGTTTTTCCCCACAGAGAAACCACTTCTTCTTTTGTCATGTTAAGTTTGAGATCTGAGACATGACGAGGATGGCATGAAGAAAAAGTGAAAATAAAAACAGCAAAAAGAAATAAAAGGATGATTTTCTTTCTTTTCATCTCTTCTCCTCTCTTTTTTGAGCCTTCTTACCTTCTGAACACCTTCATTTTAACAATCCCCATTCCGTGATTTAAAATTAGTCATAGCGTCTGAAGAAATCAAGTGGCTATTTTGAGTGCTTATAAGTAGTTAAGAGTTCCATAAAAATGCTTTCCGATTCATATGGTAAGCATAGTTTGGCCTGCCTATAAATCTTATCGATTACCTTATCAATTTGGAACCTGAGATTGCTTGCCTTGACTCCAGGATATCACCGACTGCAAAAACTTGAGATAGGTCTGTATGAGCAAAATAATAAAAAACATTTGCAAAACCGCGCTACTACTTTTTCAAGGCATAGCGTCTTCAAATCTTTTGAGGTATCGGATCAAAAAATAACCAGCCTTTTATAGAAAACCGAAAGGCAGAATTTCTCTTGCCTACTTATGGAAAAAACTTTCAGGTAAAGAAATCATAGGCGAGGAAATCTTGATTTCCAAATTACAATTATACTATGAGTGTATTAATTGGCTGATTTTTTGGTCCCAGGTTGGAGCTTTGAAAATGGATACCGGCAAAAGTAAAATTTCTGACACAACCTGTTGGGAATGCAAATTCAATGAGTTATCTGGAATACTGTTTTTTGGTCTGTGCACGTGGTTTAAGAAACATGGGAAAGGGGAAGATAAAGAAATCCCTAGAGAAATTGTCGATAAAGGCTGTAAGTATTTTGAACCCAGATAGTCTTTTTTAGTTAGTGTCCATCCAGAAAGGC
>DIKH01000056.1 GCA_002424495.1 Desulfobacteraceae bacterium UBA5623
CCTGGCTCACGCCTGCAACCTTGGCCGGCAGCACGGTCATAAGAATGGAGCTGGGATACACTGCCGTGCCCCCGGGGATGTAACAGCCCACTATATCCATCGGCCTGGTAACTCGGCCAGCGAGAATGCCTCCGCGCACCTCAATGGACCACATCCCGCGCTCGATCTGGGCGCTATGGAATTTGATTATGTTTTGAGCCGCAACCTTTAGGCATTCGGCAACACTGGGATCAATCCGCTTGTAAGCGTCTTTTATCTCTTCAGGCGTTGCCTCAAGGTCAGCTGAGGTAATGTCGGCTTTGTGCTTTTTGTAGTGTTCCAGGGAAACCTCGTCGCCTCTGCTTTTGACGTCGGCTACAATCTTTCGGACATCTTCATAAATGGATGAGATGTCTTCCATGGATCTTTCCATTACCGCCCGGTATCGTTCCGGGCCAAGGCTGTCTATGTTTTCTGGTTTGAGTCGCATAATATTCTCCTTTCAAGGCATCGGGCCTGTCCGCAATGGGTTTTCGTTGTTTTCCTGATGATGTCTGTGGTGGAAAAGTACACTCCTGCGTGAGCAGGCCCCTGTCAGCCACACATAGTCAGATGTTTCCCTTGCCAGGGTCAGTTGCCCCTCAATTGGTGTCAGCATGATGGTCGCCATTTTGGCAGGTGTCCTCTTTGTTATCCTGTCAGGTATTCCAAATTTGTTTACTATATGACCGTTTCCAACGAAAACAACCACAGGCCTTTGGGCGTTTTTTAGTGATCCTGCTATGGTTTCCGCCATTGTATCTTCCCAGACACATTGTGCCTGATAAAAGTAATCAAAATTCTGCAAGTATTTATGGGCTTCATTATTAAAAATATCATATAGATAGGCGCGGTGTTTTTCATTGCCGAGATCAATGTCGGCTGCCAGCACAGACCGTTCGTCTGCGCTAAGGTTGTCAAGCCCGGATCTTGCCACCTTTTTTACGATGTCATTTTGTGCGTTAATGGCAAGGATCTTTCCACCTTTGTCTTTTACGGCAAGCATCAGGGGCCGGTAAAGGCTGTAGTCAAAGGACCACTGGTTATTCCAGTCAACGGCCTTAAGAAATTCCGATTCCGTGCATGCCCCAGCCAGGTATTGGTCAATGGCCGGTTGTTGCATTTTCTGGAAAAACTCCATTGCAACCGTAAGAGGTCCGCGCCGGGACATCAATTCCTGTAAGATCTGAACCTGTAGAAGGTGATGTTCCGGATTGTCGTGCACCTCGCCTATAAAGATAAGATCAGAGGATTCCAGCCTGCCGACCATCTGGTCAAATGAAAGTGCCTCGCCTTTTTCCAGTCCTATGATCTGGCCGATGGTAAAATGACGCGAGACCCCCTCGATATTGGCCAGAGGGGGCATTTTATGTTTCATCACGGAACAACCTCCGGTGAATACCAGTAACGCAAGGATGAGGTAGCTGCCCGATTTTGGTTTTATTGACACAATCGTATCTCCTTGACTGGGGCAATAAATATCATTTAGTGTTCTATTGCGCAACCCATTAGTAGTGTCCATCCGGAAACGTCTATTTTCCGCAATCTCTGCGTCAGACTAAAGAACAATTTTTAATTTTTAAGTTTTAATTGTGAATGAAAGGAAGAATCCGATTTTAATTCAAAATGCAACATTAAGAATTTAAAATTCTTTTTATGGATCAACTGCCCAATTTAAAATATGAACTGGAACCGGAAAGACTCAGACAGGTTTTGCCTGATAGCCCGGGGGTGTATTGTTTCAGGGATAACGCAGACAAGGTAATATATGTCGGCAAGGCCAAGGGCCTGAAAAAAAGGGTTCTGTCCTATTTCAGGCCTCATGATTACCTATCGGACAAGACCGCCTTGATGATAAAGAGGGCAAGCTCTCTGGATTTTATCATTACCTCTACTGAACAGGAGGCATTCATTCTTGAGAGCAGCCTGATCAAGAGGTATCTGCCCCGCTACAATGTGATTCTGAGGGATGACAAGCAATATCCCTGCCTTAAGCTGGATATCAATGAGGCTTATCCAAGGCTCAGGATTGTAAGAAGGATCAAAAAGGACGGGGCCGTCTATTTCGGGCCTTTTTCCTCTGCTGGTTCCCTGCGGAGCACTCACAATATAATTGACCGGGTATTTAAACTCAGAAAGTGCTCCGGACCAGGGCTTCCCAGGCGAACCAGACCGTGCCTGAATTTTCAGATGGCCCGTTGCCTCGGCCCTTGCACCAATGACATCTCTCCTGAAAAATATCATGATGTTGTCCGGCAGGTCAGGCTTTTTCTCGAAGGACGCAACATGGAATTGATTTCTCAGCTCAACAAAGATATGGCAGTCGCCTCAGACAGCCTGGACTTTGAGCGGGCCGCCGGAATAAGGGATCAGATCAGGGACATAGAAAAGACCGTCGAACGTCAGCATGTGGTCTCCGCCAGGCTGGAGGACGAGGATGTCATTGGGCTGTCTCAGAGGGAGGATCATTATCAGTTGGTCAGCCTTTTTGTGCGTAAGGGTTATGTGGTGGGGAGCCGCAACTATTATTTCCGGGATAAGGGGGGCAGTCCTTCTGAGATAATGGAGGCGTTTTTAAAGCAATATTATTCCGGTGGGCCGCTTATACCTGGGCATATCCTGATATCAGAACCGGTTGAAGAACTCGGTGCCATAGCAAGATGGCTTGGCGGACTTGCAGGCAGAAAGGTGATCATCCATAGCCCTGTCAGGGGTGAAAGGCTCAGGCTGGTGCGGATGGCGGTCGCCAATGCGGAAAATCTCCTTGCCAACCGCACTGAGTCAATTGAAGAAGACATTATCAATCAGGTCCAGCTCTGTCTGAAACTCGACAGGCAGCCCAGGTGTATTGAGGGGCTTGATATCTCCAACCTCCAAGGGGATAAGGCCGTCGGAACCGTTGTCAGCTTTGTGGACGGCCTTCCATACAAACAAGGATATAGAAACTACAGGATCAAGACGACCGAGGGCATTGACGACTATGGTATGATGGCCGAACTGGTCACAAGGAGGGTGGCCAAGGGGGAACCTCCGGATCTGTTTCTGGTGGATGGTGGCAGAGGTCACCTTTCATGTGTAAAGGCAGTGATTGACGGTCTCGGGATCGAGGCGGTCACTGAAGTGGTTTCGATTGCCAAGCCGGATGAAAGCAGGCACGAGAGGCATGACAAGATATATCTTCCGGGCAGGAAAAACCCATTGTCCCTCTCTCCGGATCACCCAGTGCTCCTTCTTATGATGCGAATCCGGGATGAGGCCCACAGAAGGGCCATATCATACCACAGAAAACTGAGGTCTCTGGGTCAGATGGAATCCGAGTTGGATCATATCCCCGGGATTGGGGCAAAAAAAAGGAATGCACTGCTCAAGCACTTTGGCAGCGTGGGCAATGTTGCCAAGGCAGGCATTGAAAAATTGATTGAAGTCCCCGGCATAACGCGATCACTTGCACAGGAGATCTTTTCATATTTTCAAGAGAAAAAATAATGGCTCTGTCGTTTAATCCTAACTTCGCTAAGCAACTTCTCAAAGAGTCCGGGTGCGAGCGGGCAGGGGGTGGGTGTCTGTTTTGAAATCGCGCATATCTTTAATACTACAGCGACAGATTTGG
>DIKH01000315.1 GCA_002424495.1 Desulfobacteraceae bacterium UBA5623
CACCTATCTATTGCTCGCCATTTATTGCCGTGAGCATCATAACGAGAAAGTTTCCATCAAAAGAGTTCGCGAGCTCCGCATAAAAATTCAAAATGAAATGCTTGATGCTGAAAATCACTCTCTTGATTCTGAATTTGACAGCAACATAATTCCTTCAACAAATTCAACCTATGCAAATACTTAACCGGAAATTACTGACTTCTACCAGCCTAATGTCCTACACGAAAGGCGGCATTTTAAGATGGAAAAAGTCCATGCCACGTGATGGTTGGTTCTATCTTTGCGCAATTAACCAAGACAATAATATTATTACCTGGTATCGCAACTCTATGATACTTTATAATGAGAATGGTGTAGAACTGAGGCGAATTGCCAATTTCTTTCCTAATGTTGTTGATTCCAATGGCATAATTTATGGATCAGAAAATGGTGTATCGAACAAAATTATCGCAGAGGATTCTCAGGGGAACGAGTTATATAGAAAAACTCTTGAAGTGCCACTTGGATTGTCGGTTGTTCTTTGTGATTCAAAAGGAAATATCTTTGCAAAATCCGGAAAAAATAGGGACAGGCTCTTTATGCAATTTATTGTTTGACAGGCCGGTTGAAGATATCCTGTGTTTATCGCGCAGAGACGCAGGGGCGCAGAGAACTGATTGAAGGAATTGTATTTGGGTAACAGTTTAGCAGGAGATTTTACTTTGTCTTAAGTAGTGCATCAATGGAAAGAATTTGTATGGATGGAATATTGGGCAATCTGACATCATTTGTAAAAAATTGAGTTGCTCCAGCGTTTAATGCCGCGCTTAGCTGTATGGCATCCGGTGTACGGATATCATAGGCGGCCCTGAGCTGGGCGGCTTGTTCAGCAATAGCGCTTGAAACCTCCAACGTCATCAGTCTTGAGTTAAGCAAGATGTCCCGGTATTCTGTGGCCAGTTCTCTGTTATTGCTGCGCAATGGATGCACCAGAACTTCCAGCAAGGTTACGGTTGACGTGACGACCAAAAAGTCACCCCTATCCATTGCTTCAAAAAAGAGCCTTACCGTTTCGATGTAAGGCGGGTTTTCTTCAATGAAGTAGATGAGCGGCGCTGTATCAAGGCCAATCGTCTTTCCCCGCAAATCGTCTATCCATTCCACGATGATCTTTCCTCATCAATGTATGCTCTTACATTCAGCCCCTTCCAAATATCCTTCCCTTTTCCTTTAAGTTCCAGGATGCTGCGGAGCGTGGGTTTGCTTGTCCTTTTGCGGATCAGCGTTGCCGTTTCCTCTAAAAGGCGAAGCTGGTCTGATAAATTTAGTGCTTTTATTTCTGATATGACTTGATCATAGGTTGTTGCGGGCATGATCCGGTCTCCCCATTTTTTGTTATACTCAGGTGTCAATAATAATAACTAGTGTAACTTTTCCTCCTAATTTCAGCAAGCCCTTTTTCTTTTCGCGAGTGATCCAGAGGTGAACGAGAAGAAAAATAGCAGAAAAAATAGAGAAAAATTAGGGCATCGCCGGTCTGGCGGGTTTCAGGAAGCGTTTTATGAAGAGATATCTGAGCATGTAAAAAGATATCTCACACAGAGGCACAGAGGGCACTGAAGTTATTGGTTTGCGGGTCAAAATTCCATTTAAAACGAGACGGATTAGCTGAAAATATAGGGGGTTGAGGCCTTGAAGTTCATATTGATTTCCCACTGCGATTTCTGTGCCTCGATCGAAGCCGGTGTGAAAAAACATTCCTTTTGTTATTTGTGGCTGGTTCCGGTTAGCTCCCTCGCTAAACCGCCGGCATTGCTCAGCGCCCAGTCATTTTATCGAGCATGACTATCTGGATTTCCTTGAGTTTCCCCATGGCACGGTCATTCGTAATTAATGTGTGGGCTGGAAAATAAAGGGCCATGGCAGCCTGAAACATATCAGGTAAAGGCATCCCGTATTTGGCTTTCAAGGAACCCGCCATGAACGCGATTTCCGTATTGATGCTTGGCAGTGTGACATTCGGAAGGTTTCGGATTGCGCTGCGGTAACGGTCCGCTATCGAGGGTTGTCGCAGTTTCAGGGGTTTTACCAGGATCTCCGCTGCCGTAATCGGCGTTACCACGCCGGAGAAAAAACCTTCACTCATCCGGCCGATGATATGCTCACACAGATCGGCATAATGCTGATGCCCCTCGAACAGATAGATAAAGACCATTGTGTCAATCACGACACCCTGCCTTCCCTCCAGGTCTTTGAAACGACTCAAGGCCTTTCCTCCCATTCCCTTCGAAGCTTGCTTACATAATCTGTTGCATCCGTATCGTCAGCTATTTTTTGGCCGATCCCTTTCAGTTTTGATGGTAAAAGGGGATAAATGATCAATCTGTCGCCTTCAGCCACAACATCTACTTTAGTGTTTGGTCTTATTTCAAGATTTTTACGCTCTTTCAAAGGGATAACTACTTGATACCTCTTTCCTACGGTTGCTTGGGTCATATCCCATTCTCCTTTTCATATTTTAATTTATAAATCATACATTATAAGAGGGAATCTGTCAAGCATGACCATCGCGCAAAAATTTGACCAAGTCGGTTATTCAACTATGATAGTGTCTTACAGCCAATTGAGTTTCTAGTAAAATCATGCTAATGCAAGAAAGAAATTTTTTGAGAGGCAAAATCGGTTCGTCTCATGCATGAGATAATTTCAAAGGTCAGAAGGACCATATCCAGGTTTGACATGATCAGGCCCGAAGACCGGGTGGTGGTTGCCGTCTCAGGAGGGCCTGATTCCGTCTGCCTGGTGGATATTCTAAATCACATCAAGGATGATCTTGAAATCGCCCTTTTTGTCGCACACTTCGACCATGGCCTGCGGCCTGCTGAGGATGATGCGGAGACCGTGTTTGTGGAATCCCTTTCAAGGTCTTTAGGCCTTCCTTTTGCAACCTTAAAGGCCGGGCTTTCCATCAATGAGGGCGATGGCCCCCTGGAGGAAAGGGCAAGGCGAGCGAGGTACAGGTTTTTCGATCAGATCATGGGTGATTCGTCCGCCAATAAGCTTGCATTAGGGCACAGCCTGAACGACCAGGCGGAGACCGTCATCATGAGGTTGCTGAGGGGAAGTGGTACAACAGGACTGTCGGCAATACCGCCAGTAAGAGACGACAGGATAATAAGGCCCTTAATTGAGATAAGCCGTGAAGAGATAATATATTACCTCCATAAAAAGGGACTTAAGTATGTGACGGATTCCTCAAACCTTCAGACTCATTACCTGAGAAACAAGATCCGGCTGGAACTGGTGCCGCGGCTGAAAGAAATTCAACCCCGCATAATTGAGCTGTTGGGACAGACCGCCGGGATTATGAGAATGGAAGATCAGTGTATGGAGTCTGAATCTGAAAATTGGTTTAAAGACTCATCAGAACTGATAGGCCTTAATGAGGTTATGATTCCTTTGCCATCGTTCAGAGAACTTCCGGAGGCGCTCCAGTGCCGTGTTATAAGGCACACACTGGCCATTATCAAAGGAAACCTCAGAAGGGTCAGTCTGCGCCATATCCAGGCAGTCAATAGGGCGGCCAATGGCGCAAGATCACGTGCAAGCCTTAACCTGCCCAATGGTCTTACCGTTCAAAGGAGCTATGACAGGCTGATCTTCAGCAAGGGGGAGGGGATGGCAGTAAAGGAATTCTCTTACACCCTGGCCGGTCCTGGCAGATTTTTTCTTGAATACCTTGACAGGGCCATTGTTCTCGAAGAAACAGAAGTCATATTGCCGCCGGTCAAACAACTATCTCCAATGACGGCGTTTCTTGATGCGGATCTTATCTCATATCCTATGACGGTCAGGAGCGTTAGGCCTGGTGACAGCTTTGTGCCCTTCGGGATGTCGGGCCATAAAAAGCTCAAGAGGTTTTTTATTGATCTCAAGATTCCGGCAAATGACAGGAGACTTATACCCATATTGACCAATGACGACAAGCCGGTATGGGTATGCGGTTTAAGGATAGATGAACGCTATAAGGTGACATCTGAAACCAGGAGGGTGCTGAAAGTTACCTTCAGTGATTTCAAGCCTTGGCCAGAATCGTCCTGATCCCTTTTTTAAACGGGGGTCTGATCACCCCCTGTTCCGTGATGATGGCGGTAACATATTTTGAAGGAGTAATGTCAAAGACCGGATTAAGTGTGCGGACGCATGGAGGTCCGATCCTCTGACTCCCGAACCTGCATATCTCTTCCGGATCTCTTTCCTCCACCGGGATCATGTCTCCGGTTTTTGTGTCCGGGTCTATTGTTGAAATGGGCGCAGCCACATAAAATGGGATCTTGTGTGTCTTCGCCAGGACCGCCACCTGATATGTGCCGATTTTGTTTGCAACATCGCCGTTTGAAGCTATCCTGTCCGCGCCTGTAATTACAAGGTCAATCTTATTCTGCCGCATAAGAGTCCCAGCGGCATTGTCCGCAATCACAGTGACATCAATGCTATCCTCCATCAGTTCAAATGCGGTCAGCCTCAGGCCCTGAAGCCAGGGTCTGGTTTCGTCGGCAAGAACCTTTATCTTTCTTCCATTTTCATGGGCCGCACGGATAACCCCAAGTGCTGTGCCGTAACCACCGGTTGCCAATGAACCGGCATTACAGTGGGTGAGGATTGTCGCCCCTTTTGGAATGAGAGCGAGGCCGTTTTTGCCCATTTTCCGATTGATCTCAATGTCTTCGGAAAGGATTTTGTCAGATTCCTTTTTAAGGGCTGCCTTGATGTCATCAACAGGCAGTCCTTCCATGTCTCTGACCAGGCTGCTCATCCGCTCAATCGCCCATCTCAGATTTACCGCAGTTGGGCGCGCAAGGAGCATCTCATCCGCGATTTGTTTGAAGCGGTCTCTAAATATGACATATGACCCTGTCCTAATGGAACGCGCCCCAAGGGCCAGACCCATTGCCGCGGCAATCCCTATGGCGGGCGCACCGCGGATAACCATTTTTTTTATGCCGCTGATAACATCCCTGTATCCCCGGCAGAGGAACCATTCAACCTTGTCAGGGAGTTTCCTCTGGTCAATCATGCGGACGTTCTGCCCGTCCCATTCAATCGTTGGGATCATACCATGGCCTCAAATAAGCAGTTAGCTGAATGATTATAAGGAATTAATATAACTTTTCAAAGTCCGGGTGCGAG
>DIKH01000302.1 GCA_002424495.1 Desulfobacteraceae bacterium UBA5623
GCATTTCTGGATGGGCACTAATTAATATAGGCAATGGCTATAATGCCTGTAAACGAACCAACCCAGGACCAGATAATTTCGGAAACATTCACTGCCGGTGGACTCTTTGCTCCCCCTTTCATTTTTTTGAAATATTCCATTGCCCGCGCCGGAACCTCCTCGTTGTTTTAATCTCCAGTTTTAGTTGCCAGTGCGCATGATACCTTAACGATATCAGCCCGTGAAACAATACCGGTGAGTTTTTCCTTGCTGTCAGTGACCGGAACTCTATTGATTCCATTTTTTGCCATAATGGATGCTATTTCCGTTACAGGTGTCTCTGCGCTCACAGTAATTGCCGGAGATGTCATAACATCCTCCGTCTTCTGTTTCAAAATGGATAATGCAACACAACTTTTGCTCTTTAGGCAATGGGCTATAACATCCATGGCTGATCGGGCATTCTTAGTCCCAATTTGAAACAAGATATCTTTTTCAGAGATAACACCAATAACTTCACCTCCATCCCCAACCACGGGAACGCCGGAAACTCCATGATTCGCCATCAATTGAGCTGCCATTTCTATGGTTGTATTCTTATTAACGGAAACCACATTTTTTGTCATAACGTCGCCGGCTTTAAACATGTGAGAAATCCGTTCAATGGCATGTGTATAGGCAAAACGGTAGAGCGTCTTAAAATCCCCGGGGGTTATATCCAGGTACCCTTTAATATCTTTCATGGCCTTTATTATGTCATCATCGGAAATATCAAAGGGCGTACAGGTGTCAAAATTTCTTTTTTTGTCTTCCCTGTTCATGCGTGGGACCTCCATAGGGTATTTAATTGCCGGAGTAATAACCTCTGGGTAAAGCTATATGGATTTTCGAAGGAAAGCTCCTTGACTTAAGTCAAGAACAAATGCTATTTTTGTAAAGGCTTAGAATTTTTCAAGACCCCTTCCCGGTTTAATAAACGCTAATCAGTCAAATAAATATCACTTTCCTTTGACTTAAGTCAATGCGGACGGCCCAATGATGTTTTACATTGTCCCAAAAAGCAGGATGAAAAATTTTTGAGAGTGTATTCATTTAATTTTATAATCTTAAAGGGAGGATAAAAAATGTTTTGTTATCAATGTGAACAAACGGCAAAAGGCGAAGGATGCACCAAGATAGGTGTATGCGGCAAACAACCTGATGTGGCGGCCCTGCAGGATTTATTGATATATAGCCTGAGAGGTCTGGCTGTCTATGCGGTGGAAGGACGCAAGGTGGGGATAAGTGACGGGGAAGTGAATCATTTTACATGCGAGGCCTTGTTCTCCACCTTGACAAATGTGGATTTTGACCCGGAGAGGTTTATCCCCCTTATCGATCGCGCTATAAAGCTCCGGGAAGCCCTGAAGGAGAGGGTTCGGGCCGCAGGCGGAAAAGTTGACTTTTCCGAGGGTCCTGCCACCTTCACACCTGCCTCAACCCTGGAAGGTCTTGTAAGTCAGGGCGAAGGAGTAGGCATAAAATCCGACCCTGATATCAACACTGATATCCATTCGCTCCAATGGGTGCTGACATATGGCCTGAAGGGTGTCGCAGCCTATGCAGACCATGCGAGAATTCTTGGCCAGACCGATGAAGCTGTCTATGCATTCATTCACGAAGGCCTTGCAGCCACCTTGAACAAGGCCCTTACTCTGAATGACTGGGTGGGGCTGGTATTAAAGTGCGGAGAAATAAACCTCAAGACAATGGGGCTTCTTGATGCCGGAAACACCGGCACATACGGTCACCCTGTACCCACGGCAGTGCCGCTTGGCGCAAAAAAGGGCAAGGCCATACTGGTCTCCGGTCATGACCTGATGGACATTGAGGAGATACTGAAACAGTCAGAAGGTAAGGGCATAAACGTGTACACCCATGGAGAAATGCTGCCCACTCACGGTTATCCAGGGCTTAAAAAATATTCTCATTTCTATGGGCACTACGGCACTGCCTGGCAGAATCAGACCAGGGAGTTTGTTGACTTCCCGGGGGCGATTTTGATGACTACAAATTGCATCCAGAAGCCGAAGGACTCATACATGGGAAACATCTTTACAACTGGCCTTGTGGGTTGGCCCGGGGTTACACACATTGCGGATAAGAATTTCGGCCCCGTCATTGAAAAGGCCCTGTCCATGCCTGGGTTTTCTGAGGATACGGACAAGGGCTCTGTCACAGTGGGTTTTGGCCGCAACGCAGTCCTTGGTGTTGCAGACAAGGTGATTGAGGCGGTAAAGGCAGGCGCGATCAAACGCTTTTTCCTGGTGGCAGGCTGTGATGGCGCAAAACCCGGCAGGAATTATTACACTGAGATAGTGGAAAAGATCCCTAAGGACTGTGTAATCCTTACCCTTGCCTGTGGCAAGTTCAGGTTCTTTGATAAGAAACTCGGAGACATAGGAGGCATACCAAGGCTTTTGGATATCGGCCAGTGCAATGACGCATATTCTGCTGTACAGATTGCTGTCGCCCTCGCCAATGCATTTAACTGCGGTGTAAATGATCTGCCTCTTTCCATGATCCTGTCTTGGTATGAGCAGAAGGCCGTGGCCATATTGCTTACGCTGCTCCATTTGGGCATAAAGGACATCCGGCTGGGGCCAAGCCTTCCGGCCTTTATTACACCCAACGTACT
>DIKH01000440.1 GCA_002424495.1 Desulfobacteraceae bacterium UBA5623
ACCTTACAGCCACAATCGGCTTCTATGCGCTCGATAGCATCGGCGCAATATATATTGTCATCCAGGTTCAGTTCCTTGTGATATTTGAGGAATTCCTCATTCGGTTTCATGGGGTCTTCAATTATGCCCTCTGGTTGGTAAGTTTGACCTTTGTCCATTTTTTCTCCCAAAAAAATATGAAAATGCAGCCCCTGTTTTTGGAGGTGTTACCTTATATATTGCAAATTGACCCGCTGATTACAAGCCCAAAGATTCCGCAAGCCAGGTTTTCATGTTGACCAATTTGGATTTCCTATATATTTTGCGCCCATGAACATAATTAGATTGAGAAGATCTTGGAATCCGGGAATTTTGAATGTTAATTGATACTCACGCCCACCTCGATATGGTGGATTTTGACAAAGACCGGCAGGATGTTATTGACAGGGCGCTTAAAGGCGGCCTTACCGGCATAATCACTATAGGGATAGACCTCGACAGCTCGGCCAGGGCGCTGGAATTGGCCAGGCAGTATGATTTCATTTATGCTGCGGCTGGTTATCACCCCCACAATGCGGACACATGTGACCCTCACTCATTGGAGAAGATGGCCCTCATGGCATCTGATAAGATGATTGTGGCATGGGGCGAGATCGGGCTTGATTTTTATCGCCATTACTCAAGCCATGAAAATCAATTGAAAATATTTGAGCAGCAACTCAAACTCGCCGATGATCTTGACCTGCCGGTCATAATACATGATCGGGATGCCCATGATGATGTCCTTGAGATCCTGAAAAAACGGGGAAAGGGTGAAAGAAGAGGTGTAATACATTGTTTTTCCGGAGACCTGGATCTTGCACGTGCCTTTATTGAGCTGGGTTATTTTATCTCCATCCCCGGGACCGTTACCTATCAACAGGCGGAAAAGACAAAAAATGTGGCGGCAAAAATCCCTATGGAACGTATGCTCATAGAAACCGACGCGCCGTTTCTTGCCCCTGTGCCAAAGAGGGGGAAAAACAATGAACCTCTGTTCGTCATTTACACCGCCAGGGAGATCTCCCGTTTGAGGGATATGGAATTTGAAGAGGTGGCGGAAAGGACGGCGAAAAACGCCATTGCCCTTTTCGAATTAGAGCAATGACGTCTTTTCCATTTATTGACAACCTGCACCCCTTGATCCTCGCATCCGCCTCCCCCCGCAGAAAGGATCTGCTCAATCAGGTGGGGGTTCCTTTCCGGCCGGAGGCCAGTGACGTTCAAGAGGAAGATCTCTTCGACAGTCCACAGCAGGCCGCTTGTCACCTTGCAGAAAAAAAGGCCAGGGAGGTATCTTTAAAAACAGATGACTCATGGATACTCGGGGCAGACACTATTGTGGCGGCCCCCAATGGTGATTATAAAATAAAGGGTGAAGAATCAGGGCCTTTGGAAAAACTGCTGGGAAAACCAGGAGACCCGGCAGAGGCAGAGCGCATGCTCAGGCTTTTAAGCGGCAAAGGGCACAAGGTGATTACAGGGTTCTGCATCCTTGATCCAACAGGGAAGATGGCCCATTTGGAGGCGGTCACCAGCATCGTCCATATTAAGCATCTCTCGGACCGGGAGATAGAGGCATATATCGCCACAAAAGAACCAGTTGGCAAGGCTGGCGGCTATGCCATCCAGGGGATCGGGTCTTTTATGGTCAGAGAGATATCCGGATCATATACAAATGTAGTAGGGCTTCCTTTGTATGAACTGATAAGGGCTCTGGTAACAGTGGGGGCTCTAAAATGTTTTCCTCTGCCTTTTGACTGATTGCAATAAGGGGTATTTTCATATGCAAAAAAGTTGTTCTCCTGGTCTGGTTTTATTCTCAGTCCTTATATTTTCCGTGCTAAACTGTTGTACAGGTGTCCTCGATTCTTTTGCGCAAGGCAGTTCAGTTCCCGGAACAACAGAGGCGAAGAAGGCGGTTTCCAAAGGCCCCTCTGTATATACAATCTCATCCATCAATTATAAAATGAGCTATATTCCGCCCGGGACATTTATGATGGGAAGCCCGTTATCTGAAACAGGCAGATACGATGATGAGATCCTGCACAGGGTTACCTTGACTAAGGGGTTCTACATGGGTGTGACCGAGGTGACCCAGGGGCAGTGGAAGGAGGTAATGGGGAGCAATCCATCTGCTTTCAGGGATTGCGGTGATGACTGCCCTGTTGAACAGGTTTCGTGGTATGACTGCCAGGAATTTATTCAGCGCCTGAACAAGAGGGAAAAGAGCCGCTTGTACCGGTTGCCTACTGAGGCGGAGTGGGAATATGCATGCCGGGCCGGCAGCGGTCAGGCGTTTTCCAATGGCGACATCACCAGGACAGATTGTGAGTCTGATCAGAATCTTGATATGATCGGATGGTACTGCGGAAATACAAATGAAAAAACACAGCCTGTGGCCAGGAAAATCCCCAATGCCTGTGGTCTGTATGACATGCACGGTAATGCCTGGGAATGGTGCGAAGACTGGTATGAAGGCTACCGGATAGGTCACATTACCGATCCTAAAGGGCCTGCATCCGGTCCGGCCCGGGTATTTCGAGGAGGAGGATGGGGATTGACCGGTCGCACCTGCCGCTCAGCCTTTCGAGACAAATATTTGCCCGCTCTCAACTGCAAATTTTTAGGATTAAGACTGGTCAGAGAGGCGAAAAACTAGATGCATCAAGGCAAGGTTATCGAATATATTGATCATGGCAGATTTATCTGCACCCTCTGCATCCAGGACAGGGGAAACAGCCTCCACCTGCTTACGTTTTCAAACCGGGAGGTCAACCTTTCGCCGAAGAGGGCGGTTGTCGTCTCAGAGTCAGCCATGAATGTCTCAAAATCCCGTGAGGAGTTGCTCCAGAAGCTCCGGCGCATGGAAGAGGCAAGGGCCGGTCTGATGAGGCAGGTCAACATAAAGGAACTCTGGGAGCTGATCTACGATGAAAAGGAGGGTTTTGACACCAGGGATTTCGCCCATTTGGTCTTTGGCAGGGAAATTACAGACGACCATGTGGCGGCCCTGGTAAGATCCCTGTTTGACGACCATATCTACTTCAGGATGAAAGACGGCCAGTTTCTGCCGAACAGCCCGGAAAAGGTTGAGCAGATCCTGGTGCAGAGAGAGGAAGATGCATTAAGAGAAGAAAGGCTTGACCAAGGAAGCTCCTGGCTGAAGGACGTCATGGAGGGCAGACCGTGCGAGGCCCCGGCCAACAAAGATGAAGTTATTGATCTGCTTGTTCAACTGGCCCTTTATGGCACTTGCGGAGAGGACTCAAAGTACGGAAAAGATCTTCTTTCAAGGGCAGGGATATATGATATCAAAAAATCACGCGATCTGCTGATTCAGCTGGGTGTCTGGCATGAGGATGAAAATCTCGACCTTCTTCGATCCGGTATTGAAACCACATTTTCCGAAGAGCTCTTAAATGAAGCGGCCCTGGTCGCCCGCAAAGAAGTAGCCTTTTCCGGAAGAGAGGACCTGCGGGATCTGTTTGTTATGACAATAGACGGCCCGCTCACGCAGGATTTTGACGATGCCGTCAGCCTGGAAATTATAGGCGATCAACTCCATCTTGGTATACACATTGCCGATGTTGCATCAATCATTGCGGCAGACAGCACCCTTGACCGGGAGGCGGCAAAAAGGGCCTCGTCCATCTATCTGCCTGCAAGGCAGATACCCATGATCCCACATGAGCTTTCTCAGGGGGCGTTGAGCCTTATGCAGGATTGCGACCGGCCCGCGATTTCACTCCTGGCCTGTTTTGAAAGAGGCGGCAAGCTCCTGGACCACAGATTTGTTGCAAGCACAATAAGGGTTAAAAAAAAGCTGACATACGAAGAGGCGGATAACAAGCTGGGCATACAAGACGGCTCCTCTGCCCTGCAGCACACGGAAAAAATCCCGATTATTATTCATGAATTATTTGAGTTGTGCAAACGCCTTCAACAGGAAAGGATGAACAACGACGCCCTGAAGTTATCTCTCCCGGAATTGCAGGTGGTATTCAATGATGATTCCTCTTTTTGTCTTGTAGAGGAAGATCAGGATACACCGTCTCGAATGATAATCGCGGAGCTGATGATCCTCTACAACTGTCTTGCAGCCGGTTTTTGCAGGGATAACCGTATCCCCGCCCTTTACAGGACCCAGGCCGAACCGGTGGAAACGCTCTCAGACGACGAGGCAAGCTATATCTTCTATGTTTTCAGGCAGCGCCGAAAGTTAAGCCCCGTTCACATCGAAACAGTCGTCCGTCCACACAGCGGGCTTGGCCTCAAATCCTATCTGCAAGCCACTTCCCCGATAAGGAGATATTTCGACCTCTTGATCCAACGCCAGATCAGGAACTTTTTGATGGGCGAGGCCCATGTATATGATGAAAAACGGCTTGAAGAGATCAGGGTTCTTGTTGAGCCGACAATCAAGGATCTACAGAACATAAAGAGAAACAGCACCCGTTACTGGACTCTTAAATATCTCAGCCAGCGCAGGGGCGAAAGATACCCTGCCGTTGTGTTGGACGAGTTTAAGAGAAAATACCGCATTGTCTTAAAGGACTTTTTCCTGGTGGCGGAGATAAACAGGCCTAACGGCATCATTGTCAAACCAGGAGAGGAGATCCTTGTGGAAGTCAAAAAGGCAGACCCCTGGGATGATGAGATTAAGATCGAGCATGTGAATCAGTAACGGTGCAAGGTATAGGGTTTAAGGTACAAGGGGGAAGACCCTGCTGAATATATCATCTACATACTTCAGATGATACTTGATATCGAATATCTCTTCGATTTCATCCTTGCTCAGGTATCTTCCTATCTCCTGATCCTCCAGGATCAGGCCTTTGAATTCCCTGCCGCCTTCCCATACCTTCATTGCATTTCTTTGCACCATGACATAGGCCTGCTGCCTTTCGAGGCCCTTTGTCGCAAGTTTCACCAGGATCTGCTGTGAAAAGATCAGTCCCCTCATCTTGTTGAGGTTTTCGATCATCCTGTCTGCGTGTACCACCAGTCTGTCAACAATGCCTGTCGTGCGAAGAAGCATATAATGGATAAGAATGGTGCTGTCAGGCCCTATAACCCTTTCGACCGAAGAATGACTGATATCCCTTTCATGCCACAGAGTTATGTTTTCCATGGCGGCCAGGCAATTGGACCGGACAAGTCTCGCCAGGCCGGAGATGTTTTCACTGCCGACAGGATTTTTCTTGTGCGGCATGGCGGATGATCCTTTCTGGCCCTTTGAAAACGCCTCTTCCGCCTCAAGGACCTCTGTCCGCTGGAGATGTCTTAATTCAACAGAGATCTTTTCCAATGTTCCGG
This sequence comes from Desulfobacteraceae bacterium UBA5623, assembly GCA_002424495.1. Classification (GTDB taxonomy): domain Bacteria; phylum Desulfobacterota; class DSM-4660; order Desulfatiglandales; family Desulfatiglandaceae; genus UBA5623. Next base: position 5,338 of record DIKH01000440.1, read on the forward strand.
CAAGTATGGCAAGGCTTGTAAAGTATTGCGCATGGCGGTCGCGTTGAATAATCTGAGTGGATATCTTTGCAGGCTTTAGCCCCAATCTTTCCATGGTAAGGGCTTCTATCCCGGGAGATATATTGGCGAATGTCCCTACTGCGCCGGAGAGCTTTCCATGAGCTATGACGTCTTTTGCATCCATCAGCCTCTTTAGATTTCTATCCATCTCCGCATACCACACGGCAAGCTTGAGGCCAAATGTTATAGGTTCCGCATGGATGCCGTGGGAACGGCCTATCATGACTGTATTTTTGTGCTCGTATGCCCTGCGCTTAATCACCTCCATGAATTTTTTCACTGCCTCAAGGATTAGCTCCATCGCCTCCTTTAGCAGCAGGGCGAAACTGGTGTCCAGGATGTCGGATGATGTCAGACCCAGATGGATATAGCGGGAATCAGGCCCCACGGATTCTTCCACGTTGGTCAAAAATGCAATGACATCGTGCTTGGTCTCCTCTTCTATCTCAAGGATGCGCGCCACGGAAAATCGGGCCTTTTCCTTGATGGTTTTAAGTGCGGCCTTCGGAATCAGGCCTTGCTCCGACATGCTCTCACATGCAGCTATTTCCACCTCAAGCCATTTGGCATATTGGTTTTCAAGTTCCCAGATGCGGCCCATCTCCGGACGTGTATATCTGCTGATCATCTTAGTGCTCCTGAATCAATAAACTTTTATGAAAGATAAATGCCAAGAGGACACTTATCACAAAGGGGTTTTTTCCTGCAATAGTCTTTGCCTGTTTCAACAATCAAGGCGTGAAATTCATTAAAAAGCCGTGTATCTTCCGGGAGATTGTCCATGAACAACTCCTGCATGTCCTGGTATGTGACCGTGTCTTCCACCATGCCATGTCTCTTTAATATGCGGTGGGTATAGGCGTCAACCACAAATATAGGCCGATTTGCCGCATAGAGGATAATGCTGTCCGCGGTCTCCGGTCCTATACCATTGACTGAAAGAAGCCCATGCCTGAGGCCTGTGATATCATCTTCCAGCATAGAAGCAAGATTTCCGCCATAATGATCTTCAATAAAGCTGATCAGGTTTTTCAGCCGCCTGGCCTTGATGTTGTAATATCCAGCAGGCCTTATCTCCAGGGCAAGCTCATCAGCAGAGGCCGAAAAAAGGGCCTTTAAGGAAAGGAGCCCTCTTTCTTTCAGGTTAAGTATGGCCTTTTCCACGTTTTTCCAGTTGGTATTCTGGGTAAGAACGGCCCCGACAATCACCTCCAGCTCTGTCTCAGCAGGCCACCAATGTCTGGGACCGAAATGAGCAAACATCAGGTCAAACATCTCCATCAGTCTTTGGCCGGTTTGGGTCTTTAAAGTAATTCTCTTAGCCTTCATCTCAATCTTTACGAAGTCTATAATGCCTTGACAGGTTTGGAAGGATACTCTAGTCTTACCCGTCATGTCAATCATCGGTTCAGTTGTTCGCCGAACCATGAACTTGTAAACCCTGAACATTTTAAAGGCTCCCGGAAATAGACGAGACAGTTATGCCTCCAGCTCCAAAACTTGATAAGACCCGCAATATAGGAATAATCGCCCATATTGACGCAGGAAAGACCACCGTGACGGAGAGGGTCCTGTTTTATACCGGTCGCGTTCACAAGATGGGTGAGGTCCATGATGGCGAGGCCACCATGGACTGGATGCTTGAAGAAAAGGAAAGGGGGATCACAATCACATCTGCTGTGACCTCATGCTCCTGGCGGGGCCATGCCATCAATATCATTGACACCCCCGGGCATGTGGATTTCACCATTGAGGTTGAAAGATCCCTGCGCGTACTGGACGGAGCCATTGGGGTATTCTGCGCCGTGGGAGGAGTGGAGCCGCAATCCGAAACTGTCTGGCACCAGGCCGACCGGTATAAAGTCCCAAAGATTGCCTTCATAAACAAGCTTGATCGTATCGGCGCCGATTTTTACAGGGTCGTTGAGATGATCAAGAGCCGGCTTGGGGCTGCGCCGCTTGTGCTGCAACTGCCCTGGGGAGTGGAGGACAGTTTTAAAGGGGTTATTGATCTTGTCAGCATGAAGGCGGTTCGGTGGGACGATGAAGC
>DIKH01000133.1:0-8201 GCA_002424495.1 Desulfobacteraceae bacterium UBA5623
CGCTACCCGTTTTTGCTGGTGGACAGGATCACTGAAATTGAACTGGGGAAAAGTGTGGTCGGCTATAAGAATGTGACTGCTAACGAGCACTTTTTTCAGGGTCATTTTCCCGGAGATCCGATCATGCCCGGCGTCTTGATCATAGAGGCCATGGCGCAGGTGGGAGGTGTGCTTGCTAGGTTGACCATTTCAGGCGCTCAGGACAGAGAAAATACTGATGCGGTTTACTTTATGTCTATTGACAAGGTAAAATTCAGAAGGCCCGTGGTCCCCGGAGATCAGATCCGCTTTAAATTGGAGGCATTAAGGACAGGTTCCAGGGTCTGGAAGCTGGGTGGCAAGGCCTTTGTTGGGGAAAATCTGGTTGCGGAGGCGGAACTGATGGCCACCATCGGTTAGAAAGGATATGGATAAGGAATATGCCGGAAATTCACTCTACTGCAATAGTCGGCTCCGGCGCCAACCTCGGCCAAGGGGTCAAAATTGGTCCCTTCAGCATTATCGGGGATCATGTGACCATCGGCCCTGATACTGTCATCGGCCCCCATGTATATATTGAGGGCCATGTACAGATCGGGGAAAGAAATCACATATCTCCTTTTTCGTGCATCGGGACTTCGCCGCAGGATATAGGTTATCGCGGAGAAGACACGCGGGTAATCATCGGCAACGACAATGTGATCCGCGAGTATGTCACAATTCACAGGGCTACAACCAAAGAGGCTTGGCAGACAGTGGTAGGCAGCCACAATTTTATAATGTCCTATTGCCACATCGCCCATGATTGCATCCTCGGCGACAGAATTATCATGGCTAATGTCGCTACCCTTGGCGGTCACTCCAGGGTGGGCGACCATGCAAATATCGGCGGGCTTGTGGCGACACATCAGTTCGTCCGTATAGGCCCCTATGCCTTTGTTGGGGGGATGACAGGGATCGCCCAGGATGTCCCGCCGTTTATGATGGCCTCAGGGGCCAGGGCAACACTTTATGGGATAAACCAGAAGGGACTTGGCCGCAAAGGATTCACCAGAAATACCATTAATGGCCTTAAAAAGGCCTACAGGATAATCTGGAGAGAAAACAACAGGCTCCAGGAAGGAATTCAACAGGTCAGGGATGAGATGGAATCATTTCCTGAACTGGAGGTCCTCCTTGGTTTCCTTGAAGGTTCAAAAAGGGGGATACTTAGATAATTGAACACCTCGGATTCCCCTAAGGAAACTCCCCTTTCACCCAGCACATCAATGCATGAAAAGACAGAGGGCTTAGGCCTGATTGCAGGCGGCGGACAGTTTCCGATCATGGTTGCGGAGGCTGCAAAGAGACGAGGCCTTCGCGTGGTTGCGGTGGCCCATCTGGATGAGACAGATCAGTCGCTCAAAGACCATGTGGATGAAATAGCCTGGATCAGGCTGGGGCAGTTTGGACAATTGATCAAGACCTTCCGCAAATTTGATATCAGCAAGGCCCTGATGGCAGGCTCCATCAGCAAGACACGGATGTTTGACAACATCAGGCCCGACTTAAAAGGTCTCTCGTTCATATCCAAAATCGCCGTGTTTCATGATGATAATATCCTGGGCGCGTTTGCCAGAGAAATGGCAAAGGAGGGCATAGAGATCGTCAGCTCAACAACCCACCTGCCGGAACTTTTGGCGGCCGCGGGGTGTTTCACCAGGAAGAAACCCACCAAGGCCCAACGGGCCGATATTGATTTCGGCTGGAATGTGGCAAAGGAGTTGGGTCGCCTGGACATCGGCCAGTGTGTGGTAGTGAGCAAAAAGACAGTCCTTGCGCTCGAGGCCATCGAGGGGACAAATGAGACCATCAGAAGGGGTGGAACCATAGCCAAAGAAGGCGCAGTTGTGGTCAAGGTGAGCAAGCCACAGCAGGACCTTCGCTTTGACGTGCCTTCTGTCGGCCTTGAAACACTGAGGGTTATGTCTCAGGTCAGGGCAAAGGTGCTGGCAGTGGAGGCCGGAAAGACATTGATGTTTGACAGCCCGGAGATGATTGCATATGCAGACAGGGAAGGCATATGTATTATATCCCTGTAATCTGAATGTTTCCGGAAACGATTTTATTGCAGAATTAAGACCTGTTCCAAACAGATCAGGTAAAGATACTGAGGGATGATAAGAGCGTGATACATGACAAGCTAAGAGTTGGTGTCATTGGCGTTGGTCACCTGGGGGAATATCATGTCCAGAAATATAAGGCCATCTCCAATGTTGAACTGGTAGGGGTGGTGGATGCCAACCCTGTTAGGGCCGATGAGATATCGAGGCGTTATGGGGTAAAGGCCTTTGAAAGCCATGAAAAAATCCTGGCCAAGGTAGATGCAGTCAGTCTGGCCGTGCCTACGGAGATGCACTTTGAGGTTGCCAAGGATGTGCTGTCAAAGGGGGTGCATCTGCTGATCGAAAAGCCGATTACCTATGAACTCGACCCTGCGGATACCATGATAAGCATGGCGCGGGAAAGGGGTCTTGTGTTCCAGGTTGGGCTTGTGGAGCGTTTTAACCCTGCTGTCGTAATGATGGGGTCATTGTTAAACAAGCCGGTCTTTCTTGAATCTCATAGGATGAATGAATTTACCTCAAGGGGCATTGATGTTGATGTGGTCCTTGATCTGATGATCCATGACCTGGACATTATTCTCCATAACGTACGAGCAGAGATAAAAGAGATTCACGCAGTGGGCATGTCTGTGATTACAGATAAGACAGACATCGCCAACGCCCGGATTGTCTTTAAAGATGGAACTGTGGCCAACCTGACCGCAAGCAGGGTGTCAAACAAGAACCTGAGAAAGATTCGGGTCTTTCAGCCGGATGCATACCTGTCCGTCAATTGTCTCAAGAGAGAGATCAGCGTTATAAGGCTGGATGTTAACTTAACAAATTCAAGCGACTTTCCAAAGCTTTTGGCAGAGAAGACGACATTTCCGGGCAGAGATCCTCTGGCGGATGAAATTTCATCTTTTGTTGAAGCGGTTACCAACGGGTCTGAGCCAGTAGTATCCGGGGATGACGGACGAAAGGCCCTTAAGGTCGCTCTAGGCATCATTGCCCAGATCGAAAGCGGGTGCAGGAGTTTCAGGGCCATCTGATCGAGCCAATTTCAAAATGTCCCGTTTTGGCCAATCTCAGCGTTGGGCTCAAATTTTAATCCTCAAAATACTTCGCGTATTCCTGCGGTTAAAATTTTCGCCCGTCTTGATCTTGGCCAAACTGAAACGTTTTGAAATTGGCTCGCTTGTTAATCAACTGTGGGGTGCGATGATTACAGGCAGCTATGGAATCATCCAATACGAATTCAAGAGATTCAAGGCTTGTTCTCATCGTTGCAGGAGAGGCATCGGCTGATCTTCATGGGTCCAATCTTGTATTTGCCATAAAAAGTCTTGATCCCAACATCGTTTTCTGGGGTATTGGCGGCGAAAAGATGCGCAAGGCAGGTGTCAAGATGCTCGCCTCCTCCTCTGATATGGCTGTAGTAGGCCTGACTGAGATATTTGGCAAGCTCCGCTTTATCCTTCAGGCAGCAAAAAAAATCAAATCCATCTTAAAAAACGAGCGCCCCGACCTGTTGATCCTCATTGACTACCCAGACTTCAACATACATATTGCAGGGGCGGCCAAACGCCACAAGGTCCCTGTCCTTTACTATATCAGTCCGCAGATATGGGCATGGAGGAGGGGCAGGATCAAAAAGATCGGCAATCGTGTTGATCGCATGGCTGTAATACTTCCCTTTGAGAAGGATTTTTACCAAAATAGTCCCCTCAAGGTGGACTATGTCGGGCACCCCCTTCTTGACGCCTTCATGCAGGAGCAGGGCACTGTTATTGCAGATTTCGGCATGGACCAGGGGCATCCGGTTATAGGGCTCTTGCCGGGAAGCAGGAAAGAAGAGATCAAAAATCTGCTCCCTGACATGGTTGGTGCAGCGGGAATTCTGTCACAACAATATCCCCAAATAAGGTGCCTCCTGCCCCTGGCCCCTGGTATTGAGCCGGAGTTTGTTCACCCGTTCATAGAACATTCAACAGCCAGGATTAGCCTCTTCAGGGGAGGAGATATCTACAACCTTCTTAGCGTCTGCGATGTGGCAATGGTCACCTCAGGGACGGCCACGCTTGAGGTGGCGATTATGGGTGTGCCCATGGTGATTGCCTACCGGATGTCTCCTCTGTCATTTAGGGTGGCGAGATTTTTCGTCCGGGTGCCTTTTATCGGGCTGGTCAACTTAGTTGGAGGAGAAAGGATTGCTCCGGAGCTGATTCAGGATCAGGTGACGCCTGAGAGGCTTGCACATGAAACCGTGGCCATATTAGAAGATAAGGCGCTTAGGACCGCCATGATAAACAAGTTGAGCCTTGTCAGGGACAGACTGGGAAAGGGCGGCGCGTCTTTACGCACGGCGCAGATAGCCATCGCAATGATGGAAGAATGACTCAGCCCTGGATAAACAGAAGCCCCATATGCATTATATGTGCTGACTGTTATTGTAATTTTTCTGTTTTTTGTTCAGTGGCGATGAATTTCGTGAACCTTGCATCAAGATCCTTGCCGGGCACCCATTCATATTCCGCCAAAAATTCTTTCCAGATCATGGACAGGGCCTCTGTCAGGCTTGCTGAGATTACGGGCTCGAAGCCGGAGGCGTATGACATGAAATCCATGACAAAAATGTCTCCAAATCCAGGCATCCGATGGGGAGGAGAATTTTCCCCTGCCCTGAGACGGATAAATAGTTTTTTGACCTGCTTGGAGGAAAGACCTGCAAAACAAGGTTTGAGATTCAACGTCTGGCGTGCCCACAGATTGAACAGCAATTGATGGAACGTAAGCCCTGCCTGATCAACCAGCCCTTTTTCCAAAGGGTAAAGCCCTGTCAATCGCCACAATAGCCTGTCGAGGGCCTTAACGCGGTCAACAAGTCTTCTGCACTCGTCCAATTCGGACAGATGTTCAAAGTCCCTGTACTCATCCTTTCCTTCGAGACAGTTGTATAGACGTGGTTTAGACATAAGAATGCCGGAGATCAACCCTGCCCACTGATCACCCCAGAAACCGACCCCCAGCCCCTGGTTATTAAACCAGCTGTTTTTCAGCCACCGCTCTGTATCCCACCTTAAGCCAAGCGCAAGGCCAAAGCCTACACGGAAGATGGAAACCAGGGAATTATTTCTTAGATACTTTGCAGCCATGGAGACTTCACTCCCGCAAAGTTTCTCAAGGGCAAGGTTCAGATGTCCTCCTGCCTTTCTGCATATGCCTATCAGGGTATCAAGCTGATTAGCCAGTGCGCCGTCCGCGGACATGATCTGGTTGCATAGTCCTGCAAACTCAAGACGGAATCTGTCCAGAAAGACATTGTCGTCTATGCCTAAATATGCCTTTGTCAGGATATTTTCGCCATGGGCGTAATAGGCAGGGGAAATAGGGATTATATCGCGGAGTTCCTCAATAGGGGTAAGGCCAGTCTTTTTGGAGTATGGGTCCTCAATGAGAGCATCGGGCTTTAAGGGGGCATAGACTTCCATGGCTTCCTCAGGGGGAAGAAATCCATGTTCGGCCAATCGGACATTGCGCATCCTGTACATTTCCTCCTCCATTTCTGAAGGAATAACGCCCGACAAGGTTGACATGAGGTATTGATATCTCTCAAAATCAACACCGGCCATTGTGCGGATCATTTCTTCTATTGTCTGTCTGTGGCTGTCTTCAGGGATGGTGACATAAAAAACACCGTCAACACTAAAGGGTATTTCTTCAAAGTCAGGATCAATATCCCCGTATCTTGTCTCGACCCTGATGTTCTTGAAAAGATAATAATAGATAAAGGCCTCCCCTTCCGAAAAAAACCATTTTGAGATCCGTTCAGGATCAGCCGTATGCAGTCTCCTCAACCAGATGGATGTCTTTTCAAGGTCTGGCAGGTCATTGTTCCATAGCTCCAGATCCAGGAGATACTGCCTCTGATCATCCGAGGCCATTTTTAACAAGGGCAGACATTCATCCTCTCCCACTCTCTTGATCAGCCAGTAGAAGTCTTCCTGCGGGATCTGTTGGACCAGGTCCCTGGGATTTTCATGCTCCAGTATCCTATTGAGGACCTGATCTCCTGGTGTTGCAAGGAGCCCTTGCAGAAAAGCGGCCCTGTCGGCGCGGTCATTCAGCGCTTTTTGTTTTCCGGTTTTTTCCAATGGCTTTGTCCTCAAAAAAATTTGTCATAAATCCGTTGATATTATTTGTAATATCTGCTTCAGTGTCAAGGACAAGAGTGGACTCTTGGCTTTCAGTTATGATATTAAGAGGCCGTTGGTTTCAAAGGGTTTGCCCAATTTTTGCTCGGAGGCGTCATGATTGATATTATCTTGCGGGGTGGAATATTCATGTACCCCATTATATTATGCTCAATTGTGGCATTGGCGATCTTTTTTGAGCGCATCTGGGTCTTGAGACAGGACCATATCATCCCTCAGGGCTTTATCAGCAGTGTACAACAATTGCTGAAAAATCAGAAATTGTCAGAGGCATTTTCATTGTGCCGTAATGACAACTCATCTATTGCAAAGATATTTCTGGCAGGACTGAAAAACGCCCAAAAGGGGATGTGGCTGGTAAAAGAGGCCATAGAAGAAAGGGGAGGCCGGGAGGCGATCATCCTTGAGAAAAATGTCGGCATACTGTCCACCATCGCCAATCTGTCAACACTTCTTGGGTTCCTGGGCACGGTCTCAGGAATGATAAAGACATTTAATGCCATCTCAATCCATGGCCTTGATAATCCCGCCCCCCTTGCAGGGGGAATAGCCGAGGCTCTGATCACCACGGTTGCAGGCCTGTGCATCGCAATACCAGTCCTGGTGTGCCACCGGTTTTTGAAAGATAAGGCCAGCGCCCTGGTTTTTGAGATGGAGGAATACTCCATAAGGCTGATTGAACTCATGGAGAGCTATACCACGACAAACTCAACACACTGATATCTCTGCGCATGGAGTCTAAGGGACTTCAACCTGATTGACTATGCGATTTAGAAAGAAAAAAGAAGAAGAACCAGTCCTGGTGCTGACATCGCTTACCGATATTTTCTTTTTGATACTGATTTTTCTTATGTGCACCTCACACTTCAATGTGGCGACTGATATCCCCATCAGATTGCCGAAGGTGGTCCAAAAAGGCTATGATAAAAAAGATCATGCGGTTATCCTGATTATTGACAAGGCTGGAGATACTTATCTAAAAGGTGAAAAAATTGAATTCAAGCAACTGGGTGTCAGATTGAAAGACCTCATGGATAAGGAAGGGCTTGTTAATCTGGTCCTTCATGCGGATGAAGATGTTAGACACGGCAGGGTGGTTGAGGTGATGGACCTGGCCAAAGGCGTCGGGGTTCCTTCCATTTTAATTGCAGCCCAATTAGAACAAAAAAAGGCGTTTTAATTTGAGCGAAAAAAAGAAAAACCTTTTGAAAATTTCCATTATTATTGTTTGCATCTTTGGCCTTGTCGTCGCCTGGCTGGGTTTTGGTCAACGCGGATTTGTCCGCCTCTATCACACAGAGATGGAACGTCAGACCCATATCGAAAGGATACGCCATTTAACCGAAGAAAATCAGGCCCTTCTGCAGGAAATCGCCCGGCTTCGCACTGATGAAAAATACATTGAATCCATGGCCAGAAAACAGTTTAACATGGTAAGAGAAAACGAGGTTATTTACAGGTTCAGCCAGGAAAATAATAGCGATGATCTCAATGCCCCGCCAGTTAAAGGCCCCGCCCCTAAGGCCGAATCCGGCAGAGAGGAGTTGAAAAACAATGGCGCTATCAGATGATCTTGTTGATCATATCCTGAAAAAAGGTCCCTCCCAGGGCACCCTCCTGCTTGTCCTTGCACAACTGAAAAAAGATGGCCTGATTAATAAGGCAATCCAGGAATGCATCAGGGCACTCGACATCTACCCTGACGACATCCGGCTGAGAAGACTCCTGGCAGAGGCCTATTTTGAAGCGGGTCTTATGGGTCAGGCAGAGGCGGAGCTTGGCAGGTTGACATCGGAATTAAAGGACCTGAGTTCAGTTTACAAGCTCCAGGCCAGGATATTGGCCAGGCAGAAGAGGCCTGTAGAGGCTGAAGTGGCTCTGAGAACATATCTTGCCGCCAACCAGGACGATCAGGAGGCCCTTG
>DIKH01000133.1:8238-15498 GCA_002424495.1 Desulfobacteraceae bacterium UBA5623
GGGGCGCTTTCCCATGAGGTGGAGGCTGAGCCGGCAATGGCGCAGTCATGGGAGCTGCCTGAAGAAGGTCAGATAGAAGAGGAGGAAGAGACGCCCTTTCCGGAAGAAGAGGAGGATGCTATCGTTGACCTGGCATCGCCTACCATAGCTGAACTATATTTCAGCCAGGGCCAGGTCATGGAGGCGATCAGCACCTATGAAAAGATCCTCCTCAAAGACCCTGAGGATAAATTTGCCTTAAGCCGTCTTGCGGAATTGAATGAATTTGTGGATAAGGCTTCAACGCCCTCACAAGAGGATATCTCCAGGCAAAACACCTTAAAGACCATCGCAATCCTGGAGGACTGGCTTGTCAGGATCAGAGTGACAAACACTGCCAGGCATAACCCAACCAGCCCTTAGATCAAATCTTTCAGAGATTTCATGTCTGACATTGCACCCCAATACAACTTTCTCTCAACCGGCATTGGAAGTGTTCCTTTTTTGGATATCGAGGCCGCCTGTCTTGATATATTGGCGAAATTTCCTTCAATGCCCTTTTGGCCCCAGTTCGTAAGGCGCAGTTATCTGGAAGACATGAGCGCCCAGTACTGTGAAGGCCTTCCACTGTTGGAGATCAACAAGGAGCAGAGATCAATTGGGATATCCCAAAAAGCTGAGATAGAATCGGAACTAACGCTCTTCTATGAGCATTTCCTGGCCCAGGACACGGACTACTTCGCCATCAGCAAAGAATATGCCCCGGGTCTGCACGTGATGTTGGATCTGATCTGCCGGGGTGCAGGGCCTGATGGACAATATATCAAGGGGCAAACGGTAGGCCCCGTCACCTTTACGGCAGGAATAACGGACAACACTGGCAAGTCTTTATTTTATAACGATGAATTGAGGGAGGCCATGACTAATGGTCTGGCCATCAAGGCCCTGTGGCAGGCACGAAAGCTCAGCGAATCGGGAAGAAGGCCTGTCATATTTCTGGACGAGCCATATCTGAGCGGTTTCGGATCAGCATTTTCAGCCATTCAAAGACATGAAGTCATTGCCGTCCTTAGGACGGTAATTGACTATCTCAGGGCGAATTCCAATACACTTGTCGGGATTCATTGCTGCGGAAATACGGACTGGTCCATGATTGTTGAAGCAGACCCTGACATCATCAATTTTGATGCCTATGCATATATGGGCCATTTTCTGCTTTATCCGGATGACATTGCCGGGTTTATTAAGAAAGGTGGGGCCATAGCATGGGGGATCATCCCCACATCGGAATTTTCAGACAGGGTGACTCTTGACGGACTGTTTTCAAGGTTGGGCAATGGTTTTGTGTCCATCAATCACTGGGGCATACGGTCTGATATTCTTGCAGAAAGATCACTCATCACCCCTGCCTGCGGCATGGGCAGTATGGACACTGAATCGGCGAAAAAAGCAATGGATTTGTTGTGCCGGCTGTCTGCTAAATATAGGAAGACAGCGGACGGATAGACCGCAAAAACTCCCTTTCCAGCGCCATGTGCCGTCAGATTCTACCCAAAAATAGGTTTCCTGCCGCCCAACTCCTTATAAGGTGAAGAAAATTCCTTTTTGGGCCGAATGGCGCCGCCTTTGATCACCTCATAAACCAGATGGATCTGGTTTCCATCTTTTGAAAACTCCTTGAGTTTGATTGCGTCCTTGTCTTTGTTATATCTACCTTCCAACTCATTGGTTACTTTATTCATGAGCTCGGAAAAAGGATACTTCCCCTCAACATTAAGGGCAACTTCCATGTTGTTCTCCATGATACCGTAAAAAAAGTTTTGTGCTGCACCTCAGTTTTAATGCCACCAAGGAATCAGGCAAAAGGTGCAGGTCTTGTGTGGTTTAGCCGAGTTTAGGTCTGATAAATAGCTAACCGATCAAAAACAGAAAACAAAGTCGTCTCACCTGAATCATAATGTCCGGCCATCAACACAAAAGTGAAAGGATCTTAACCGAGATAAAAAATTATTGCAAGAATAACCAGATTTTATTTTTTTATAAAAGATGAAGGCTGAAATTCAAAATAAAATCATGGAGTTACTTCACACAGGACAACGGTGATATTGTCATGCCCGCCGGCAGACTTGGCGGATTGGATCAGTCTGTCCGCCTTTTGATCTAATGTGGATTTCGAAGACAGCACATCCTGAATAAAGGAATCCGAAACCATGTCGGTCAATCCGTCGGAACACAGTAGGAATAGATCCTTGGCAAATGATATTCCGCTCAGGATGTCAAGAACCAGTGTTTCGTTGACTCCAAGGGCTTTTAAGATCACGTTGCGCAGGTGATGATTTTTGGCCTCACTTTGTGTGATAAGCCCCTGGTCCAGTTGATCCTGGACAAGTGAGTGATCTCTGGTCAATTGTTTCAACAGCCCATTTCTTAAGCGATAGGTCCTGCTGTCCCCAATATGGCCTACAGCAAATCCATCTTCAAAAAACGCCAAAAGCTCTGCTGTACACCCCATCCCCTTATGTTCAGGATTGTTTTCCGAGTGATCCAGGATCGTTTTGTTGGCCAGGTTAAAGGCATTTCGGACAAGTTCGCGTGTTTCTTCGCCTGAACGGTTCATTGATCCAGTGAAGACCTCTGTTGCAGTCTCTGCAAATATGCGGCTTGCCAGTTCCCCGGCCGCGGCGCCGCCCATTCCATCAGAAACAAGGCAAAGGCCCAATTCAGGGCTGATAACAAAGGCGTCTTCATTTCCCGCGCGTTTGAGGCCGATATCCGATTTTCCTGAAAAGACGATCGGAAGCATAATCCTCGCTTATCACCATAGAGCTAAAAGCCAATGGCTTTTTTCAGTCTCTTACAAATCCAGCTTGTCCAAGTCAACTATGATGGTTCCGTAAAGAGTCGAAAAACACCATCTTTCGTCATTCCGGCGAAGGCCGGAATCCAGTCATTTCAATAAGTTCTGGATGCCGGATCAAGTCCGGCATGACGGTTGGAGGACTGTTTACGGGTTTGTCAGCTATGAGGCATAATACATAATGGGAAATCAAAGTTCAATCTGATTTCTTGAGCTTGGACGTTTTCATGGGGTCATTTTTGTCCTGCAAGGTTTTTTTGACATGCCCATATATTGTAGCCGGAATTGATACCTATACTCTATAGAGCAGGTGGGAAATTCTCAGAATTTTTTCTGGGAACACTGGTTATTTTTACTTGACACCTTTGAATATTTCGATATAAAAAACACCTTGTTAAAAAATGCACAAAGTAGGTAATCGAGTCTTTTCAACATAGGTTTAGTGGTATATTTAACCAATCTAGTTGATTTCTTTAATCATAAAGAAAGGGGGTGCAAAAGACAGTACAATAAACATTCAAACCACCAAGACCGTAGGAGATACTTAAAACTGTTAATTCAGGAGGTAGAATAATGCCAAGTTTCGTAATTGCTGAAAAATGTGATGGTTGCAAAGGGCAGGACAAAACCGCTTGTATGTATATTTGCCCGAACGACCTAATGGTGTTGGATAAGGAAAAGATGAAGGCCTATAACAGAGATCCAATGATGTGCTGGGAATGCCAGTGCTGCGTCAAGATCTGCCCCCAGCAGGCGATGGACGTACGTGGCTACGCTGATTTTATCCCTCTGGGAGCGAGCGTTGTACCAATGCGTGGTTCTCAAGATATTATGTGGACAGTCAAATTCCGTGATGGCAGCCTGAAAAGATTCAAGTTCCCCATCCGGACAACTGAAGAAGGTACAGCAAACCCGACCGGCGGTTATAAAACCCATGATGATATAAACAGTCCGAACTTGGCAACCGAACCAGATTCATTGGGCTGTGCTCTTCCCACAAGATAACCGGATAAGGAGGTAAAATAATATGGCAAATTTTCAAACAGTAGAAGTTAGCACCGACCTCCTGATTGTTGGCGGCGGTTTTACAGCTTGTGGTGCTGCCGTAGAGGCAGCCTATTGGGCAAAGAAAAAGGGCCTGAAAATCACCCTTGTTGATAAGGCAGCCCTGGACAGAAGCGGTGCCGTTGCAATGGGTCTTTCGGCCATTAACCAGTATGTCGGCGTAAGAGACGGTGAGAATACCTGCGAAGATTATGTCCGCTATGTACGCCAGGACCTGATGGGTGTTTCCAGGGAAGACCTGGTTTACAACATTGCCCGTCACGTTGATTCCACGGTTCACCTTTTTGAAAAATGGGGTCTCAAGATCTGGCTGGATGAAAACGGCAAGTATGTCCATGAAGGCCGCTGGCAGCTGATGATCAACGGTGAGTCATACAAGATCCTCATTGCTGAAGCAGCAAAGAACGCCCTTAAAGAGGCGGGCGGCGAAGTAATTGAGAGGGTGTTTATCTGTGAGCCTCTGATGGACGGCAACAAGTGTGTCGGCGCCATTGGTTTCAGCACCCGTGAAGAAAAGATCTATGTATTCAAGGCAAAGGCAACCATCTGCTGCATGGGCGGCGCAGTACACGTGTTCCGTCCCAGGTCAGCCGGTGAAGGTTTCGGCCGTTCCTGGTATCCTCCATTCAACACCGGATCAAGCGCCTCTTTCACCATCAAGGCAGGCGCAGAGATGACGTGTCAGGAAGTAAGGTTCATCCCTGTCCGCTTTAAAGATGCCTATGGTCCTGTCGGTGCATGGTTCCTGCTCTTCAAATCCAGGGCCATCAGCGCAACAGGCGGCGAATACATGGTTGTAAGGAAAGCTGAACTCAACAACTGGGCGCCATATGGGCTGGCAAAACCCATTCCAGCAAACCTGAGAAACTATTTGGGCATGCTGGATGTGGAAGCGGGCCTTGGTCCTCTGTATATGGAAACATCCGAGGCCATTGCAAACCTGGCAAAGTCTTACGAGGGAGATCCCAAGGCATTCAAGAAGAAGATGAAGGAACTGGATGCAGAGGCATGGGAAGACTTCCTGGATATGACCATCTCACAGGCGCATCTGTGGGCCGCACTGAATGTAAGGCCGGATGAAAAACACTCTGAGATCGCAGCATGCGAGCCCTATTTTATCGGTTCGCACTCAGGCGCATCCGGTGCATGGGTCAGCGGTCCCGAAGACATTGATACCCCCTACAAATGGGGTTATGAAAACATGACCACGGTGGATGGCCTTTTTGCCGCCGGCGACGCGTCAGGCGCATCGAGCCACAAGTTCTCTTCAGGCTCCCACGCAGAAGGCAGAATCGCAGGCAAGGCAGCCATCAAATACATCATGGAAAAAGGCGCGGATCCCAAGGTGGACGCAGCCCAGGTTGCAGAGCTCTCTAAGAAGATCGTTGCTCCTATCGAGCTCTATGATGCACACTGCAAAGAGACTACAGCTCCTGCAGTAAACCACAATTACATCATGCCCGATCAGTTCATGCATCGTCTCCAGAAGATTATGGACGAGTATGCAGGCGGGGTATCTTCAGCATTCAAGACCAGCAAGTCATTGCTTGACAGGGCCTTGGAGCTTTTCGTCTACCTGAAGGAAGACTCTGCAAAGATCGGCGCAAGCAACCTTCACGAACTGATGAGGGCCTGGGAAAACATGCACAGAATGTATCAGGGTGAGGCCCACATCCGGACCATCCTGTTCCGCGAAGAGACCAGGTGGCCCGGCTATTATTTCAGGGCTGACAAACCCAAGATGGATGACGCAAACTGGCGCTGTTTTGTCAATTGCAAAATGGATCCCAAAACAGGTGAATGGACTATGATGAAGAAAGACATCTGGACAATGCCCGGTGTCTAGCCAAGACTTAATAAACTAATCTGCCCCGGGCGTCATTCGTGATGCCTGGGGCATTTCATGTCCTGCTGAAACATTTTTTCTTTTTTCGAGCGTATTCAGTCAATGTGCATTTTTTATTGATCCATATCACCTGGAGATAAAAAATGAATATTGACCAAATACGCTTTTTTGTATCGTAACTGATCAATCAGCCGTAAAGGTGGTTTCTTTGCCTGTACGGCCCAATGGTCATCCTTACACAGTGAGAAAACGAATAAATTAAAACCCTGGAGGATACGATGGCAGATGTACAAACGACAAACCAGAGCATATTAGTGGTTGGCGGCGGCATCAGCGGGATCACAACTGCCCTGGAAGCAGCAGAGGCAGGTTATGATGTGGTGTTGTTGGAAAAGAATCCCTATCTCGGCGGCCGCGTTACGCAGTTGCACCAGTACTTTCCAAAACTATGCCCGCCCAGCTGCGGCCTTGAAATCAACTTCAAGAGGCTGAAGGCAAATCCGAGGATACGCTTTTTTACAATGGCGGAGGTTGCAGGGATTTCAGGAAAACAGGGGGACTACGACGTAAAGGTAAAGATATCCCCCCGTTATGTAAATGAAAAATGCACAGGCTGCGGAAAATGCGCAGAAGCCTGTACCACAGAGGTGGATAACCCCTTCAATTACGGCATGGACAAGATCAAGGCGGCCTATCTGCCGCACGATTTTGCCTTTCCCATGAGGTATGTGCTTGACCCATCCATTGTTGGGACCGACGACGGCAAAAAATGCAAGGACGCCTGCCAGTACGATGCGATTGATCTGGATATGAAGGAGGCATCCTTTGATGTAAAGGCAGGGGCGATCGTCTGGGCCACCGGCTGGAATCCATATGATGCTGCCAAGGTGGAATATTACGGCTTTGGTGAGAACAAAAATGTGATAGCCAATGTCATGCTCGAGCGTATGGCCTGTTCGAATGGCCCCACAGGCGGAAAGATTATAAGGCCCTCTGACGGTAAGGAGATCAAAAACATTGCCTTTATCCAGTGCGCCGGTTCAAGGGATGAAAACCACCTTGCATACTGTTCCGGCATTTGCTGCGTGGCCTCACTCAAGCAGACCAGATACATCAGAGAACAGTACCCGGACTGCGAAGTGACAGTGTTCTTTATTGATATCAGGGCGCTTGACAGGCTGGAAGACTTCTACACCATGGTCAAGACCGATGAAAAGGTAAAATTCATCAAGAGCAAGATTGCGACGATCACTGAGGATACGGCAACGGGCAATCTGATGCTTGAGGGAGAGAATACCAACACAGGTGAGCAGATCAAGGCAACCTTTGACATGGTGGTCCTTGCTACAGGCATGGCGCCCAACTCGATCAAATCAGTTTGCTCTGCCGATGTCTCCTGTGACGAATATGGTTTCATAGCCAATGATCCCGAAAAGGCCGGAATCTACGGCGCCGGCTGCGCCAGGAGGCCGACTGATGTTGCATCATCCGTACAGGATGCCACGTCATCAGC
>DIKH01000086.1 GCA_002424495.1 Desulfobacteraceae bacterium UBA5623
TGTGATTACCACCAATCCTCAGCTAAGGAAAGTTTATGCTGAGGGATTGGCAAAGTGTTAACAGCTGCGTACAGCAGTCTTTTGAACATATTTTTCAAGTTGAAACGTCGATTGAAACGATAACAGAATTCAGCAAGATACCGAGGGAGATGCTTTTGGCTGACCGAATGATATGTACCGCGGATGGAGTTCTTCACGTTTCCGAGCATGGTATTGATCCATTTGAACTCCTTCAGCTCGACACTTTCCGGTCCGCCTCCGGTAACAATGGCCTCATGGCCGCAACCGGCGTCTTCCACCGCTGAAAAACAGGCCAGGCCATCCGTGATGACGATACTGGACGGATCAAGGTGTTTGGTTGACCAGCGACTGATTTCTGCGGAACTGAATCCCTCTACCACGCTCATGCGCATGCGTTCAGGATGTCCTTCCAGATTGGTTGAGACGGCGGCGACAAATGCTGTCTTGCCGGATGCGCCGCGACCACGCTTACCGTCGTGTCTTCTGCCGCCCATGTATGAGTCGTCCATCTGGATAATGCCGGACAAGGGAACCTGGTCATCGCGATTCTTCATGGCTTGCATCAGCTTGTGTTTCACCCTCAGGGCGGCATTGTCGGAAATGCCCAAAGTCCTTGAAAGGTTAAGCGATGAAATGCCGTCTTTTGATTGAGAAATAAGGTAGATTGCAAGAAACCATATGGTCAAGGGCAGCTTGGTGGAATCAAAGACGGTGCCGCTGGTGGCGGATGCCTGATGCTTGCATTGGTTGCACTGATACAGCTCCCTGGTGGCTATATAGCTGTACTCAGGATGGCAGCAGATTGGGCATACAAAACCGTCAGGCCAGCGCAAGGCAAATAGGGTGTCATGGCATTGTTGTTCAGTGCCATACAGAGAAAGGAAATGAGGCAAACTTTGTCCTTTTTGAAATTGAACCATGTTCTTCGGCATAACTCTATCCTCCTGAAAATGTTTGAGGATAGTATGCCATACGGGGGTACTCATATAGTGACAACCCCCATCACTTTTTTGAATAACTGAGCTTTAGTGGTAATCACATAATTATATGAGGAGAAGGAAAGAGAAGTCAAATGTGGCTAGGATGGCAACAGGCAATCTCAAGATGCCGGGGAGGATGGAAACTTGAAGTTTATCGTAAATCCACGTAACAAGCAAGAACGTCCGATGCATATTGCTGCGCAGGCAGTTATTGCAGGCCAGAACATTTGCCGGAAACCTAAGTTTCCTCAAGTTTATTGAGAGAATAACCTCGATTATTCTCTTCAGGATTGTGGTATAGTAAAAATATGTAGATTTTCTGGTTACCGGATAGCACATGTACGCAATACCAGGAAAGCCCCTCAGAGCTTGTTTCAGGTGAACTCCTTGAC
This sequence comes from Desulfobacteraceae bacterium UBA5623, assembly GCA_002424495.1. Lineage (GTDB taxonomy): Bacteria > Desulfobacterota > DSM-4660 > Desulfatiglandales > Desulfatiglandaceae > UBA5623. Next base: position 1,394 of record DIKH01000086.1, read on the forward strand.
AATTTCTTTGACAGCTATGCTCTCCGGCGTGCTGTTCGATCAGCAGGCACAGAATTTGTTGCTCTTCTAATGCGATTTAGGCAACACAGAACATAGAAGACAGGATTTTGGGGAAGGTTTTATATTACTATACTCAGCGTATAGGAGGTACAGTATGGGTTCGGGAAAGAGCAGTATCTTGATGGGGTTTCTTCTGGCCTGGATGTTGAGTTCCTTGCTGTCGCCGCTCGCAGAGGCGGCCGACCGGGTGGTGGTGATTCCCATGGGATCAGGAGGCAAGCCCCTGCAGAATATCGTTACCGTGGCCAAGAGCAAGGGCCAGTTCACCGATCCGGTGGCGGCGATGAATTCCATCACCGACGCCAGCTTCACCAACCCCTACCTCCTGTACATCGGGCCGGGGCAATACACCCTGACCACGGCTCTGGCGATGAAGCCTTTTGTCAACGTCACCGGTAGCGGCGAACAGGTCACCTGGCTTATCGGCAACATCAGCAGTGATGCCGCAGACGAGACATCGGCAATTGTCAAGGGAGCGAATAATGCAGCCCTGTCCAATCTCAGCGTAAGCAACACCGGCGGCGGCGAGTATTCAATTGGCATTTTCACGACCGGTCTTGACCTGACCGCCCGCCTGGAAAACGTTTCGGTTTATGCCAAGGGGGGGATTGCGAATGTCGGTGTGATGAATCTAAATTATTCATCCCCGATGATGACCGGATTGAATATCGCTGTGGAAGGGACTGGAACGCAAGTAAATGTCGGAATTTATAATATCATTCATTCTTCCCCGCCTATCCTTGGGGTGAAAATTCTCGTGTGGGGGGGCCAAACTGCTTACGGCATAGTAAATAACTCATTCTCTGTTCCGCTCATAGAAGGATCAAATATCTATGCGTGGGATAGTTCAGCATTCAATGTAGGCATATTAAACGCAGAGTCCAACGAAGTGAAAATCAAGCGCAGCACAATTTCTGGAACGAGTATTGGCCTTTCTAATGGAGGTGGAAGCATCAATACAAGAGTGAGCCAGTCCACGCTCATTAACGGAGCTTCCGGTAGCGGATACACCTGTATCGCCACTGATAATAACCTGGGGCAACAGTATACTATAAACTGCTCCCTCTTATAGGGGGCGAACTTGGATGATGCAAAGACAATCAATGACAGGCGTTGCCGGTATGGATCGACTTATCCCAGAGCGAAAACTCTCTGCTCAGTTCGGCGACGCCTGCCAATGAGGTTGCCTTTAGGAAGAAATCCTGGCAGGGTGGAAGCCTTTCGTAACTAAACGAAGTCAACCATGGATTGGGATGGCTCTCGGCAATCTCAAGATGCCGGAAGGAACAGGCACTTGAGATTCATCGTAACTCCATATAACTCGCCAC
>DIKH01000294.1:0-14246 GCA_002424495.1 Desulfobacteraceae bacterium UBA5623
GGCTTTGCCGGAGGTCTGTGACTCTATTGTGTCTGAACTGAAGAAGTTTACATTGGTAAATTCCGCTAAGCCAACTTGTTGATCCGACCATGTTACTTCAGGATTTGTCTCATCATAACGATCCTGATCCCATAAGGCAGAGATTGGGAAAGGATATTGCTCAAGATTGACTGCCCGGCCAAAGATCGAAGTGTCATAATTGGAATCAGGACCTGTGTATATAAGCGAACCTGGGTGATGGGCTTCTTGGTCTTCTGTCCATAATTCATATGGATCAGGATCGCTGTAATACCATTCTGAAGGGTGCGGATCGTTTCGAACGTGGGCTGGGACGGATAGGTCGGCAACCAGATGCATCACATGACCTATCGCGCGAAAAGATTCTGCAAAATTGGTTTCTTTCTCCTCTTTGGTTGTAGCGGTCAATCCTGAATAGAAGAAGTTCCTTGCATCAATCCATGAATGCGAACCCCCGTCCATATCCTGACTTTGAGTCGCCCATAACAAGGAAGAATCAAAATAAAAAAGTCCGGCATCGTCCCAAGTCTTTAAAGGGTCAAAGAAATGGTGAAGGCCCCGCCTTTCCGGCTGATCTTCCATCTTTCCACCAAATTCAACCCATTCCTGTATCCACCTTTTGTTCAATACAGTGGTAACTCCATTTGAAAAACCAAACCGATTCTTCAAAATATAATCAAGGTTTGATTGACTTACGGCATTCTTATTAATTTCTGGATGAACAGAATCAAAGTCATAAGCTTGTGAACTTATGGGCATACATGCGTAAATTATCATTAATTTAACATAGATTTTGAGTATTTTCATTTGTCACCCTCATTGCAATAATCTGTAGGGGGAAGCCCGATAAGTACACCTTCAATACATTTTAGGCGAAGCAAATTTATTCCTTTCTCTTCCGGTATGTCGGGGAATGGCTCCATTGGCATATTCCATTTCCTTTCTTCAATACTGTGGAGTTTTGGTAATTGTATCGTGACGGATTGTTGTGGAGGTTTTGGATAGAAAGGGTTATCTCTTGGTTCGCTTTTGGGATGTCTTGGAAAGGCGCCATAGCCTGGTTTAAATATGATAATGTAGCCATGTTCATCCCAGTGATCACCAACTTCAGACAAACTTCGCTTAGTAAAACTAAGTCTTTTTGTTGGTATATAAAATTCACCATTCTTGTCTGTTAAAGTTTCTACTGCATCTCCAAAATAGCCGCTCTCCCCTCCAAGGGACGAAGCTCTTACGAGGAATTTAATAAAAACAACCGCTCCCTCAATCGGCTCCTGCGTGTCGCGATCTACAACTTTTCCCTGATAGGGACCGAAATCATGGCTGACTGTGCACCCGACAATTTGCTGATATAGCATTACAATTAAAAAAAGCTTAAGATATTTCATATTGTTCCCCCTTATTTTTAATACTGATCAATCCGCCACAACCCATTATGATCTTTGATGAAATAGATATAGTAGGTAATATTAATAGACTCACCGTCAATGTCATGTATCCGGTTAATTCGGTACTTTGCAGTGCGTTCACGGAAATATATCAATTCAATATCCTGCATTTGACTAACAAGGGATGGCAATTCAGCGGCCAGGAAACTGAGTGTATTACGATATCTATTCTTAGAGCCTTCAGTATGGTAACTCAGACCCCCCTCGATATCTCCAGTTATCAAGGCTGTTTTCATGCCATTCCACTTGGCCTTCAATAACGCGTCAAGCCACACCCCGTTTACCACAACTATTTCAATGGGGTCCGCATATGTGTTTCCCTCATTATCCATAACTTGAGCTGTAAAAAAGTATATTCCTTCTTCGGTCATCCTGACTATGAACTCATTTTCTTCAGGGGCTTCTAAAAACTCCACTGGACCGGGACCGGTAAAACTCGGTTTATTGGCGGTAAAGATGAAAGAGCCATCCACTCTCAGCATGGCCTCAAAAGGCGCTATGTCCGATTCATCGGACGCTGTCAGTCGGATATAACCGGAAGATTCTTCAATAGTCACGTGAATCTCAGCAGTATTGGTGTCGCCTGATGTGTCGGTCGCAGTCACCGTGATGGTGGTAACACCCTCCTGGAGCGGCACATGGTTTGCCGCAAATTGATTGCCATAGACGACAGCCAGCACGCCGTTTACTGTTATCCCTGTTTCAAGGCCGCCGGCATTGGAAAAAGTTCCCTTCACCATGACATCCGGCCGGGTAATGACAGCGCCAGGCGTTGGTGAAAGGATGGTGATGCTGATGCGGCTTATGTTGATAGTCACACTTTTGGTTGTTACGCCGCCAGGGCCGGTTGCCGTCAAAGTGTATGTGGTGGTCTCGGTGGGCGCAACCGGAACAGAACCATTTTCCCCAACGCTCCCGATGTTGTTATCAATGCTGATTGTTGCGGCGTTGACCACATTCCAGGATAACGTCGAGGTATCACCGGACAGCACCACTTCCGGAGACGTATAAAATGCAACTACCGGCGGGGCAGTCGGTTCAATAACTGTAATGATTGCATCCTGGGTTGCCGCACCTCCGGGACCTGTAGCGGACAATGTATAGGTGGTGGTAATATTGGGAGCTACCAGGGTGGACCCTGTGTCCTCCACCGCGCCGATACCATTATTAATGGTGACTGTATCCGCGCCGGTGACATTCCAGGACAAAAAGCCTTCCTGGCCGTTGATAATCGTGTCTTGGGCTGCTGAAAAATTGATCCGCGGCGCCTGATGAGAGACAGTCACCTGGGCCTCGACACTTTTCGTACCACCTGGGCCTATAGCAGTCAAGATATAAACGGTGGTCAGGCCTGGTGATATCGTGAATGACCCACTTGGGCCGACAACTCCCACATCCGGTATTATGGATATTGCATCAGCGCCTGCCGTATGCCAGGTCAGGGTCGTGGAGTAACCGGCATTGATGAGGGTAGGAGATGCATTAAAGGAGGCTGTCGGCAAGGGGTAGGATACCGTCACTGTCACAGCAGCGGAAACACTTCCACCCGGACCGCTTGCATTTAGGCAGTAAGTGGTGGTGGAGCCGGGCTTTATCACAACAGAGCCTTTTGGATCGACACTGCCGATGCCGTTATCAATGGAAACCGTATCAGCATCGGATACATGCCAGCTTAAGACAGAACTCCGGCCAGATGTTATGGAAAGCGGTGTTGCAGTAAATTCAGCCATTGGCAGGGAGGTTGGATTGACAACATAAATGGTAATGGTTTTAACCCTGGTCCCTCCTGACCCCTTGGCGGTTAATGTGTAGGAGGTGGTTGTTCCAGGGGTTAAAACTAAAGAGCCCACAGGGCTGACAGGACCGATTTCGTTATCAATGGTAATGGTGTCGGCATCGCTGACAATCCAGCTTAGGGTTGCTGACGCGCCCATTAAGATAATCTTGTTATCCGTCCGGAAATCGGCCGATGGCGGGGCAGAGAAGTCACTGATTATAAAATCAAGTTTAATGTTTTGGTCAATAATCCTTATCTGCCTGCTTGCCCCTAAGCCATTGGGCAAGATTGCAGTTACCGTGTAATCACCAGGCGGCAGGGGTATGCCATACCCGCCAGCGGTTGCTGACACTGTCGCATATTGTGTACCTTCTATTCGGATCTCGACATCTTTTATCCCCTCGCCTGCAGTGTAAAGGCTGTCCTGATTGGAATCGTCATAAATCACCCCCAAAAGGAAGGCATGTGGCTGTATACTCGATGATGCAAAATCGCACGTAGTCATATAGGAATAATCAAAATTCAAATAAGGGCCACCAGCAACACCCACACCAACTTCCTTGAATCGACCGGCCAGGATATTCAGTCTGTGTGTTCTTCCTGGTACCCCTGCATCTATAAAAAGATCGTCGTGGGCCTTTAATACGGATTCTGTCTCATCCAGGGGTGACATGCCGGCAAGAAGATGAAGGTTTTCACCCGTATGACTGTAGGCATAGCCGGTGTTATAAATGCGATCTTCAGGGGTTAGGCCGTCCAAGGAATTATGAGCCCAGTATTGCTGCGATATCATGTCTTGTGTGTGAAGCTGAGACGCTTGGATCAATTTTGCATTGAACACAAGGGGTTGGACCGGGATTGAGCTGATGGTCCCTGGAGGCAATCCCTCGTTCAGGTCAATCCCAAGTCTGGAGGCCTCCTGTTCCGGATTCAGTCTTGCCCGGTTTATCTTCTCCAGATGAGCCTGCTCCGCTGGCGTTGGATCGCCGTAGTCATACTGGACACCTTTATAGACGAACACCTTTGCAACAGCCGTTGCGGTCCCTCCAGGCCCCGTGGCGGTCAGTATGTAGGTCTTCATCCGGTCAGGCGTCACGAGCACAGTACCGTTTCCGGAAACAGCGCCGATATCGCTGATCAAGACCTCTGTGGCGTTTGTCGTCGTCCATGTAAGTGTTGCTGACTGGTTTGTCACGATAACTTGCGGGTTTGCACTGAAGCTGATCGTCGGTAATGGATAGGAAACAGATATGGTAACTGAAGCCGCCGAGGTTCCGCCTGGCCCGGTGGCCGTGACAGTATAAGTCGTCGTTTCAGCAGAGGTTACGGTCATTGAGCCACTGGTATCAACCTGGCCTATGCCTGAATCAATAATGCATGTCTCAGCGCCTGTGGACACCCAGGTCAAAACCGCCTGACCCCCTGGAGGAATACTTTGCGGTTCAGCAGTGATAAAAACTTCAACCGGCTGAATAACAACAACCGTGACAAAATCCACGACGGTTTCCCCGCCTCTGGTGACAGTGATCGTATAGGTGGTGGTCGCGGTAGGTGAGACTACGATCGATCCGCTCAGGCTGACAGTGCCTATCCCCTGATCTATGCTTGCGCTATCTGCATTAGTTGATGACCAGCTCAGGGTGGCGGATTCCCCCGGCATGATGCTTGAAGGGGCCGCGCTGATGCTTGCCGTGGGTTCTGGATAGGTCACTGATACAGTTACTGAGCTGATCGCCGTTCCACCGGGACCTGTTGCTGTTATGGTATATGTGGTTGTTTCAGAAGGTGACACTGTGGTAGAGCCGTCCAGACCCACAGAACCTATCCCCTGGTCTATGATTGCGGCATCAGCATTCGCCGATGTCCAGCTTAATGTGGCTTGTTCTCCCAACATGAGGCTTGCAGGAGCGGCGCTGATGCTTACCGTGGGAGTTAAATAGACTAAGTTGACGTCTATATTGTCTGTGGCTGTTTGATTGTACTGATCTGTTGCGGTTGCTGTTATGGTGTTTTGGCCTTCGTTTAAAGAAATGGTGGCAGTAAAAATGCCGTTACTTACGGTAGCCTGAACACCATTGACCGTCACATTCGCATTGTTGGTCACGTTTCCTGAGACCATTATGGGAGATGAGTTGAAGGCAGCTCCGTCTGCCGGGGATGTTATGTTTAGATTTAGGAGTGGGATTTGAACCAGTTGAACATTGAGGGTCTGAGTGTTACCGGCGGTCAGTGTCCCGCTGATGGTCTTTTTGGTATACCCTGTTTTGGAATAAGCTGCAGTGAAGCCCCCCTGGGATACATCTGAAAGAGTATAGACCCCGCTTGAGTCTGTAGAGGTTGTATGATTTGTATTGAGAGAATCCAAGATTTTCACCGTGACCCCTGACAGGGGAAGGCCTGTTTCAGAATCAGTCACAGTCCCCGTGATTGTCCCCTTGGTGATAAGATTAACCGTTATGCTGAAAGATGCCGTCTGGCCGTAGGAATCAGAGGCATCAACCGTTATGGTATTTGACCCCTCAGCCAGGTCTATGCCAGCCCTATAGCTGTTTCCCGATACAGGAGCTGTAATACCATTGACCTTTACCGTGGCCGAGGGATCGCTTATGGTTCCGGTCACATTTATGGGACTGCTGTTGAATACCGCACCATCTGCGGGAGAGGAGATTACAAGCCCTAAAGGGGAGGGTTGGGTATAGGTTATGTTTAATGTCCTTTTTGAGATTCTGTCATCGTTGGTTACAGCTATTATCTCAATAACATTACTGCCTTCTTGCAGGGAAATCTGAGCGCTAAATTTACCATCGGCCTGCACCTGCGTCTCCTGACCTGAAACCAGGAGCCTTCTGACCGCGCCGGTTACGATGCCATTGAGATTAATGCCCTGATACAAAGTGGTTTCATGATCCCGCGGTGAGGAAATTGTGATTTCCGGCAGACTCAGGATAGAGGCCAGGGAGCATATCTCAACATACCCATTGATATCTTTTGTCATTATTTCATTACTGCCGTTATTGTCTATATCAACCGGGCCTAAGACATCTTTATTATTCATAATGTATTCAGCGGCATTTTCACCGCCGCCAAAATACAATATGGGGCCGCCTGAGACCAAATCCTCATAACCGTCTCCATTGACATCCCCTATGGTTGTAATCGCATTACCGGAATTATTATGAAAAATAACGTCATCTTGATTGTCCAGGGCCGGGCCGCCATAGTAAACATATACGCAATCCTTTGAGGCTACTGCGATGTCTGAGAATCCGTCACCATTGATATCCAGGCCAGTGACGGATTTTCCATAGGACGGCGAATTTTGATAGAAGGTGACACTTGTAGTCAGAGTGCCCTGGCCTCCATAGATCAAATATGCCTTCCCAGGGGGCGGGTCCCAGGCATCGGGCAAGGCGCCGGCAATGATATCATCATACCCATCGCCGTTTACATCTCCGGCAGGGGCGAGCGATGAGCCCATCTGTCCATCGCAAACAGGCCCTTGCACGGAAATTGTATTGTTAACGATATTTGGCCCGCCTAACAGAAAATCAACCCTTCCTCTTCTGCCTCTGCCAGCCATGGGTAGACCTAAGACGACATCCTGGTATCCATCTCCATTGACATCGCCTGCTGGGGCCATGGTATCTCCCAATCGTTCTGAAACTAGAAGATAGTAACCGCCTCCATAGCAGTCATAGGCAAAGCCGCCTTGAAGGGTCAGAGCCGGCGTGGCATTAAACACGGAACCACCCTTAAATACATACACTTTTCCGGCTTCATAGGCAGTGCCAACCAAACCCCCGGATGTAATCTCCACATCATAGTCCGGATCACCCACGATCAGGTCATCATAGCCGTCATTGTTTAGATCAGCCATCGCAAGGGAGGTGCCGAATGATACCCCTGAGGGTTCTCCCACCAATTTGATATCCGGGCCTTGACTGGTGGAGCCGCCGAGGAAAATGCCAACCTTTCCATTGTCTGCCTTTTTATCATACGGATAAGGTAAACCCAGTGCGATGTCCGGCCTTCCATCACCATTGAGGTCGCCGACCGCACCTGCCGTCGCCTTGAAGTCCAAGGACTTGACTCCAAGATTCTGGTAATAGGTCAGGGCTGTCTCGGTTGAGTATTGGCTCTCATTGCCGGATGTATCCACGGCAGTGACAGCATAGAAATAGGTCTGTCTGTCCTGGACATTGATATCTCTGTAAGATAGGGACCCCGGCTGATAAGCAATATTACTGTAATCAGTGTTTGCCGCTCTTCTATAGATATTGAATCCCGCCAGATCAGGCTCTTGTGGGGCGATTCCCTTGATGTCAATAAAACCGTCGCCAATTATTGACCAAATCACTCTTGGGGCAGACGGCGGAACAAACTCCGTTCGAACCATCACGATTGCAGTATTGCAGGTTCCAGTAAAAATGTTGCGGTTATTATCAATATAATTTATGGAAGAAGGCTTGATATTGTATACCCCGCTTTTGCTGCTTGAAGCCGAAAAACTCGCAGTGAGATCCATATTGATTGGAACATTTGTCCACGTTAATTTGATCTGCCTCTTTCTCGTATCAATTACTGCTGTTGCGGCAGTTGGTGTTGTAGAAAGACCCATTACCGTAAGGCCGCTATCATACTGGAATATGACTTTGTAGCTCTTTAAAACGAAAGCCTTATTGTTTAATGCTGAAAATGTTATCTGGCTTGAAGATCCCAGCAATACTCTTGATGTTTCCGGTAACAGGGTGGCATTGTCTATTGTTCCGGAAACGGCGGGGCTATGCGAACTTAAAGAAAAATATATGAAAAAGGCGACAATAAACTTCATGGATAATTTCATCGGGTTCTCCTTTAAAAATGCTGTCCTTCTCAATTGTTGCACCCTAATTTGTGTTGAACGCCTTTCTGTAAAATGCAATGTAAGACCTGAAATATTGTCATAAAAAATAATAAATGACTAATAAAATATTTAAAATGTCTTTTTCAGAAGTTTTATATAGCGCGATTTATCTTGGATATCAATGCTAAAAATATATTCATTAATTTTGAATAAAGATGAATTATTATATACTTAAAAAGCTATATAAAATATCTGAATAAGCTATTGTATTGGGAAGTTAACGAGAAAAAACCTGAAAATTCTAGGAGCCTGGATACATTACTTTCGTTGATGCCGCCGCCTTTTTAAAATCAGTAAGACATGGCCTCCTGGCACTCCACATCGTAATATCGTAATATAGATGGTCATCTGACTGGGGACGCTGCGAATAGTCCTTAAAAGGGTCCGTAGCCTGAGATAACTTTTCAGATTGGGCTGCGGCTTGGCTGTAAGTCGTCCTGGCGGCTTACCTCCTGGCGCCATAGGCGCCGTTTACTCGGTATTCTTCTCTTCCAAGGATATCATGGAGATGAAGGATGCCATTTACACGATTATGCCTGTCTACAACTGCAAGGTGGGTGATTCCATATAGCTCCATCAGGCCCAGGGCCTCCGCGGTCGTCAGTTCTTCGTCAACGGTCTTGGGTGTTCCGGTCATGATCTGTTCCACCTTCATGTCGTTGACATTGTCATGCCTTGTAAGCGCCCTCCTCAAATCACCGTCACTGACCATGCCTGCAAGCCTGTTTTGCTGATCAACTACAAGGGTTGCGCCTATTTTCTTTTCATTTATGACTTTTATTGCGTCCCGGATCAGTGTGCCAACCGGTACAATGGGTATCCTGTCACCGGTGAGCATAAAATCCCTTACCTTGCTGGCAAGCCGCTCTCCGAGGCTTCCCCCGGGGTGGAATTTTTTGAAATCATCTTTGCAGAAACGGCGCTGATTGATCAGGACCACTGCAAGGGCATCCCCCATTGCCAAGGCCGCTGTAGTGCTGGTAGTGGGAGCTAGCCCCATTGGGCACGCCTCCCTTTCAACTCCCACGTCAATCACGATGTCAGATGCCTTGGCCATGGGGGAATCCAGTCCGCCGGTAAATGAGATAATCTTTGCCCCCATTTCTCTTAAGAGTGGCAGGATCATATTGACTTCAGGGGTGTTTCCACCATTTGAGATCGCAATGACAATATCATTGCCTGTCACCATACCCAGGTCTCCGTGGCTTGCCTCGGCCGGATGGAGAAAGAAAGAAGGGGTGCCGGTGCTGCTCAAGGTCGCGGATATCTTTCTTGCTACAAGTCCTGACTTTCCCATACCGGTGATGATGACCCTTCCCTTCGCCTTCATGATCAGATTAACGGCCTTTTCAAATTCCTGGCCAATCCGTTCCACCAGACTCAATAAGCCCTGGGCCTCTATCCTCAGGACGTCTCTTGCCTCTTCAATAAGCATTGTTCAGGTCCCGTAAGATGTCTGAACGGAAAGGCCGTTCAGACACAATTTTTAATTTTTAATTGTGAATTCTTAATTTGAAAAGGACTCTAACTTCATCCATCCGGTTTTCTATACCATTCCTGGTCATCCTTCTCAAGGGGTAAGTTTATATTGCCGTATCAGGCGCTTTATAAAATACTTTATATTTGTTTTCACAATCTGTGTTAAAATGCTTTATTCAGCCTTAGCCCTTTTCTCCTTATGAGGTGCTATGTTTTAGGGATTAAGAGGCTACGACAAAAATCAACTGGAGTTTTGTAATGAGTCTATCCAAACAAGGTATTGTTAATATTGCAGATAATGATGCACTTGTGGTCGTTGATCTGCAGAACGACTTTCTTCCCGGTGGAAGCCTGGCAGTGTTGGGCGGCGACGAGATTATTCCGGTAATCAATCAATACATCGGTCTCTTTCATGCAAAAGGGCTGCCCATCTTTACAACGCAAGACTGGCATCCGGCGGATCACTGCTCTTTTAAAGCGGAGGGCGGGATCTGGCCCGTTCACTGTGTTGCAGACACACACGGGAGCCTCTTTCCCGAAGGCCTCAAACTCCCTGATTCCACGGTTTCGATTCTAAAGGCAGTGGACAAGACAAAGGAGGCTTACTCAGGCTTTGGAGGCTCAGACCTCAACAAAAGGCTTAAATCCGCCAATGTAAAAAGGCTCTTCATAGGAGGTCTTACCACGGACTATTGTGTGCTCAACACGGTTAAAGATGCCCTGCAAAATGGTTTCGAGGTCTTTTTTCTTATCGACGCTATCAGGGCGGTAAATGTTGCGCCTGATGACGGAAAGAGGGCGATTGATGAAATGCTTGCCCTTGGTGCTGTGGCAATTGAGTACGATGACATTACCCCGTAAGGACAGTCTCGATGATCCCTGGGACATCGGTTGAAGAGGGGTTGTACCGCACAAAATAGTTCTGACGGCCCTGAAGATGATCTATCTTTGCATAACCTTTTCCTAATGCCGGATCAGGCTGCCGCATTGCTAATATTGACGATTTTTGCATTCTTAATGGGTTTATAGCTCCAGGCCCCGGCGTTTTGTAACTCCAATAGTGAATCGTAATGGTTAAGATCTACTCTGCCCTCTTCATCTTCAAAGGTCACATAGGATATGGAATGCTCTGTCAACATCCTCAGAATCCAGTCAAGCTGCTCAGGGTCGAGAGTGGTGTCGGGTTTTTCAAGGAATACAAAGCGCGGATTGGCCAGAAGGATGCGGGCTAAAACCAGAACTTGCTGATCTTCCAGCGCAAGGGAGTTCTCCCAGTGTTGCCGGTTATCCAGTCCTCCAAAACGCGCCACAAGCCATTCGATCTTCAGCATGGTCAAAACATCCATCATGCGGTCCTCCGGGACCTGTATTTCTTCCATACGTTCAATTGTCCCCTGCTCTGGCCAGGGGCCAAGGAGAAGTTCACGAAGAGTGCCTGGAGGCAAATACGGCAATTCAGTGACGAGCAAAATCTTCTCCAGCGGGGGACGGAGTATGCGTCCTTCGTGGATGTGCCAAAGACCGAAAGTGGCATGAAACAGGGCGGATCTTGACGATTCGTCCTGGCCTCGAATCAGAACACGCTTGCCGTGAGGTATCGCGATTGAAAGGTTTTTGATCAGAATTCTGCCGCTGTGGGCTGAATATAAAGTCAGTCCCTGGTAGGCCACCTGTCCATCGTCTCTGGTATAAGTGGCATCAGATAACCATGCGGCCTTTTCCCGTTGCCCTGCCTCTATTAGAGACGAAAGCCTGGCCAATACTGCCGTATAGGAGGATATGGATTGAAACTGGGTGACGATGAGTGAAAAGGCCCCCAGCAGCTGTGTGAAGGCAATCGCCGACTGGGTGATTACGCCGAATTTGACCGTTCCGTCAATAAAGAGCGGGGCGATAATCAGTGCCGGAATGATCTGGATCATCCAGTTATAGCCGGTAATAAAGAAGTTGACGTTTCTGTTTACGGAAATGATGTTGCGAAAATTGCTCACAAGATCGTCAAGGTTTGTCAAAGCCAGTTGTATCAGGTGTCCTTCGCGGCGTGACATTGCCACTGATTCGGCATTTCCCCTGAGGTAAATGAGCGAGGATCGAAAATTGGCCTCTTTGTCAAGTTGATCATAGTTCAAGCGGACCAGCGGACGGCCAAGAAGGAAGGTCAGGAAAGTGCCGGCCAAGGCGTATAGCACGGCTACGACAAATAATAATGGGCTGATAGACCACAACACCCCTGAAAAGGCGATCACTGTAATGCTGCCGTTCAACACCATGAGTATAAACGAGAGAGTCATAACGCTGAATGTCCGAATATCATCCGCGATGCGTTGATCGGGGTTCCCAAGTTCACCGGTCATCTTGAGACGGTAGTAGACCCTGTGGTCTGCATAACTGATCAGCGCCTGCTTGGTTGCCCACCTCCGCCACAGCAGGCCTAAACGTTCCTCCGCATAACGGTAAATGACTGCGACAATGGTGGAGGCGCCGAACACTGCAATATAGGACAACGCCATACGAATGAATTCGGCCCTGTTGCGGTCCTCGATTGCTGTCATGAAGTCTCTGCCGACGTAACTGTTCAATACGTTCAAACCATTGATGCCTAACAGAAGCAAGATGAGAAAGAAAAAGAGCCACTTGGCTTTTATTCCCGCCTTTTTAGCGGTGATGAAATATTTGACACTGGTAATGAGGCTGTTCCAGTTGGCGCGACTGATTAGAATCGGTTTTTTCATATCGGTTGCCAGTGATTATGTGGAAGGAGGGTGTGTCGAAGCAAATATACTGACCGGCGTCGGGCTGTAACCAGCGTAATATCTAACATTTTTCTGACTTTTAAGCTGTGAGACATAGATCTTTCGGGCTAAAATGGGCCCGGTCAAATACAAAAACCGATTGAATCGCTGAAACCCCGATATAACCCTCAGCAAGAATTGTGCCTTTTCCAACCTGCCAAGAAGTTGTCCATCGCCCGGACTAAATAAAGGCAATCAAAAGTTGACAGCCTTTTAGTTGGGAATTTCTGAGATAAGTTCCTCAATTGACCTTCTAATGTTAGAAAAATCACCATGCTCCAGCCATTTTTTTTTGAAGGTGCCGGACCCAAATGCAGCGGCAGATGCACCGGAGGAAAAAAACATTCCTATGGTGTCCGGGTTGACACCGCCGCATGCAAGAAGTTCTATGTCATTGAACGGGCCTTTCAATTCTGCAAGATATTTCGGCCCAAGGAATCCGGCAGGAAATACCTTGACCATCGTGGCCCCTGCAAGCCAGGCATTGTAAACTTCCCGTGGTGTGAATGCACCAGGAAAAACCGGGATGCTGTTTTGCGCACAATATTTGACAACGTCCGGCACGAGCACCGGCAGGACAATGAATGTCGCCCCTGCGTCAAGGGCGGCATATAGATCATCCATTGTCAATACTGTGCCCGCGCCGACAACCAGTCGGCCGTTTGCGGCCTTGACCGCCCGCCTGATAAGCCCGGGGGCGTCCACTGTGTTCATGGTTATCTCAATCGTCTTTAGGCCTGAGGCTACAACAGTCTCAACAAGGGGCTCGACTATCTTCGCCTCTATCCCGCGCAATATGCCCAACAGGGGGAGTTGCTTGAACTTTCCGATTTCCATCAAACATCCTAGTCCATCTTGGAATTTAGCAGGCTTTCATAAAACTCCGAGTAATTATCCTTGCTTTCGCCTGCCCTGAGGGCCATTGCAGACCTGGGGTGCTCATTTCTCATGCCGGTAATTGCATATGGGATTGTATATCCCCACTCGAGTGTTTCCCTCAAGGGAATAAATTCTTTGGATATCAGATCCAGGACAGGCATGATGTTATATTTGGGATTCTTCAAAAAGCCCAGGAGCAATTCCAGGTGGCAGTTGCCTGCGGCCCTGCCTATTCCGAAGACTGTTCCGTCCAGCCGGTTGGCGTTTTGGATTATAGCCTCAATGGTATTGCTGAATGCAAGTTGCTGGTTGTTGTGTCCATGAAACCCTATTTCCTTGGATTTTATGTAATTTTTGAACCTTTTCATCAAGTGCTGGATATTTTCCTGATAAAGTGCGCCAAAGCTGTCAACAACATATATTGCATCGCAGTTACACTCTCTCTCCATCTGATCGAGCGCCTCATCCAGTTCAGGCCCCTGATCCCTGGAAATGGCCATGACATTGATTGTTGTCTCGTAGCCTTTGTCATGGAATTCATTGGCCATGCTGATTGCCTTGTCAATATCCTTGACATAGACTGCGGTGCGGATCATATGAACAGGGCTTTCCGAGGCCGGTCTGATGTCTTCCATATTGACCCGGCCCACATCAGCCATAACAGCAATCTTGGAATTTGATTCTATCCCGTCAATAACCCTTGAGATATCTTCATCATCACAGAATTTCCAGGGGCCGTATTCTTCCGTTGAAAATATTTCCTTTGAATTCTTGTATCCCAACTCTATGTAATCAACTCCGGCCTCAGAAAGGGCCTCATACACTTTTCTTACAAATTCATAACTGAATTTATGCTTGTTCATTAGTCCGCCGTCACGTATCGAGCAATCCGTGACTTTTATTGCTGGTCTGTACATGTTGTCACCTTTGCATAACTAACTGTTTTAATG
>DIKH01000294.1:14378-21530 GCA_002424495.1 Desulfobacteraceae bacterium UBA5623
CTGGATGAATTTTCCGGAGAAATTATATGAGAACGCTTGATATAAAAGGGGTGACCAGCGTTTCCAAAATTCTTGTTGGTGAACGGCTTGAAAATCTTGCCTCCTATTTACCGGTCCAAAGGCCTGTTGTAATTACTGACACAATGGTAGGAGAACTCTATGAAAATAAATTTCCCGAATGCGATATTATTAAAATACCAATCGGTGAAAAAATAAAGAACCTTGATACGGTCGAACATGTCTATGAAAAGCTGTTGGGGCTTGAGGCAGATCGTTCGGCCTTTATTGTCGGCATAGGAGGAGGCATTGTTTGCGATATCGCAGGGTATGTCGCCTCAACCTATATGAGGGGTTTAAGGTTCGGATTCGTTTCTTCTACCCTGTTGGCTCAGGTGGATGCCAGCGTTGGAGGGAAAAACGGGGTCAACTTCCACGGATACAAAAACATGATCGGGACCTTCAATCAACCTGAATTTGTCATCTGCGACATGGGACTGTTAAGGACCCTGCCCAAGAGAGAGGTCCTGTGCGGTCTTTCAGAGATCGCAAAACATGCCTTCATTGGCGATGCCGCCATGTGTGACTACCTTGACAGGCATTTTGAGAAGGCGCTAAGACTGGATGAGGAGGTTACAGGCAGGCTCGTCTATGATTCCGTGGTAATAAAATCAGCAATAGTGAACAAAGATGAACGGGAAAAGGGTGAACGGAAGAAACTCAATTTTGGCCATACATTCGGCCATGCGATCGAGAAGACGACGGATGCTTTTCTCCATGGAGAGGCGATTAGCGTTGGCATGGTTGTTGCCGCACAGCTATCGGTTAAAAAAGGTATGTTATTACCTGCCGACTTCAGGAGGATCAAGGGATTGCTTTCCAGCTTGGATCTTCCGATTACCCTCGAAGCAGATAAGAAAAAGATGGTTGACGCCATCAGAAAAGACAAGAAGAGGATGGGCGATGATATTGATTTTGTATTGCTTGAAGGTATTGGTAAGGCTGTTTTGAGAAAGATCTCTGTCAGGGAATTGGAAGAAGTGGTTTTTGATCTTTAATTAAAGTCAGCGCCATTGACTTTAACAATAGACACTGATATTTGAATCCAAACACCTTGTAAGTATAGCTGCCCTTGAATCTGTACAAAAATCCCAAGGTTTGGTTTCTTTGACTTGAATTTAACAAACGGGTTATTATTCTTGAAAAGGCGGTTCGAGTAGTGCTGCTTTCCGGGTGATTTAGTCTGTACAGGATGTTAATTTTTGGCGTGATATGAAGAGAGGAAAGTTATGAAAACCAGTTTGGAAGATATCAGTTCCATAAAAAAGAAATTATCTGTTGAGATTGAACCGGAAGATGTTGATCAAAAAATTAATGAGGCATACAGAGAACTGAGTAAAAAGGCAAGGATCCCGGGTTTCAGACCGGGAAAGGTCCCCAGAAAGATACTCGAGCAGCGATTTGGTGATGATATAGCAGATGATGTGACAAAAAATATTATCGGTGATTCTTTTCCAAAGGCTGTTGCCGAGGTGGATGTTGTCCCCCTTGGTACGCCCCTTCTTGACAAGGAAACCCTGAAGCAAGGCCAGCCCTTCAGATATTCCGCCAGTATGGAGATTCGTCCAAAGTTCGAAGTCAAGGACTATCTTGGACTAGAGATTGAAAAGGAAGGATATAAAATCACTGATGAAGACGTGGCTGCGAGGGTTGAGCAGATCAGGCAGTCCAACGGAAAACTCCAGTCAATTGACGAAGACAGGCCCATCAAAAATGATGACCATGTGGTTTTGGACTATGAGTCTTTTGAGGGTGAAGCACCTCTGGACGATATAAAGGCGTCAAATTTTCTCTTAAAAGTTGGCAGCAACAATTTCCATCCTAAATTCGAAGAGGGTCTTATTGGTCTCAGGAAACAGGACAATGCAGAGATAAAGGTTGATTTCGAAGATAGTTACTATCATTCAAAATTGGCCGGAAAAAGCGTGAGCTTTAAGGTTAAGATAATAGATATCAAGGACATGGTGTTACCGGAACTCAATGATGAATTTGCAAAAAATCTTGGGGCTGACTTTAGTAACATGGAGGACTTGAAAGTTAAGGTCAGAGAGTCTCTTGCCAACCAGGAAGAAAGAAGGATCGAAAAACAGATGAAAGACATGCTCCTTAAAAAAATTACTGACAGCGTGGATTTCGAGATCCCTCAAGTCCTGATTGAATCTGAGCTTGATTATACAGTTGAAAACTATAAGCAAAACCTTGCATGGAGTGGTTCAAGCCTTGAACAGACCGGGATTACAGAAGAAAAACTTAGAAATGATATGAGACCTGCTACAGAGCGACGGGTAAGAGAAATGCTCGTCCTTGAAGAAATTGCGCAACAGGATAAAATTACAGTAAATGACGAGGACCTGGAAAACAGGTTCAAAGAACTGGCGGCAGGTATGGGACAGTCGCCCCGGATAGTCCGTCAATATTATGAGGCAAAGGACCTTATGGACTCTCTCAGGTATAAATTGACAGAGGAAAAAACATTGAATTACCTGATTAAGAATGCTAGGGTTCTTCCAGTGGAACGCGAATTGCAAGCAGTAACCGGTTAGGAGGATAAGACTAGATATTATGCTGATACCAATAGTCATTGAGCAGTCGAGTCGTGGCGAACGAGCCTATGACATATATTCCAGGCTCCTTAAGGACCGGATTATATTTTTGGGAGATGTTATTGATGACCCGGTAGCCAATATTGTCATTGCACAGATGCTCTTTCTTGAATCAGAAGACCCTGACAAGGATATAAATATCTATATAAATTCACCGGGAGGGGCAGTGACTGCCGGGTTGGCTATTTATGATACCATGCAATACATAAAACCGGATATCATAACAATATGCATGGGACAAAACACCAGCATGGCGGCAGTGCTCCTGGCGGCAGGGACAAAAGGAAAACGCTATGCGCTTCCCCATTCAAGGATTATGATTCATCAGCCCCTTGGCGGCGCCCAGGGGCAGGCCACCGATATTGACATCCAGGCAAAGGAGATTCTCAAGGTTCGTGAATCTCTGAACAAGATCCTTGCCGAGCATACCGGCCAGCCTTTGGAGAAGATAGCCCGCGATACTGAGCGGGATTACTTCATGACTGCTGAGGAGTCGAAACAATACGGGATTGTTGATAGAATTATCACAACCAGAGAAATGCAAGACCAGATAACCAAAAAAAGTTAGAAAGGTAATGGGCTATGTCAAAAAACAATGACCGCGGTGATGATCTGCTGTGCTCTTTTTGCGGAAAGAGCCAGGAAGAGGTGAAAAAACTCATTGCAGGTCCGTCAGTCTATATATGTGACGAATGTATTCAACTATGTAACGAGATAATAGATGAAGAATACAATCGTGAGAGGGCGGAAGAGAAGTCTGACGGGCTGCTGAAACCCGCTGAAATGAAGTCATTGCTGGATCAGTACGTGGTTGAACAGGATCTGGCCAAGAAGATACTGTCAGTGGCTGTCCACAACCACTATAAACGGATCAGCACCAAGGTTGACATGGAAGGCGTCGAAATCGAAAAGAGTAACATCCTTTTGATCGGGCCAACCGGTTCAGGAAAGACACTGCTGGCCCAGACCCTTGCGAGGATACTCAAAGTCCCGTTTACAATCGCCGATGCCACAACACTGACAGAGGCAGGCTATGTCGGTGAAGACGTGGAAAATATAATCCTTAATCTGGTGCAGATGGCGGACTATGATGTGGAGGCTGCATGCAAGGGGATTGTGTATATTGATGAGATTGACAAGATCGCCCGCAAGACCGACAGCCCTTCAATCACCCGTGATGTCTCAGGAGAGGGAGTGCAGCAGGCCCTCCTAAAGATCATAGAAGGCACTATGGCCAATGTCCCGCCAAAGGGAGGAAGAAAACACCCTCAGCAGGATTTTGTAAAGGTTAACACCCAGAATATCCTTTTCATTTGTGGCGGCACCTTTAACGGCCTTGACAAAATAATCAGAAACAGGATCGGCGGCAAGACCTTGGGATTTGAGGCGGATATCAAGGGAAAGGATAGTATTGATATAAACGAGGTCATGGCCCTTGTTCAGCCCGAAGACCTTATCAAGTTCGGTATGATCCCTGAATTTATCGGCAGGATTCCCATATTGGCGACTCTCGATGAATTGAGTCTTGACGCCCTTGTCAGGATACTGAAAGAGCCCAAAAACGCACTGATTAAACAGTACAAAAAGCTGTTTGAATTGGAGGATGTCCGCCTGAAGTTCACAGATGAGGCCCTGCTGGTTATAGCCAAGAACGCCATTCAGCGTAAGTCCGGAGCCAGGGGGCTTAGGGCTATTCTTGAATCGGTCATGCTGAATATTATGTACGATATTCCATCGTCTTCCGGAATCCGCGAGTGTGTAATCGGAGAGGACGTTATACTTAAGGGTGAATCACCACTGTTGATTTATGAAAACCAGGTAGAGTACGGATAAAAATATGTTTAATTCGTTAAAAAAAGATCCGCATGATTTAACCAATGAAGAAAGATATTACTATCCTCTGCTCCCGCTGAGGGATGTGGTTGTTTTTCCAAATATGGTAGTGCCCCTCTTTGTCGGAAGGGAAAAGTCCATCAAGGCGCTTGAGTATTCCATGTCGCACCAAAAGGAGATATTCCTTGCGGCACAAAAGGATGCCAAGGTTGATGACCCTTCTCCCCTGGACATATATTTGGTTGGAACACTCGGCACTGTGCTTCAGTTACTCAAGCTTCCCGACGGCACGGTAAAGGCGCTTATTGAAGGGAAGGAAAGGGGAAGGATCGAGAATTTCGTTGATAAACAGGAATTTTTCATGGTCGAGGTCAGCAAGCTCAAGAGCAGCTATGATGCCAATCTTGAGACCAGGGCAATTATGCGGAGCATCAGCGCCAGCTTCGAAGAGTATGCCAAACTGAACGAAAAGATCAGTCAGGAAATTGTCTCTGCTGTAACCTCCATTGAGGACCCGGTCCGTCAGGCCGATACGGTTGCAGGGTATCTGACGATGAAGGGGACTGAAAAACAAAAGCTCCTCGAGCTTGAAGACCTGAATCAGCGCCTTGAGGGTATTTACGCAAAGCTTGTGGGCGAGATAGACATCCTTAAGCTTGAGCAACGTCTGAGGAAAAGGGTCAAGAAGCAGATGGAAAAGACCCAAAAGGACTATTATCTCAATGAGCAGATGCGGGCGATTCACAAGGAGATGGGCACACAGGACAGCCACAAGGCAGAGCTTGACGAACTGGAAAAGAAGATCAAGCAGAAAAAGCTGTCCAAGGAGGCCAACGCCCGGGTCAGGCAGGAGTTTAAGAAACTGAAGATGATGTCCCCTATGTCTGCTGAGGCGACGGTCGTGCGAAACTATATTGACTGGATAATCTCTCTGCCCTGGCATGACAAGACAAGAGTGAAGCTGGACATTAAAGAGGCCGAAGACATCCTTGATCAAGATCATTACGGCCTGGAAAAACCAAAAGAGCGAATACTGGAATACCTGGCTGTCCAGAGCCTTACAAAGAAAATAAAAGGCCCCATACTTTGTCTGGTCGGACCTCCCGGGGTGGGCAAGACCTCTCTGGCAAAATCGGTCGCCAGGGCTACAGGACGGAATTTCATACGTCTTTCTCTTGGGGGTGTCAGGGATGAGGCGGAAATCAGGGGACACAGAAGGACATACATAGGTGCACTGCCCGGAAAAATTATACAATTTCTCAAAAAGGCCAAATCCAATAATCCGGTTTTTTGCCTTGATGAAGTGGACAAGATGAGTACGGACTTCAGGGGAGATCCCTCTGCAGCGCTGCTGGAAGTCCTGGATCCGGAACAGAATTTTGCATTTAATGACCATTACCTGGATCTGGATTATGATCTTTCGGATGTGTTCTTTATCACCACGGCGAACAACCTGCATAACATTCCTCTGCCTCTTCAGGACAGGATGGAGATTATCAGGCTTCCCGGGTATACGGAACTGGAAAAACTCAATATCGCAAAACAGTTTCTTGTTAAAAAGCAGGTAAATGAAAACGGCCTCAAACTTGAAAATATCTCTTTTTCTGATACTGCTATCCTGAATATAATCAGAAACTACACCAGAGAGGCTGGTGTCAGGAATCTCGAACGGGAAATCTCCTCGATATGCAGAAAGGTTGCAAGAGAGGTGGTCAAGTGCGGTGAAGATTCAAAAATTTCTGTAACGGCCCAGTCAATCAACAAGTATCTTGGCGTTACCAAATACCGTTATGGACGTGCAGAAGAAAAGGATTTGATCGGTGTTGCCACCGGTCTTGCATGGACTGAATTTGGAGGGGAACTACTCCAGACCGAGACAACCATAATGCCCGGCAAAGGGAACCTGTCTCTTACTGGGAAACTGGGAGAGGTAATGCAGGAATCTGCCAAGGCAGCTATAAGCTATGTGCGGTCACGGGCAAGACAGTTAAAGCTTCCTGATAATTTTTATGAGAAGGTTGATATCCATGTACATGTGCCTGAAGGGGCAATTCCAAAGGACGGTCCTTCAGCCGGCATCACCATTGCGACAACAATAATTTCGGCCTTGCTGAGAAAGCCAGTAAATCGTGACATTGCCATGACAGGTGAGATAACTTTGCGTGGGACAGTACTTCCTATTGGAGGGCTAAAAGAGAAGATCCTTGCCGCCCATCGCGGGATGATATCCAAGGTTCTCATTCCCTTGCAAAACAAGAAAGATATTGATGAGATACCAAATAAAATTCTAAAAAAGGTTGAACTTATCCTGGTTGATAATATGGATGAGGTGCTTAAGAATGCCCTTGTTCTTGAGGAAGGAGAAGAGCTTTTTGCGCCGGAAGAAGAATGCCGGACCTTTTCCATCAAGGATCTGATGCAGGGCGAAGGTGCTGTTGCGCCCGCAGTGACTGCTCATTGAAAGGGCAGGGCTAAAAAGTCTCTTAAATTTATAGTTTGTTTGTTGCAAATAATGTTGACAGATATAGATAAACTTGTTACCTATGCAATTTTCAATTGGGCGGGTAGCTCAGTTGGGAGAGCACCGGCCTTACAAGCCGGGGGTCACAGGTTCAAGCCCTGTTCCGCCTACCACGGGGGCGTAGTTCAGTTTGGTTAG
>DIKH01000374.1:0-1946 GCA_002424495.1 Desulfobacteraceae bacterium UBA5623
CTTCGCCTTTTATTGCAAAAACAGGCACCCCGTCGTCTGCAACAAGAGAGGCTGCCACGTCATCCTGGGTTGAAAGCGGGTTTGATGCACAGACAACGACATCCGCGCCCCCGGCCTTAAGGGCCTTTACAAGACCGGCGGTCTCTGTTGTCACGTGCAGGCATGCGGAAAGCCTAATCCCGGATAATGGCCTTTCCTGTGAAAAGCGCTCCATTATGATTTTTAAGACAGGCATGCTCATGGCTGCCCACTCAATTCTTAACCGCCCCTTGTCCGCCAGAGAGATGTCCCTGATATCGTAATCCATAAATATAACCTAGTAATATGAATTTAAGTTTTCTTCAACACGCAGCCGTGACCCGCGAACGGTTTCGGTGTTTTATTAATAGCCGCGTCTTTATTTTACGGCACTTTTAAGTGTGCTTATCATGTCGGTCTTTTCCCACGAAAATTCAGGGAGTTCTCTTCCAAAGTGTCCGTAGTTGCAAGTCTTCCTGTATATCGGCCTTAACAGGTCGAGCCTTTCAATAATCGCCGCCGGCCTCAAATCAAATTCCTTTTTTATGATCTCCGTCAATTCCTGACTTGAAACCACTCCTGTGCTGTATGCGCCGACAAGAAGTGAAACCGGTTGTGCCCTGCCAATGGTGTAAGCCACCTGTATCTCACATCTTTCCGCCAGTCCAGCGGCCACTATGTTTTTGGCTACATAACGGCACATATATGAAGCGCTTCTGTCCACCTTGGATGGGTCTTTTCCGGAAAAGGCCCCTCCGCCGTGATACCCGAAACCGCCATATGTATCCATGATGATCTTACGACCTGTCAATCCGCAATCCCCCTGGGGGCCTCCTATAACGAACCTGCCGGTTGTATTTATGAAATACTGGGTGTTGTTGTCTAGCATCTCCCTGGGGATAACCTCTCTGATCACCTGCTCGATAATCGCCTCACGAATGGTATCATAATCCACATCCGGATCATGTTGCGCGGCGATTACCACTGTGTGTATCCTTGTAGGCCTTCCATCAACATATTCCACGGTCACCTGGGATTTTCCGTCCGGTCTAAGCCAGGGTAACTGTTCTGACTTGCGCACGTATGACAACCTCTGCGTCAGCCGGTGGGCCAGATAGATGGGCATGGGCATGAGGGTCTCCGTATCCTTGCATGCATAGCCAAACATAAGCCCCTGATCGCCAGCTCCCTGTTCCTTAAAAAGACCTTTACCGTCAACACCAATTGCAATGTCAGAGGATTGCTTGTCTATTGTTGAAATGACAGCACACGTCTCCCAGTCAAATCCCATGGATGAGTTGCTGTAGCCGATATCCTTGATCGTATGCCTTACTATTTCCGGCATGTCCACGTATGCGCTGGTCGTAATTTCACCTGCGATCATGGCAAGGCCTGTGGTTACAAGGGTCTCGCAGGCAACCCGCGATTTCGGGTCCTGCTCAAGCATCTTGTCCAGAATATGGTCTGATATCTGATCTGCAATCTTGTCAGGATGCCCTTCTGTTACCGACTCAGAAGTGAATAGAAAATTTGCTGATTTCATCGAGAACTCCTTTTAACCGGAAAAAGTGTAATTGGATACTGAAAGCCCCCTAGCGGATCAAACAATTATCAATCAATCTAGTCTTTCCGACCCTGACTGCAATGGCCAGGAGGGTTTCGTCTTTAAGTGTTTCAACCTCTTCAAGCGTCATGGGATTGCAGAGCGAAACATAGTCAATATTGGTGAAGGGATGAGCCTGGATAAGCGATTCAATGGCCTCCTTGATAATGCCGGCGTCTTTTGCTCCTTCTTGAAACATCTTAATGGCCATATCCAGGGATTTTTTGAGACAAAGGGCTGAGGTCCTCTCTCCCGGATTCAAATAGCTGTTGCGGGAGCTCATGGCAAGCCCATCAGGCTCCCTGACAGTGGGAACACCGATGAT
>DIKH01000374.1:1999-3197 GCA_002424495.1 Desulfobacteraceae bacterium UBA5623
GTTGTGACGCCCTCAAAATGACCGGGCCTTGAACGACCGCAAAGGGGCTGGGTGATCCTTTCAACTTTAATGGTTGTCTGACAACCCTCCGGATACATCTCTTTAGCAGCCGGCATAAAGACAATGTCCACACCCACGTTTCGGGCCTTTTCAAGGTCACCCTCAGTATCCCTGGGATAGGCTTCAAAGTCTTCAGATGGGCCAAATTGAGTGGGATTGACGAAAAGAGTCATCAATACCTTATCCGAATGCCTTTTTGCAACACGCATAAGCTCCAGGTGACCCTCGTGCAGAAAGCCCATGGTCGGGACAACGGATATGATATGTCCTGCCGTTCTCAGGCTATCAGACTCTCTTTGCATTTCGCTGATTGACTCAATAACTTTCATGGAAAATCCCCGGGTTGAAATGAAGGATGAACTTATCATTAATCCTGCATACCTGTCAATTCCAAGACAGATGTCAGGCGCAAGAAATCATCAATGCTCAAGGTTTCCGCACGCAGCACATGATTAATCCCGCACTGATTTAAAACGGTTAGGATTAACTGACGATCCAACAATGGTAAAGAGCCGGCCAAAGAATTCAAGACGGTCTTTCGCCGGTGGGAAAAGGCCGCCCTGACCACCTTTTTAAAGCGACCGTCATCAGATGCACGTATTGGATATGGAGCTTCAAAATTGAGTTCCACTACCATGGAATCCACCTTTGGTTTTGGGAAAAATGCGGCCCTTGATACCTTAAAAAGCCTTACGGCGTGGGCATAATACTGGATCAGCACTGACATTGCGCCGTATGTCCTGTCGCCCGGGGGGGCAGTCAGTCTCTCCGCAATCTCCAGCTGAAACATCAGGATCGCCCTGCCCAGTCGCTTACGATGTTCAATCAGTCTTTCCAGAATCGGTGTTGATATGTTGTAGGGGAGGTTCCCAATCGTGCTGATCCTGGTCGTTGAATAGGCATCTATCTCACTGAAATCCCAGTTGAGGACGTCTTGGTTTACAAGAGTTACGTTTGAAAGCCCTTCCCTTGACAGTTTGTTATTAAGCAGGCGGATAAGCCGCTCGTCTTTCTCAATGGCAACAACATGGGCGGCCAACCTGGCCAGGGGTAACGTCAGTTCACCCTGTCCGGGACCTATCTCCAATACCAGATCAGACGGCCCGAACCCTGAACAGGTAATGATCTGATCTATGAT
>DIKH01000300.1 GCA_002424495.1 Desulfobacteraceae bacterium UBA5623
ACCATCCCTGAAAGGGACATTAAACGAGCAAGGTGGATTAAACGGCAACAGGACTATTTTCTCCAATTTGAACCCAGAACCCCCCACAGGAATACGTGGGCGGAGAAACCCATCTTTATCTGGGAAAACGTTATCGTCTCAAAATCCTTAAAGGGGACAGAGATAACATAACGCTAGTTCGAGGTTTTTTTCTGATAACAGTAAACGGGAATGTAATTTTCGAAAAAATCAAGGCCCTCTTGAATGAGTGGTATATTCATAAAGCACGAAAAAAGTTCACCGAGGCATTTGAGAAACAATGGTCATATTTTCAAAAAATTATGCCGAGCAAACCACGGATTCAGATCCGGATTATGCGTAAGCGCTGGGGAAGCATGTCCAAGAAAGGATTACTGACGTTGAATACAGATTTGATACGAGCGCCCAGGGAATGTATTGAGTATGTGGTAACCCATGAACTCTGCCATTTAATGTATCCAGACCACAATTCTGGATTTTATAAGATGTTAGGAAAAGTAATGCCGGATTGGGAGAAACGAAAACATAAACTGGAGTTGGCGTTGGTTTGAAATGAACCTTGAGGTTATTCACATATTTCCTATATGAAGGCGAGTATGAGCGGCGGCACTAAAAGATGAGATCACAATTAGAGATACCAGCTTCAGTTAATTTTGGGATAAGAGAGCAATATAATAACAGTGGTTAAATTGTAACGTTTTGATAGTCCATTGATGTTTCGGTTAACTGCTTGTAGGTATAACCCTTTATGAAATCAAGCCGTTATTCTCTACGACTTTTTTCCGCTCTGTTTTTCCATAGCCAGTTCAGCCAGGAATTCGAAAACAGCTATGCCTTGTAGATCGGCTATCTTTTTATTTTGGGCATACTGCACTACCCACGCGAGGCCTGAATCGCTCTGTGGTGAAAAAACCCCTTTTTTCAGGCCTAATGACATGGTTTTTTCGTCGAACAGGATGAGATGATCAAACGCGGGAACAGCGCCGCCGTAAACCTTTGGCCTTCCAAAGGTCTGTAAATCCAGTTCCGGAACCCCAAAAGACACGGGTTCAAAATCCAGCAGTCCGAAAAAGAGATCAAAGAGTTCCTGTATCTGAGCAATGGATTTACGTTCCAGCCCCTGGCGTGCTTCTTCCAGCAGCAGCGCCAGATCATCCCTGGTATAGGTGAGATCCAGCAGCGCCAGGGCATTGGCGTGTAATCTCTTAAGTGACTCCTTGCCCTTACTTATAATTACATCATGATCGTTCATAATTTTTTTAATATTTTTAATGCTAACCATTTCTTGCCAGTTGGGATTTTTGCGAAGGGCCACGTCATCTACAGTAGTGTTGTAGATAGCCAATTCATTGTCGAACACTGCAATTTCCATGATCTCACCTTTCAGAGGGCGGATGTAAAGGTGTAGAGAGCGAACCTTTCTGTGCTCAAAATCGGTCATATCGAAAAGCTGCTGGGTGAGCACCTTGTCCAACCACTGCTGTCCCGGAGGTTCTCGAATTGTGGAAACGAGTTTTTGCAGGAGCCTGTCAAGCCTGATTTTGGCCTTTAGATTCTCTTTAAAAGACATGACGATAACCTCCTTTTAAACCCCATCCTTTTTACATAGGATTTGAAGTCCACATATGTCTTGCGGTTCAGCCGGAGATTGGCCCTGTATGAGAGATTGCCCATCAGGCTGATCAGCGGCTCGCGGCATGGAGCGATAATAACCTTGCTAATCCTTTAAAGCCCCTTCGATACTTTTGGAATAGAACTTTTCAATGTATTGCTTTACCATCCGGCGGGCAGAGAATCCGGCAGCATTGCTTTTAATGGATTCCTTCATCAGCCGGACCCATTCGTGGGGAATACTGTTTTCAGACATCCTGTAATAAAGAGGTATGATCTCATCTTCCAGAAGACGGTAAATCTTTTCGGCATCGCTGCTATCCGGATCTGCGGAGTCTCCGTCGTGTTCCACGGCCCAACCGTTTTTCCCGTTGAAACCCTCCACCCACCAACCGTCTGATATGCTCAAGTGGGGGACACCGTTAAGTACAGCCTTCATGCCACTGGTCCCGCAGGCCTCGAAAGGCGGCAGCGGATTGTTAAGCCATATATCCACCCCGTGCACCAGGTACTGGGCAAGTTGTTCGCCATAATCCTCCACAAAGGCGATTCTGCCCCCAAGCTGCGGATTGCGCGCCAGGTTGATCAGGTTCTGCAAAAGCCGTTTGCCGGGATCGTCCGCCGGGTGGGCCTTGCCGGCAAAAATGATCTGTATGGGGCGCCAGCGGTCCTTTAAATGTTTTTTAAGGCGCTCAAGATCCTGGAAGATCAACAGGGCTCTTTTGTAAGTGGCAAACCGGCGGGCAAAGCCTAGTGTAAGAACCGAGGGTTCCAGAAAAGCGCCGCCGGTAAGCATGATGGAGGCACTGGCATCCCCATTGGCCCAGCGTTGGCGTGTGCGTTCCCGGATCGCATCTATCAGTTTCACCTTGAGCCAGTAGTGCGTCTGCCACAACTCGGTGTCGGGGACGTTGTCGAGAAGCTGCCATGTGGCCGGATCGTCATGCCTGTCCAGCCAATCGGACCCGAGGTATTTGTCCAGCAGAAGCTTCATCTTTGGCTCTATCCAGGTGGGCACGTGGACTCCGTTGGTGACGTAATCTATGGGGACCTGATCTTCCGGCACGCCGGGCCATAAACTCCGCCACATCTGTCTGGAGACCTGGGCGTGGCGTTTGCTCACAGCGTTCCGGCAACCGGACAACCTCAGGGCAAAGGCTGTCATGTTGAATCCTGCACCAGGTTTTTCCGGATGGATTCCTAATTGGAAAAACCCGTTGCGATCAAGACTCAGGTCAGGCCAGTAGGAATGAAAATACTTTTCGATCAACTGAAAAGGAAAGACATCGTGACCTGCAGCAACCGGGGTATGCGTTGTGAAGATAGTGGCCTTGATATATTTTTCGCAGGCCGCTGCAAAATCCTTGCCCGCTTTCACATGTGCCCTGATACGTTCCAAAAGAGCGAATGCCGCATGGCCCTCGTTAAAGTGTAAGAGGTAATGATCTATGCCTAAAGTCTTGAGCACCTCAGCGCCACCGAGCCCCAAGACGATTTCCTGGCGCAGGCGCTGCTCAAGATCGCCGATGTAAAGCCGGGCGGTGATGCCTCTGTTCCAGGGATCGTTGATTTTGACATCCGTGTCCATCAGGTAGAGGGAAATACGTCCGACCGCGACTTTCCACACCGCAACATGGATGGGGGGATCTGTCAGGGGAACTTTGACAACCAGTTGATGTCCATCCGCGCCCATCACCTTGGAAATAGGTGCGGCCTCGCGGTTGATGGCCTCGACGAGATTTTCCTGCCACCCGTCATCCCGGATCTGTTGCCGTAGATAGCCCTCCGGATACATGAACCCCACAGCCACCAGAGGAACACATAAGTCGCTGCATTCTTTTATGTAATCTCCTGCCAAGAAACCCAATCCGCCGGCATAAAAGGGTAAGGAGCGATGGAGACCGTATTCGGCGGAAAAGTAGGCCACGGCATACTTGTGATCCAGGGAAACAGGCTCCAGCAGGTGGCATTGCTTTTGTTGCATGTAGTTACGGAACACCTCCATCACGTCATCGTACCTGCGAACGTAGCCGGCATCGGAGGCGGCCTTTTCCAGAAGCTCGCGGGGCAACTCCCTGAGCATCTTGTCCGGGTTGTGGCCGCTTTCCTTCCAGGCCTGCCGGTCGAGTGTCTTAAAGAGCATTCGTGCGCCCGGATTCCAGCTCCACCAAAGATTTTCCGCCAGTTCCTCCAGGCCGTTAAGACGTTCCGGCAAATGGGGAAACAGAGGTTGCACGGTATTCATATTTTCCATATCCTAGATCCTCCCAGGCGATCGCTCATGCCGTATTGTATTGCCCAATGGTTTGACATTTTAGAGCCTCAACCTCAACGTAAATTGGACAAAAATCCAGCTATTCTTTCTTGAGAAACAGGTTTCAACCCGGCAAACGGCTTATCGGTGATCTCTTTCCGGAACCGGTGGGCAAAGGTTTCGCGCGGCGCACTCTGGAACAGGATTCCCGTGGGAAACCTGTCGTCGGTCTCCAGCGCTTTTGCCAAAGCCGCATCGCGGTTGCCCGGGTCATAATCGTCTCCTAGTTTGTAGGCCCTTTCTTTATACCAGCTTACCGGGTGGGTCCCCCATGTGATACATGGCTGAAGCACTTCAACATAGGACAAACCCGGATGTTTGATCGCTTCCATCAAAAGGGACTGCAGATGCTTTATGTCCCCGGCAAAGCCTCTGGCTACAAAAGAGCAGTTATGCGCAATGG
>DIKH01000453.1 GCA_002424495.1 Desulfobacteraceae bacterium UBA5623
GCATTTCTGGATGGGCACTAGTTAAAAAAAGCTGTATTCTTTACTGCGTAGGGAAGCCCTCGTTCCCATACGGAATATCACAGATATTTTGGACGTTTTTTGAAATCAGGTGAGAAAAAAGTCAGAAAGTTAATTGCTGATGGTAGACTATCTTCTTTGTGATTCAAAAGTGACCATAAGATGTTGTGGATTCCAGGTCTGATTTCAAAATGAATGTTCCTTGCCAGATCGCATCTCCCTGCCAACCACCTAACTTTATAAAGGATTCTTTCGGAATTGGCAGGTTTCTGATTTTCTTGCCGTCCAAATTCAATGATTGTTCTGGCATCCAGAAGCTGGAGAGAGTTGAGCTTTGGTATGTATAAATACCAGCTATACGTAACATATCCCTTATGGCACTGTCACTCCCATAGCGGAAAGGATATCCGATTCCAAGTCATTTATAGCGCCTTCAAGATCAGTCTTTATGGAAACATCATCAAAGGTAAGTCCCTTTTTAATCGCCTTGGATTTCATCTTAATAAAGCTATAAGAGAATGCCTGGTCCGCATTGTTTTTGCTGTGCCAAGCCTGGTGTCCCTGTCTGCGGATTTATCCTTGACGTATGCGCTATCCGCTTTAAGTAAACTGCTGCATCTTTTTCCCGCGGCTTTCAACAGGTCGCCGCCTA
This sequence comes from Desulfobacteraceae bacterium UBA5623, assembly GCA_002424495.1. GTDB lineage: Bacteria > Desulfobacterota > DSM-4660 > Desulfatiglandales > Desulfatiglandaceae > UBA5623. The sequence goes on from DIKH01000453.1 coordinate 671, forward strand.
AGTTGATGTAGTCCTTTAATTTGGTGATGTCCTCGTTTTCCAGAATTGTATAGCCGTAAATCTGTTCGTAAATATCTTCAAATGCAACATCAATCGTTGATCCAATTTCTTCCTCTGAGCCGGCATCGCAATTTATTCCTTTATTAACAGCCTTGGACTGCGCCTTACCCCAACTGGTCTTAAACTTTAGTATTGCCTTATCAGTAAATTCCTCAACCGGATACTTATCTTTTATTATTTCCTTTATTTCCTTTACCCAGCAGTTGGTCAGGGCGGCGCACAGTGCGCTGGCGGTCTTGAGTTTTTGACTCACGCACCTTGGGCCCGCAGTTTGTCCAGAGATATCACCTCCATCAATTGACTCGTCAAGATTGACATCATAATATATAGGCCTGCTGGCGCCTGAACTGTCCGCATACTGCATCCATATCCACTCCAACGGTCCGCCATAATTAAACCAGGTTTGATATCTCACATTATTTCTCGTACCGGTTCTAGCCGCGTCATAGTTATCATCCGGAAAACTCCAGCTTTGCCCCAAATTTCGAGAAACAGCCAACCTTGAGCGGCTTTGATCGCCGCAAGTACCGGAAGTTACCCCGGTGCCATTACTCGAACGAAAAGCGACATAGATCGTACTTGTGTCGCTTCCAAGACCTGCTCCTGGATCGGCATATCCGCAGGTCGGATCTATCAATGTCCAAGCTCCCCAGGAAGCGCCCAGATTCGTTGAGCGTTTGAATACTAAGCCTCTAGAAGCTGACCCATCTCTTTGGGCAAAGATAAAAATATTATTTGAACCAACCGGAAGAATATGAGGATTATAAATAACGCCGGGTTCGCCGGTAGTAACATCCTGTGTTTTCCAAATTTGACCGGGGTCATCTGATTTTGCAAAATAAGATGATTCCGAACCCCACTCTGAGTAAGCAGCAACAATAATGTTATCAATATTAACTTCCAGGCTTACAAATCCATAGGAATGATCACCATCTCCAGACGCGATTGTATATGGTCCTTGCCAGGTTTCACCTTCATCAGAGGATCTGAATATAAAAAGACTGTCTTGTCCGCCTCCTGTGTCCCAATGTGTAGCAACATACAAATTTCCGTTGCCATCAACTATTGCGGTCAACATATTATAGGCGCCATGAGTTCCTTCCGCAGGCGCAGAATATACGGTTTCTCTTGATGGGAAAACTGTTTCATTATATCTAAACTTTCGCATATAAATTATTCTTCCCTCGCGATAAAAATGATAGATCGTTTCATTGGCGCCTGAAATTAGAGATCCAGAATAGGCGCTTGACGAACTGACCCCGAATCTTTCCCAGGATCGGCCGTTATTTGAACTTTTCCAAATCGCCTCTTCCGAACTACCGTCGGGTGTCAACACAAAGGTCACGTTGTTTATTCTGGCGATTCTTTTATGGCCGCTGTTGTGATGTTCATTGGGGTCTGTCGCGTTACCGTTCACGGGCACGGGATTATCCGTCCAGGCGGCATTGGAAAAATCGAACATAGCCAATCCGTAAAGAAAAACGATGCTGGAAACAAATACTTTAATATTTTTTCTCATTTGGTTTTAACCTGATTTGTCCAATTTATTATACTAATAAACATGACTTTTTTAAATCGAAATTATTCTTGATGCCAAAACATATGACAAAAAGATTGCCGCATTCTAAAGAGCGATTGCTCTCCCGAGCAGCTGGATTCGCACCTTTTTGTCAAAAAGTCCGGATGGACCGATGTTTCAGATTCTGAACTTTATTCAAAACAACGCCAACTTCACCTTTTGATAATACCACGGGTAGTTTTTCAATTCGCCTGTTTCTTGGGATTTTCAGCGCATTCTGACCTCTGACAAGGGTTGTCTGATAAAAAATTGAGGGCGCTTTGACGCTGGTTGATAGTTGCCAGGGAAACGTTTTTCTCACGAAAAATCCAGGAGTAAGAACTGGTTATGACATGTATGAAAAATAAGATCCTTCTATGGCTTCTTTATACTACGGAAAAAGTTTTTAATAAAGACCGATATATTTCTTGCCATCAGCGCTAGGCAGCCTTGCCAAGCTTTGGTTATTAGTACCATATAACACATTGAATATCAAATAGATAAAGCTTCCATCTCGTAACCTTCAGTTTGAACAGCATCCTCCTCATCTGGAGGCAATGGGATATCAGCCATCGACAAGCCCAATAAAATGGCGGGAATGTTTCTCAATGGGCACATTAATTCATTCCCAGCAGTTCATCAAAAAACTGCTCCATGTGGCGCCAGGACCGCTCATCCGCGGATTTATTGTAGCCCACCCCCTCCATTCCGGCTCTGTCTGCGCCAGGGTTGGTGAAGCTGTGCTTCGCCCCGCTGTAGATGATCAACTGCCAGTCCAGGCCAGATTCTTTCATTCCTGAAATATAGTCTTGCACGGCATTCAAGGGAATAAAGGGATCTGCAGCTCCATGGCAAATCAGCATCTTGGCCATGGTCTGTCCTGCCTGGCTGCCCTCAGGGAGAAGAAGCGAGCCGTGAAAGCTCACCACGGCTTTCACCGGCGCTCCGCTGTAAGCCAATTGCTGCACTGTGGAACCGCCGAAACAGTATCCGATCGCAACTATCCGGTTGTGATCCGCTCTCGGGTCCTTCATGAGGACATCGAGCCCTGCCCGCGCCCTTTGCTGCCATTGCCGCGCATTGGCCGTTATCTGCTTGGACCACTCAGAGGCCTCCTTGGGATTCTGCGTCACTTTGCCTTCACCATACATGTCCAAGGCAAAAGCCACATATCCTATTCCCGCCAGTTTTTCGGCACGGTATCGGGCATACTCATTGAGCCCCCACCACTCGTGGACCACCAGGACCCCGGGACGCTTTCCCTGAAAGGCATCGTCATAGGCAAGGTATCCTGTATGCTTTATGCCCTGATGCTGATAGGGCGCTGTCTGTGTGATGATCTTTGCATAGGCGGGCGTCTCCATGGCCCATACAAAAAATGATAGGATCAGCAGCATTCGTTTCATAGATTTCTCCCCCGATATTTTGATCATAAAATAAGTCTTAAGGTGTGGTAACAGTAGCGCAATATGATTTTGTCCCCCCTTCATTGGTTTTAAACAATACTTCCGAATTTACTGCATGGAATTCATGTTGACGATGGGATAAATTATGTATTTTTGTTTTTCTAGATCTGTAGTTCATTTTCATCTGCCATTAGGGTACTCAAAATGACAAAAGGAATGGTGGAAGTTATGAGCTTCTTGCACTGAGAGCGCTCTGCACTACAATATTTTCAAGAACGATTTTTTCATTATCCGTAGTCTCGGAAAATTGCATATAGAGTTGAACGGCCTCATATTTCGCTGCAATAATGTAACTGTTAGTGCCTATCAACTCACCATCGCTTCCGAGTATAAATAATCTACATCATCTCCTGTATGTCCATTTTGGCTGTCTATTTTCTGTGGCCATTACAACCTCCTTGTTGATTTTTTTATCTCCAACCACCGCCGGCCATGGCCGGCTTATTCGCTCAGGGTAACGGACCAAAAGGGATTATGTTGTTGGTGTCATCCATGTCAGGCAACACGTCATCCGCATCCACAAGGGCTATGATATGCTTGCCGGTGGCGCTGACGCCCTTGGGCAACTTTAGGCTTAACTTTTTCACCCTTTCCTTTCCCGCACCAATCTTCCCGATTTTGTAGTTCTTTAGCAGCAGATCAGAGGCAGGATTCAAGGTTGCATCATCCGAGAGAAAGACTTCAAGCGCACTGCGCGGCATTCCCGCCCCAGTCTGGTTCAGCACTGTGAATGTTGTCCTGATCCTGATACTGGTTTGCGGGGAAAACTTGCCGGTCTGGGTAAAATTCGACGCCCATTCACCGGTAGCATCCACCTGGGAGCCAGCCTGTGTCACCGTAAAGGTTTGCCCTGCGACTGTGAGAGTCCCACTGCGGGCGAGTACGCTGCTGTTGGGCGTCATATTGTAGACGGCCTTGCCCTTGCCTGTTCCACTTCCTCCGGAGCTGATTGGGAGCCAGCCTGCATTGCTGGCGGCACTCCACGCGCAGCCGCGCTCCGCCGTAACCTTAACCTTGCCGGAGCCGGCCAATGCCGTAACAGACCGGCTTACCGGTGAAATAGAGTATATGCACTGGCTCCCCCCTACAGTAATAAAAATGGTACCCAGGTTTGAATCTGTCTGGCCGTCATTTGCCGCAAATGTGAATGAATCACCTCCAACATAGCCGGCATCAGGAAAGTATGTGGCCGCTGTGCCGATCAGCGCGACCGTGCCGTTGGCAGGCTGAGAAACCAGACGAAACATCAAGGCATCACGGTCTGTGTCCTTTGCGGTCAAGGCGACGGCAACAGGAGTGCCAGAGGCCGCCGTAACAGAGGCATTGCCGACAACGGGCGGGTGATTTGGATTGGCATCGTCATCGCCTGGACCATCATGACAAGTGTAACAACCGATCCTAAATCCTCGCCAAAAGGACTTCGTGCCAAGTGCACTGATTGAGCGATTGGCCTGTGCCTGCGATAGAACAGTACCGAGATAATCCATGCCGTGGCATGTCCTGCATTGTACACCATGGCTGTCTTCGACCACATCGGCATGCCTGTCGACCCATGTCTGGCCAAGCGGGTGCAAACCGTGCGGGCCGCCATTAACCGTGGAAGGCTGTGAACCATGACACGAATTGCACTCAACCATCATGCCTGCATGGCCCTGGTGCTGAATGCTTGAGATGTTGTCATTGGCATGACCGGCAGGAAACTCGGCATGCGTCGAGCCATGACACGCGGAACAATACAATCCGCCGTGCCCGCGGGAAAAACGGTATAATGACAGGCCTTGCAGAGGTGTGTCGGGATTGGTGGCGAAGGTTTGATTGACTGCAACACGCATCACATTCGTTGAGCTGAAAACGGAAGTGTAACGGATTTGACCGTTATTGTTCACAGCATCTCCAGTGTGGCAGGACTGACAGTTAGGCTCCATCAGCCAACCGACCCGGTCGGATGCGCCGACATCGCTCATTGAACCGTGGCAGCTTTGGCACTGCATCGCCATCGTGCCATCGGCTGCAACGGCACTCCCCATAACACCTCTCAGGCATTTTGTCTCGGAGCCGGGATGGCACCGGTAGCACGCCGAGCGGTTTTCGTTGGCATTGAGAGTCATCCCGTTGGCCGGATCAGTCACTGCCGCATGCAACCCGTGCACTGCCTCGGTCAATGGACAAATGCCCGCCTGCCCGCTCCCCGGTAAGGCCTCGGACAAATGGCACGCGGCGCAGAGAATAGGAGTGTTGTTATTGGCGGCGGTATAAAACAGTCCGTTACTGTTGTAACCGGCGGCATTGAGGGCGTCAGTGTAGATTGCTTTGCCAAGCCAAAGGTCATCGTGCAGGCTCAGGATATTCAGGCGATAATCACGTTGCTCATTCGGGTCGTTTACCCAGCCTGCGGCAGGTTGTGCTGCCGGGCCTGACCCGGAAGAGTGGCAGACGCGGCAGTCCATCTCGTCGGAGACAGGCAGCACAATGTCGGTATTGGCCAGGGTCGCGCCCGCGCCGGTTTTGGCCACCAGCCGCATCATGGGGTAGGGGTTCTTTTTTAATGCGTCGTCATAAGGCGTGATCGGGATGCCATAGGCTGCATACCAATCACCAGTTGACTCAAAACCAATCGCTTGCGGCATGTTTCCGGCGCCGGGCATAGAGTACGAGTCAGGACCAGGTACCGGAAGGCCCATGTCAGGATCGAGAGCAAGACCGAATAGGGCCGGCACGAATTGCCAGAAATTGGTCTTGCCAATGGATGTGATGTTGATTGAACCGCCGGGATCGGCGACGGCCTGATAGGTCAATATCAATTCAGTGGCCTCAGTAACCAGATGTCCGTTGGAATCAATAAGCTGGGCATTGACCGTATTGTAAGGCGGAAGGATTGAAAATACCGAAAAGTCCGCATCCATGCAGTGCATACCCAGATTGTTCCAGCCCAGCACCGTCCAACTGGTCGCCCCCGAAACGGAAGGACTAAGTAAGAGCAAGGCCAGCCATATAAAAGTAAAAGCAGCCGTCACCCGGTATAATGAATTAAGCCTTCGGCATTGACGATTTTGATTCTCAAAGAAAACGCTAATTGACTTCATAATGTAACTCCTTATAAAGTTCAGATTTCACAATTCCTCTAAATTGTTACCCCATGCCTCCGCCACCCATGCCTCCGCCGCCCATCCGCCCGGCCAGCGAATTACCGGATTTGAGGAACATGGATCCCCCGGCAATTCCGATCGACACATACTTTACGAATTCCCTTCGGTTTATTTTTTTGACCATACGATTTTACCTGCTTCTTTTTTTTAATGTCCCTTTCAGGGATGG
>DIKH01000031.1 GCA_002424495.1 Desulfobacteraceae bacterium UBA5623
GCTGCTCTATCCACCTGAGCTACTGGCGCAACCAAAGATAAAAGAAAGCGGGAAACGGGACTTGAACCCGCGACAACCACGTTGGCAACGTGGGGCTCTACCAGCTGAGCTATTCCCGCAAAACAATGTTATTCTACTAAGCGCTGAAAATTTGTCAATAGAAAAGCAGGCCTTATTTCTTTGGAGGCTGTCTGAGAATGAGATATTTTTTCCGAGATCAAGAAAGATGAAAATTTTAACCGTAGGAATACATTATAGTATTTCGAGGATTAAAATTTTTGTCTGACGCTGAGATTGGGAAAAATAGCCTTCCTAGGACAGCCTCCTAGAAAGTTGTCCCGTTATACGCCCTGTAATAATCCATCACCCTCTTAATGAATGTGTGAGTTTCGGGAAATGGCGGGATGCTGTTTCGTGATTCAACCTCTTGCGGACCGGCATTGTAAGCGGCGAGGGCAAGTGTCTTGTTATTATTAAAACGCTTCAGCAGCATGCTGATATACCTGGTGCCGCCGAATATGTTCTGCTTGGGGTCAAACGGGTCTTTGACATTCATGTCATCGGCTGTGTCCGGCATCAACTGCATCAGGCCCTGCGCCCCTTTTTTGGATAACGCTCTATGGTCAAAGTTTGACTCTGCCTTTATGATCGCCTTGACAAGGTAACTGTCCACCTGGAAGAGTCTGGACACCTGACGAATGATGTCATCATATTTATTTGCCCACATGTTGTCATTGATCAGACATGCCCTGGACTTTTCGGATAAAAAAAGCTCGTAGTGCTTGTTGCTCTTGATATTGCTGAAATGCCAGACGCCGTTTTTGTCAACATAGCGGTATATTTCTGCTGATGAAGATGTGCAAAAAAGCAGACAACAGGCAAGGCTTATGGCAAAAATGCAGGTCCTATTCATGGCTACCCAAGCTTTTTCCAGTCGGAAAGAAATTTGTTGAGCCCAATATCAGTCAAAGGATGTTTGATCAGTTGTTGAATGACATTGAATGGAATGGTGGCGATGTCCGCACCCATTAGGGCAGCGTCCAGCACATGGATGGGATTCCTGATGCTTGCCACAATTACCTCTGTTTCAAATCCATAAGAATCATAGATAGTTATAATTTGTTCGACCAGTTCCATGCCCACAGAGCTGATATCATCCAGCCTTCCGACAAAGGGGCTGACGTAGGTTGCCCCTGCCTTTGCGGCCATCAAGGCCTGTAAGGGAGAAAAACACAGGGTCAGGTTTGTTTTTATACCCTCTTTTGCAAGAATCCTGCTCGCCTTCAGGCCTTCTTCAATAAGCGGGATCTTGACAACTATGTTATCGGCAATTTCCGCCAATTCTTTTGATTCCCTGACCATGTTTTCTGCATCAATACTGACAACCTCGGCGCTGACCGGACCATCCACAAGGCCGCAGATTTCCCTGATAAGCCCTTTGAATTCCCTGCCTTCTTTGGCCACCAGGCTTGGATTGGTCGTCACTCCGTCAACCATCCCCAATTCAGTTGCCTTTCTGATCTCGTCAATGTTGGCGGTATCAATGAAAAATTTCATATTCCTCCCCTTGCATGTATTTGTTTTTCAAACTTTTCATAGCATGAGTCACTGCAAAAATAATACCACTTTCCGTCTATCTCCCTTTTTTTCGCTTCCCTTAGAGGGAAGTAGGTCTTACAAAAAGGGTCCTGAACCATTTCATCAATTGTTTCATGGCTATTTTTCTTGCCTATGGTTTTTGAATTAGGGCCGAACAGCCAGCGCCCCACACGGTAGAGCAGGTAGAGAAGAAATATGAATAGTAAAAAACGCAGCATTTACTTCTCCTTGATAGGGATTACTGACTGATCGTCATCACGCAGGCCTGCCAGTAATTCTGTCATGGTTTGATCTAAGACAGGATGAATAAAATCAGGCGCAATCTGCACAAGAGGAACCAGGACAAACCTCCTCAGATGCATGAGGGGGTGTGGTATTATAAGCGCCTCTTCATCCATTGTATCCCGTCCGAACAAAAGAATATCCAGGTCAATGATTCTTGGATCCCACTTTTTGATTCTTACCCTGCCCAAGTCCTTTTCAATGGAGAGCAGGCTCTCCAACAACTGATGGGCCGAGATCTCTGTTGAGATTGAAATGACACCGTTTACATACCAGTCATGACCATCCACACCAACAGGGGCGGTACGAAAAAGGCCGGATCTAGCCGTGACCATGCACCCTGGAATACCGTCAATCAGCTCAATGGCCTTCAGGCAGTTTGAAAGCTTGTCTCCAAGGTTTGAACCTATTGCGATGTAAGCTGTCCGGGTCATATGAAAAGGCCAGTCTTGCTAAAAACCGATCTTTTTAAGCCTCTCTACCGCCTCATTAAGTCTCTGTCTTGTCTGCGTAAGTGCGATCCGGAAATAACCCTCTCCAGGGTCGCCGAATCCGTTTCCCGGTGTAACTACAAGCCCGGCTTCATCCAGCAAACGGGTCGCCACCTTGGCGGATGTATAACCTTTTGGGACCTTGATCCACAGATAAAATGTCGCCTTTGGTGATTCCACCTCCAGGCCTGCGTCATTAAGACCCCTTACCATCAGGTCTCTGCGTTCTTGATATACACCTATCATATCTTTGACACAGGACTGCTCCCCGCGCAGGGCTGCAACGCCCGCCATCTGTACTGCCTCGAACACACCTGAATCAATGTTGCTCTTGATTGAGCCCAGGCCTTCGATGGCCTTGCTGTTGCCAACGGCAAAACCGATGCGCCATCCGGTCATGTTATAGGTCTTTGAAAGCGAGTGAAATTCCATCCCCACATCTTTTGCCCCCGCCACTTCAAGGAAGCTTGGAGGACGGTAGCCGTCAAATGCCATTTCCGTATAGGCCGCATCGTGGCAGACAATAATACCATTTTTTTCTGCAAACTCCACGACTTTCTTGAAAAAAGATGGCTCGGCCACAGCGGCGGTGGGGTTATTGGGATAGTTGATAAACATCATCTTGGCGCGTTTTGCAATATCGGCCGGTATCGCGTCGAGATCGGGCAAGAAGCGGTTTTTGCTCACAAGGGGCATGAAATAGGATTTGCCTCCGGCAAAAAGTGTGGCGATATTATAGACCGGATATGCAGGTGTGGGCACCAGTGCAATATCACCGGGATTGATAAATGCCAGTGGAAAATGTGCTATCCCCTCTTTGCTCCCAATGAGTGAAACCACCTCAGTATCAGGATTGAGTTTTACGCCAAACCTCTCTCCATACCATTGGGCCACCGCCTCCTTGAATGTATTCATCCCGGAATAGGAGGGATAGCGATGGTGGGCGGGATTATCCACAGCCTTTTTCAGGGCATCAATAATATGAGTTGGCGTTGGGATGTCAGGGTCTCCTACGCCCAGATCAATGATATCCACACCACGCGCCTTTACCTCTGCCTTTTTCCGGTCAATTTCCTTAAACAGATATGGCGGGAGTATTTTTAGCCTTGCCGCCTTTTCAAAATCCACCATAACAATAACCTCTTTTTTAGTGTCCATCCAGAAATGAGATATTTTGTCCGAAGTCAAGGCATGCGAAGATTTTAACCGCAGGAATAAATAACGAATGATTAATTTTAACTGTTGAATTTTTAATTAAAATCGGATTCTTCCCTTAATTCACAATTAAAAATTAACAACTCAAAATTGGACCTTGGTATAACACAAAGATTGGGCAAAATAGCCATCTCTGGATGGACACTATTTAAGCCCCAGGACATCCTGCATATCATACAGGCCTTGCGGTTGGCCCATTACCCATATGGCAGCCTTGACAGCTCCACGGGCAAAGTTATCCCGGTTGTGTGCCCGGTGTATTAATTCAAGCCTCTCGCCAATGCCTGCGAACATTACAGTGTGTTCACCAGTAATATCGCCTGCCCGCCATGTCTGAATGCCGATCTCATCATCGGTCCTTTCCCCGATGATTCCCTTTCGCTCGTAAATGCCGACCCTGTCAAGGTCTCTGCCGACAGTATCCGCCAGCACCTGCGCAAGACGCATGGCTGTGCCGCTTGGGGCGTCCTTTTTTAGACGGTGATGGACCTCAAGGATCTCCATGTCATAGTCTTTGCCAAGGATTTTTGCCATCTCCTGGGCGATCTTAAACATCACGTTTACTCCAACGCTCATGTTGGGGGCTAACACACACCTTGTTTTTCGGGCAAGCTCCATAACATCTTTTAGAATATCTCCTGTTATGCCAGTGGTGCCTATAACCACTGCAAGACCACGTGGGGAGGCCAGGGCCATGTTTTCAAGGGTCGCCTGAGGTGTGGTGAAATCAATCAACACATCTCCCTGGTCAATGACATCTGCAAGTGATCCTGCAATCCTGACACCCATCTCTCCAATGCCTGCCGTAAGCCCTGCGTCTTCATTCACGCTTGGATGGTCAGGTCTTTCAAAGGCCCCTGACAGGGTTATCTCCGTATTTTTGTGGATCATATCAATGATCCTCTTGCCCATACGACCGGCTGCACCTGCTACAATTGCCTTTATCACGTTAGCCTCCCAAACAAGATGAAGATGTCTTTATAATAGGCCATAATCTCGCAACGCCTTTTTCAGTCTTTCAATATTGGCCTCCGCCATCGGGACCAGGGGCAGCCTGAACTCGCCCTGTATCTTTTTCATAAGGGCAAGGGCGGTCTTTACCGGAATCGGGTTTGTCTCATAAAACATCGCCTGACACAGGGGTAGGAGTTTGAAAAAAATCTCCCTGGCCTTATCAATATCCCCGTTTTCCCAGGCGGCAAGCATATCAGCAGTATCTTTGGGCACGACATTTGCGACAACTGAAATAACCCCTTTTCCGCCGATTGAAAGTATAGGAAGAGTCAGGTTGTCATCACCTGAAAGCAGGGTGATCTTGTCCCCTGCGAGTCTGATTATCTCGGCCATCTGTCCAAGATCCCCTGACGCCTCTTTTATTGCAACCACCTCCGGCAGTTCCGCAAGTCTTGCCACGGTCTGCGGCAGCATATTGACACTGGTCCTCCCGGGGACGTTATAGAGTACCTGGGGAAGGGCGACTGCCTGGGCAATTGCCTTGAAGTGCTGGTAAAGGCCTTCCTGGGTAGGCTTGTTATAATATGGCGTCACCTGCAAGGAGGCGTCGGCGCCGGCCTTTTTTGCATGCCTGGTAAGCTCAATGGCCTCGCTTGTGCTGTTTCCTCCTGTCCCGGCGATGACAGGGACCCTCTTGTTGACCGCCTCAATTGCCACGTCGATAACCCTGTTGTGCTCTTCAATGTCCAGGGTGGCCGATTCGCCTGTGGTGCCGCATGGCACAATGGCGCTCGTGCCGTTTTGGATCTGGAATTCTATCAATTGGCGATAGGCCTCCTCGTCTAATTTGCCTCCCTTAAACGGGGTTACTATTGCAACAATGGATCCTTTAAACATGATAGATTCTCCTTTTAATTCTATAATGCCTCACTGTTGAGTTTGGCCAGGTAAATGACTGACGTATTGCCTTCAAGCTCCACATACTCAAATGAGTCGCCGTCTTTCTTAAAATGGATGATCAGTTCTTCCCCGGACCTGGTCCTGACTCTGACGGGTGAGCCTTTGATCAGGCCACGAACAGCGGCCATCAGGGCGCAGGCAATGGAGCCTGTGCCGCATGCCAGAGTCTCATCTTCTACACCCCTCTCATAGGTCCTGATCTCTAAGCTGTCAGGCCCTGTCACCCTCATAAAATTTGCGTTTGTGCCGTTAGGTGCGAAATAAGAATTATAGCGGATAGATCTGCCCTGCTCATAAACCGGGTGGTTGTCAAGATCTTCAACCTGCACCACCACATGGGGAACCCCTGTATTGATAAAATCCACAGACTTCCACTTGCCGGAATTTTCCAATTCAATATTCAACGACAGCCCGGCGGGCCTGGGCATAAGGACCTTTACAACCCGGTCATTTACTTCCGCAGATACCGGGCCAGCCATGGTCTCAAAGGTCATTTTTGGACCGGCGATCCCAGTAAGAAATGCGAAACGCGAAACGCATCTGCCGCCGTTTCCGCACATCTCCACCTCTGATCCGTCCGCATTGAAAAACCGCCAGCCAAAATCATATTTATCGGATTTTACGACAAAGATAACGCCATCGGCACCTACAGACTCCCTGCGCCTGCATACCCTTTCAACAAGCCTGCGCATGTCTTCATCCCTGACCTTGCCATCTCTGTTGTCTATAAGGATAAAGTCGTTGCCGCTTCCGCTCATCTTCCAGAATTCGATCGGTTCCATTGCTTCGCCGCTAGTTTGATTCCATAAAATCCGGTATAACCTCTCCCCGGACAAGATCTTCATAGGTCTCTCTGGCCCTTATTGTGTAAAAGCGACCTTCCTTCACCATCACCTCGCACGCCCTGGGCCTTGAGTTATATACCGAAGACATGCTGAATCCATATGCCCCTGCGCTCATAATCGCCATCAATTCACCTGATTCAAAGGATTCAACCTCCCTTGACCTTGCAAAGAAATCCCCTGATTCGCATATAGGTCCTACGATATCCACCTTCAGCCTTGCACGTCCCAGGCTTTTTACAGGCTGTATCTCGTGATATGAGTCATAGAGGCTTGGCCTCATCAGGTCGTTCATGGCTGCATCTACAACAAAAAATGTCTTGTCCCCGGTAGTTTTTGTGTAGACTACCTTTGTAACCAGTATGCCGGCATTTCCGACAATCACACGGCCGGGCTCCAGTATCAGGGTCAGATCAGACCCTCTAAGCTCTTCTTTGATAGCATGTGCATATTCCACCGGGTGGGGAGGCTCCTCCTTGTCATATGTAATCCCCAGGCCACCTCCCAGGTCAAGGCAGGTGATATTGATGCCGGAATCTCGTAGCCCTGAAATCAGAGCCTTTACCTTTTTGAGCGCATCCACAAACGGACCCACCTGAGTCAACTGGGAGCCAATGTGACAATCCACTCCGGCAACCTCAAGGTTCTCAAGCCCTGCCGCCACCATATACTGCCTTGGCGCGTCATTTATGTCTATGCCGAACTTGTTTTCCTTAAGCCCCGTTGATATGTAAGGATGGGTCTTGGGGTCAACATCAGGATTAACGCGGATGGCGATTCTGGCCTTCATTCCCATCCTTCCTGCCACATGGTTTAGTCGTACAATCTCCTGGCCGGATTCGGCATTAAACATGAAAATGCCTGCCTTGAGCGCATACTCAATATCCTCATCTCTTTTTCCCACACCGGAATAGACTATCTTTTTCGGGTCAATCCCCGCCTTAATGGCGCGGTATAATTCTCCACCTGAAACAATGTCTACCCCTCCTCCTTCAAGACCAAACAGTCTTAAGACAGCAAGGTTGGAATTGGACTTCATGGAAAAACAGGTCAGGTGATTAATATCTGAAAATGCGCCGTCAAAGGCCCTGAAATGCTGCTTCAGTGTGGCATGAGAATAAAGGTAAAAAGGTGTCCCCACCTGGTGCGCAATATCTGCCACCGGAACATCTTCGCAGAAAAGCTCGTTATTGATATATTTAAAATGGTGCATCACGGAACCGATTGATTATTGACGAATGAAATAAGCTCCCTAATATTATTAGGTGATGTCCCTGAGTCCTTCCGAAGCCCCCGCCTTTCTCAAGATAACGGCTCATCATGATAGCGCATCTATCCGTAATTGTTGTTTATTATGCGATATAGAACCCGTAATGAAAAAGAACCTGCCAATCTCCCAACAGGCCTCTTATTCCTGTAAATTTCTATTCATAACCCTTCTCGCTTACTCTGTCAATCCATAGGCCTCAATGTTCCTCTCTGTGGCGTTGCCAAAATAATTTTTTTAAATTCTATAGAAGAAGGCTTAAAGGCCAGACGCAGGAATTGGGGTCACCCTTGACATAGGACAGTGAATTCTGTGTTAATGGCTGACCTCTACTATTCCACTTGACACATAAATGCAATCCTTCTATATTTTTATTCAAAAATCTTAACATGTTAGCTGAAAGCATTTCTTTTTTAAACCGCGAAACTTTGAAGGATTTGGATATGAAATTATACAACATTACATTCACGTTAGTTTTTTTAACAATAATCTGCAACATTGCTTCACTGAGCAGTGTGCCGGAAAAACTGACTCTAAAAAGCACATTACAGTTTGTGCAATGTAACGCTGATACGACCATTGGTGACGATACAACAATTGGTTCTGATTTATCGCTTGAAGAGTAAGCGTCAAATTAACCCCATCTT
>DIKH01000040.1:0-1654 GCA_002424495.1 Desulfobacteraceae bacterium UBA5623
AAACAGACACCCACCCCTGCCCGCCCGCACCCGGACTTTTGAAAAGTTGCTGAGGACATTAATAACCAGGAGGGATAGGGTGAAAATCACCAAGGAGGAAATGAACAAGGTTATCGCCAAGGTCCGCAAGGCGGAGGATGAACGCATGAAAGGTTACAGGGAAAGGTCTTTGCGCATTCATCCCTGGGTCTGCGCCAGTTGCGGCCGGGAATTTACGAACAGGAATCTTCATCTGCTGACAGTGCACCACAAGGACCACAACCACGGCAACAATCCGCCGGATGGGAGCAACTGGGAAAACCTCTGTATCTATTGCCATGATCACGAACACAGCAAGTACTTGGACTATGAAGCAGGCGGAGGCGGTTTGGAGGAGGATAACAACAAAAATTCAATTAAGCACAAACCGTTTGCACGTCTTGCCGACCTTTTGAAACCAGATAAACGTTGAACCTAAAAAAGGCGATTATTGCAAGGTCTCATAAAATAACAGACCAATGCCAACAGCCTATTGCTGTGTCGTTTCATAGCTGCCGACCTGTTATGATCAATTTATCTCCTCCTTGACTTTAGGGCTGATCAAGGGTTAATAAAGACAATGAACGAGCTGAATTCAGGTTCGAAGCTGTTTGTATAAGGGACTCGTAAGAAACATGAAATCGGGAGAGGGGCCTTACAAGGACCTCTTTATCTATCTCATAGAAGGCGCGGTAGAAGAAGAGGATGAGCATGAGCTCGGGGATGGATTTATCGGGAATTGGGTGGAGGATGAGTCCTCCTTTCTTTTTTTCGGGCAATCTGCTGAGAAAGATGTTGCCAGGCTGCTAAATACCCGTCCGGGGCTTGAGCTGATCGAGACCCATCATTTTACCTATGACCAGTGGCAGGGAGAGGGTTTTAACGGCCTTAAGGTCTCTGGCTTTATTATTGTGCCTCCCTGGGAAAAACATGACGATGATGAGGACGGATTGCAAATTGTCCTGGACCCGGGGGTGGTGTTTGGCAGCGGTCTGCATCCAACCACCGGGGATTGTCTTAGGGCTATTGCCCGTGCAAATGAAACTCAACCCTTTGCCAGAGTTCTGGATCTTGGAACAGGGACCGGCATCCTCGCCCTTGCCGCGGCCCTGTCAGGCGCTCAAAGTGTCTTGGCGGTTGACATCAATCCCCTTTGTGTAAGGACTGCGATAAGAAATGTAAGATTGAACGGCCTGGATCAAACCATAGAGGTGGTCAAAGGCCGTGCCGAAGACTTTGTTGATGACCCTGCTGACATGGTTGTTGCCAATATCCACCATGAGGTGATAAATAGGCTGATTGAGTGTGGCGGATTTAGCAACACTCAAAGGTTGGTTATCTCAGGCCTGATGAGAAGCCAGTTTTATGATGTGAGGGCACAGATTGAAAAAAACCATTTCAAGATCCTGAATCAATGGGACTTTGAAATGACATGGTTTACACTTTTTGCCCAAAGGAAGACATAATCATCGAAAATGAAAAAGGGGGTTTTTATGGAGATTGAACAGTTGCAGGTCGGATTTATGGCGGTCTTTTGTTACATAGTGGGGTGTCCTAATAAAAAAGAGGCATTGGTGATTGATCCGGCAGGAGATGAAGACAAGATCGTCCGCAGGGTAAACAGCAAAGGATTTCA
>DIKH01000040.1:1711-4856 GCA_002424495.1 Desulfobacteraceae bacterium UBA5623
TGACAGGGGCAAAAATTATAATGCACAAACTGGATGACCAGTTGTTCAACTCGAAAGAAGGCCACGCAATGTCCCGTCAATGGGGCTTTGCACCATCCCCCCCGGTTGACATGCAGGTTGGAGATGGAGACAAGATAACAGTTGGCGACGTTTTTCTGGATGTCATGCACACGCCGGGACACAGCCCTGGCGGGATATGCCTGTACGCTCCCGGTAATGTCTTCACCGGAGACACCCTTTTTGTGGGTGGCATAGGCCGCACTGACCTGCCCGGCGCATCTCTTTCCCAGTTTATGAATTCAATCAAGGAAAGGCTCTTGACTTTGCCGGGGGATACAGTCGTGTGGCCAGGACATGATTACGGATACAGGCCGTCTTCCACGATTGAAACTGAAAAAAAGACAAATCCCTGGCTGACCGGGGAGTTTATGTGAAGTTACAGGGGAACGGGGGAGACGGTACACGGTGCATGATACAAGATTGGCGGTATGGGGTTAGGCCCCGTTTTCTAGGAGGCTGTCCGAGAATGAGATATTTTTTCCAAGATCAAGGAATACGGAAATTTTAACCGCAGGAATACATTGAAGTATTTCGAGGATTGAAATTTTCGTATGACGCAGCTATTGGGAAAAATGGCCATTCTCGGACAGCCTCCTATTCTTTCCAGCCGTGTATGCCCACCAGGTCAACAAAACGGCAGCCGCCAAGGTTTTCCTTGATGTAGTTGCCTTTTTTGTTGGTAACCTTTATCAGGTCCTGGCTGTATTTGTTGCCAACCGGGATAAGAAGCCTTCCTCCGTCTGCAAGCTGCTCCAGCAAGGGTTGGGGAATCTTCGGCGCCCCGGCGGTAACAATGATGGCGTCATAGGGCGAATATTCCTTCCAACCCAGTGTGCCGTCAAATGCCTTAAAAAGAATGTTATTGTACCCCAGTTCATGGAGGGTCTGACGGGCACTGACCATCAAGGTCCTGATCCGCTCGACAGTATAGACCTTTGCCGATAATTCGGCCAGGATGGCGGTCTGATAGCCGCTGCCTGTGCCGATTTCCAGGGTGTTTTCCGTGCCGGTCAGTTCAAGCGCCTCTGTCATAAGGGCCACGATATAGGGCTGGGATATGGTCTGCTTGTGGCCGATCGGCAGGGGATGATCATTATAGGCCTCGCCCACTATGGCCTCATCCACAAAACGGTCCCGCGGGATCTTCCCCATTGCCAATAACACCCCATGATCCTTTATCCCGCGGGGGATGAGCTGGGTTTCGACCATTTTTTTTCTGGCCAGGTGGTAGTCAGGGAATTCGGCCATTCAATGCCTCGTTGGATGTTATGACTGGGAGGCTGTCCGAAAATAAGATATTTTTTCCAAGATCAAGGAATACGATCCCGCCATGGCGGGATTCGTATGATACAGAGACTGGGAAAAATAGACATTCTCGGACAGCCTCCTAGCATATAACTGATATAAGTTCAACAATAGAAATCAAAAAGGCAGGTTTTGGTCGTAAAATTTACCTCCGGCAACACTGCCCTTCTTTCCCTCCCTTGCCAGGTTCCTCACCCAGACGGGCATCCGGAATCTTTCTCCCAGTTCATCCGCCATATAATCGGTTACATCAAGCACCAGTGGAAGGGCCTTTAGATAGTCAATGAGTTCAAATGGACCCATGGGGTGTCCGCAACCAAGTCTTGCCCCGATATCAACATCCTCTATGGCGCCAACACCCTCTTCAACTATACGGGTTGCCTCCACAACCAGGGCGTTGAGCAACCGGTTGACTATAAACCCGGGACTGTCGGCGGAAACAATGGGTGCCTTTCCGATAATAGCTGCCAATTGTTTAACCAGGGCTATTGTCTGTTCCGAAGTCAGGACCCCACGGACCACTTCAACAAGTTTCATTACCGGGACAGGGTTAAAGAAATGCATCCCCGCCACATGCTCAGGCCTTCCGGTTGCAGAGGCGATTTCTGTGACGGAAAGTGAAGATGTATTGGTCAAAAGCAGTGCCTCCTCTGAAACGACCAGGTCATCAATGGCCTTGAATAATTTCTTTTTTGACCCCATATCCTCGAACACCGCCTCAATAACCACATCAGAATCAAGGACCGAGTCAAGGTCTGTCCCAAGCCGTATCCTGGACAAAACAACATCTTTTTCCTCCTCATTGCTCTTACCCTTTGCGATCAGATTATCCAGATCAAGGGTGATGTTATTCATGGCAGACTCAATTTTTTCTTTTTTGATATCAATGCCATAAACCTCAAAACCGTTCTGGGCAAAGGCCTCTGCAATGCCTGTTCCTACCTTTCCAATTCCGACAATCCTTATCTTTAGCTCGTTACTGATCTGCATGAAATCTTTCCTCATAGAATGGAGAGTTAAACACAACCAGGTCATAATGCCATGTTTGCATTCATAATATTTTACCACATATTTTACCACGGACAACGGGTAATCTCACTTTCGAAATCAAAAGGCTATTAAACTGCTCTGCAAATAGCTCAAAAAAGATTCGTGTTCCTGGACGACATTGCGGAATTTGGTATTGCTTTTTTGGCCTTTTATTGTATTAAGTCCATAATCGTCGGGGATGTGTGTTGCCCTATTTTTACCCCTTCCTCTTCCGTGGGCAGGCCTTGGCGCGATCTGAAACAGACCCTGGAGAATATGATTAAATGGACGCAAACAGGATTAAGGTCAGGGTTTACTATGAAGATACCGATTTCGGCGGCGTTGTTTACTATGCCAAGTACTTACGGTACCTTGAGCAGGGCAGGACAGAGTTTTTCAGGGACAGAGGCATAAACTTGGCCGAATGTCAGAAAAAGGGCTTTGTCTTTGCCGTGACAGATGTTCATATCCAATACAAGGTCTCTGCAAGATATGACGACCTCCTTGATGTGGAAACTACCGTTTCAGATGTACGAAATGCCTCCATGACCTTTGACACCAAGATATACAATCAGGATGGAGTCACCCTTGTCACCAGTGAGACCAAGGTCGCGTGCATGAACGGCAGGGGACGGGCCACCAGGATTCCCGCGGAGATCATGGAAAAATTGAATAGTTAGGTCATGAGCAAGTAACTTCTCAAAAAGTCAGAGTGCGAGCGGGCCCGGGTGGGTGTCTGTTTTGAAATGGC
>DIKH01000421.1 GCA_002424495.1 Desulfobacteraceae bacterium UBA5623
CCAGGGAACAGGAGAATTTTTTGCTGCAAGTAGTTAAAAATATTATTGACACGGAAGGCTGCTTTTCTTACAATCCCACCGCAATAAAAAGGTCGCAATCTGTTTTTAGTTTGTCTCTTGTCCGTCCATGAAAGAATAGGATCGGACGGAATGCGGGACTTCCGTATCGTCCATGCGCTGTTGATGAGGGGGAAAGATGAGCAATGTGGTGAAGGTTCTGGGACTCTTCGGCAGCCCCCGAAGGGGCGGGAACACGGACCTGCTCCTCGAAAATGCCCTGGAGGGCACGGCCGCGGAAGGGGCAGCGGTGGAAGCAATCCGCGCAATCCAAGCGCATCGCACTCCGCCGCCGTGAAGGATGTCCCTTTATTCAGACTCGGTTCGTGAAGTAATTTGGTACCTTTCGGAAGTTCCGCAATGCTTGGCTCATGATTCGACATCGTTTCTCTCCCCGATTTCTTTAGCCATTTTCCTTGATGAGAACCTGCTCCCAGGCTAGCGGCGTATACAACTCAAACCTCGCATGTCAATTGAGTCGACGTTGACGATTTGCTGCTTACAGGAAGTATGATTTGCAGTCCATCTTTACACCTGCTGTCAAGATAACTTAGTCCTACAAAAAATAAATCGTATATTATTCCATTTCTGAATCAATGCGCTATCTTTGTTCATCTTTAATTCAGAAATGGTATTACCCATTCTTTATCGCAGCATGTGCTGCCGCAAGCCTCGCAATCGGGACCCTGAAGGGTGAACAACTTACATAATTCAAACCGGCGATATGACAAAATTCAATCGAGTTCGGATCTCCTCCATGTTCCCCGCAAATACCCAGCTTCAAATCTGATTTTATTTTGCGCCCCTTTTCTACCGCCATTCGGACAAGCTTTCCGACACCATTTCTATCCAAAGTTTTAAATGGATCAACCGGAAGTATCTTCAAATCAACATATT
Source organism: Desulfobacteraceae bacterium UBA5623 (assembly GCA_002424495.1). GTDB lineage: Bacteria > Desulfobacterota > DSM-4660 > Desulfatiglandales > Desulfatiglandaceae > UBA5623. The sequence continues at coordinate 955 of DIKH01000421.1, forward strand.
CAGGAAGAAACTTGCCCGCGTCATCACGGCTGAACCCAAAGGTCATCTGCGTCAGATCGTTTGTCCCAAATGAAAAGAATTGCGCTTCAGTGGCGATCTCATCGGCTGTCAGAGCCGCACGGGGAACCTCGATCATGGTTCCAACAAGATAATCCACTCTAACACCAGTCTCGCTCATCACCTTCTCGGCAGTCTGAACTATTATATCTTTCTGCATTTTCAGTTCAGTGACTGTCCCTACCAGCGGAACCATAACTTCAGGCTTAACATCAACCTTCTCTTTTTTCAGCTTGCAGGCCGCTTCAAAAACTGCCCTTGCCTGCATCTGGGTAATCTCAGGGTATGTAATGCCCAGACGGCATCCTCTATGGCCAAGCATGGGGTTGAATTCATGTAGAGCCTCAACCTTGGCCTTAATTTTCTTCACCGAAATGCCCATCTCTTTGGCCATCTCCTGCTGGCTCTTTGCCTCATGGGGAACGAACTCATGGAGGGGTGGATCAAGCAACCGAATTGTAACACCGAATCCCTCCATCGCCTTGAGAATACCGTAAAAATCCTTTCTCTGCATTTTCAAAAGCTTGGCGAGAGCCTTCTTTCTGCCTTTCAGGTCATCCGCAAGAATCATCTCTCTCATGGCCTTGATTCTATCGCCTTCGAAGAACATATGCTCTGTTCTGCACAGACCTATACCCTCGGCGCCGAAGTCGCGCGCAACTTTTGCATCGTGGGGAGTATCGGCGTTGGCTCTGACATTTAATTTTCTGACTTCATCTGACCATTTCATTATTGTTCCGAAATTACCGGATAGAGCCGCCTTTACAGTCGGCACGGTACCCAGCATAACTTCGCCTGTGGAACCGTTGAGGGATATATAATCTCCCTGTTTTATAATCTTGTCCTGAACTCTGAACTCTCTTTTGGCGTAATTTATATCTATCTCGTCGCATCCCGATACGCAGCATTTACCCATACCCCTGGCGACAACTGCGGCATGTGATGTCATGCCTCCGCGCGCGGTCAATATGCCCTGAGATGCATTCATGCCCCGCAAATCCTCCGGCGAGGTTTCAATTCTGACGAGAATAACTTTTTCACCCTTATTATTCCACTCATCGGCATCTTCCGCATTAAACACAACCCTGCCTGTAGCAGCCCCCGGAGAGGCCGGAAGACCTTTGGCAATCACATTTCTTTTGGCCTTTGGATCGAAAGTGGGATGGAGAAGCTGATCAAGCGATGAGGGTTCAATTCTCAGCAGGGCTTGTTTCTTATCTATAAGACCCTCATTAACCATATCCACCGCTATATTCACAGCAGCAGGGGCGGTTCTTTTGCCATTTCTTGTTTGCAGCATCCAGAGTTTCCTGTTCTGAATGGTAAATTCAATATCCTGCATATCGCGGTAATGGCTCTCCAGTTTTTTATATACACTGTCGAGCTCTCCATAAACTTCAGGCATATATTCTTCAAGTGACTGGAATTTTGTTTTTCTGTCTTTTTCGTTTATGTCATTTTCCTTAGCCCACCTCTTCGAGCCTTCGATGGTTACCTGCTGAGGAGTTCTGATTCCCGCCACAACATCCTCTCCCTGTGCGTTGACAAGATATTCTCCATAGAACCTTTTCTCGCCATTAGATGGATCCCGGGTGAACGCGACACCGGTTGCGCAATCATCGCCCATATTTCCAAAAACCATGGTCTGAACACTAACTGCCGTACCCCAGTTAGTGTCAATGTCATTCATTTTTCTATATAAAATCGCTCTTTCATTCATCCATGAACCTAATACCGCGCCGATAGATCCCCATAACTGTTCAAAAGGATCGGCAGGTAAATCTTTTTTCAGTTTTTTCTTTATTTGATCCTTATATTTTTTAACAAGCTCCTTCAAATCCTCAACACCAAGCTCCAGATCCAGTTTAACTTTCTTTTTTTTCTTTAAATCATCCATGATGACTTCAAACGGATCATGTTCGTCTTTTGATTCAGGCTTTAGACCCATGACCACATCGCCGTACATCTGAATGAATCTTCTGTATGAATCCCAGGCAAATCTTTCATTGCCGGATTTTTTTATTATACCTTTAATTGTATCGTCATTTAATCCCAGGTTAAGAATCGTGTCCATCATTCCAGGCATTGACGCCCGCGAACCGGATCGAACAGAAAGCAAAAGAGGATTTTCTTTATCTCCGAGCCTTGCGCCCATTGTATCCTCAACTTTTTTTAACGCCTCATAAACTTCTTTTTTGAGTCCTGCCGGGTAATTTCTGTTGTTTTTGTAATATTCGACGCAGACTTCAGTGGTTATGGTAAAGCCGGCAGGGACAGGAATTCCAATCTGACACATCTCCGCCAGATTCGCGCCCTTTCCGCCAAGTAGGTTTTTCATTTCCGCTTTACCTTCAGTTATGTTTCCACCGAACAAATAAACCATTTTTGCCATAACAATTTCTCCTGTTAATGAAAATTTTTTTACGAACTTATTTTTAACCGGCGGAAGTATAGGAAAAGCTCTCTTTGATGTCAACAGAATAATGGGAACATGTTAGTAACACGTGATATGTCCGGTTTGTAGCACACAATCTGTCCGGTTTGTTATAGTCGCCGATGGAGGTGACAGATGAGACGGACAGAGATGCTACAGGAGATCCGG
>DIKH01000197.1 GCA_002424495.1 Desulfobacteraceae bacterium UBA5623
CCGGACTTTTGAGATGTTACGATATGTCCCATGACAGGAGCAACATGACGGATATCAGCATTGAGGATCTGATCCCCCATCGCGGCGGGATGAAACTGATTGATGAAATCATAGAGGTGGATGAAAATAAGGCTGTCACCAGGGCGGTAGTTGCTGAGGCCTGGCCCCTTTTTGACGGCAAGGCAGTCAATCCAATGGTATTGATCGAGCTGGTCGCCCAGACCGCCGGGGTGTGCAATGGGTTTGAAAGAATCAAGACCCTGGGAATGGATTCCGAAAAAAAGGGATGGCTGGTGGGGATAAAAAAATCCAGTTTTTTCATTGACTCAATTCCCCTCAATACCCAGATTATCACCAGTTGCAAAGACATATTTAAGTATGAGAAATACCGGGAGATTCTGGGAGTGAGTCGAATCGGCCAGGATATTGTTGGCGAGGTTTCATTGCAGGTGTTTCAGCCTGAAACTGATGAATCGTAACAGCTTTGGGAGTAAGAGTCTGATGGATGAAAGACGCGATATAAGGGTTGCAATAGTGACCGGCGCAAGCAAAGGGATCGGCAGGGCCATCTGCGTCGAACTGGCGGCATGGGGCTGTTATGTAATTGTCAATTATAGATCAGATAAGGCCGGCGCCTCTCAATCCCTTGAAATGATAAAAAAGGCTGGCGGCGATGGTGAGATCGTGCAATTCGACGTCTCAGATCATGAAAAAACACGTAATGCGATTGAGAACATCTGCGTCAGGTTTGAGGCTATTGATATCCTGGTAAATAACGCCGGGGTCGCCGCTGACGAGTTGTTTATCATGATGACCCAGGATGAGTGGAATTCCGTTATCAATACCAGCCTTAATGGGTTTTACAATGTCACAAGGCCTGTGCTTGAAAATATGATCGTCCGGAAAAAGGGGTCGGTTGTATCCATATCATCCGCCGCAGGGATAATGGGAAACAGGGGGCAGGCCAATTATGCAGGGGCCAAGGCAGGCTTAATCGGGGCCAGCCGGGTCGTGGCCTCTGAGGTCGCAAGACTTGGAATCCGTGTCAATGTGGTGGCCCCTGGGCTTATTGACACGGGAATGATAAAGGATGCGCCTGTTGCAAACATCAAGACGCTGATCCCCATGGCTCGGATTGGCCGTGCCGAAGAGGTGGCAAAGGTCGTAAGATTCCTCTGCTCCGAAGACTCTTCGTATATTACCGGCCAGGTGATATCTGTAAACGGGGGAATGTTTTAACGGATGAAATTTTTGCTGATTTATCCGAAGTGGCCGAAACTTGAAAGACAAACCGAGTTTCATCTGCCACCCCATGGCCCCGTGGTCTTTGCCGCTGCAATCCCCGATGATGTGGAGATCCGGTTTGTTGACGAAAACCTGGAGTCCATTGATTTTGATGCCCAGGTTGATTTCGTGGGCATTTCAATGATGCTGACCCTTCAGGTAAAGCGCGGCTGGCGGATCGCTGATACATTCAGACAACAAGGGGTTAAGGTGATTTCCGGCGGGATCGCCACCATGCTCCATGCAGAAGAAACCATGCTCCATGCCGATTCCGTATTTCTGGGAGAAGCCGAAGGGAGGATGGAGAAGGTCTTTGCAGACTTTATGAACGGCAAGTTACAGAAGGTCTATGATTTTATGGAACAGAGGCCTCCAATTGAAACCGTCGGGCCTGCACGCAGGGATATCCTGAACAGGGATCTGTATAACTATAGAGGGGTCCAGATGGTTGATCTTGTTCATGCCTCAAGGGGATGCCGGTTCCACTGCTATCCATGCGCCGTTGCCTATCTTGGCGGAAGACAGTTCAGACCGCGGCCCATAGAAAAGGCAGTGGAAGAGATGGCGGGCATTGATAATAACCGTTTATTTATTGTGGATAATTCTCTTGCACAGGATACAGGCTGGGAGATGGATTTGTTTCGGGAGATGATTCCACTGAAAAAGAAATGGTGCTCGCATCCGATTGAGGACAGTCCGGAGGTCCTTGAACTGGCGGCCCGCGCAGGTGCATGGTATGTATATCAGGCGATATTCGATACCTCGGACTACATTCGGGAACGGATTAAGCGATATCATGATTATGGCATAGGGGTTGAGGGGACGATCCTCCTGGGGCTTGATCATCATACGGAAGACTACATAAAGCGGCTGATTGATTTTCTGCTGGAAATAGATCTTGATATGGCGGAGTTTACAGTGCTTACGCCTTTTCCCCATACAACGGCCTTTGATGAATTGAACCGGCAGAAAAGGATATTTTCCTGTGACTGGGATGATTACTCCGCTGACAAGGTCGTCTTTTATCCAAAGCACATGTCTCCAGACCGATTGCAGGAGATGCTCTATTACGCCTGGGATACCTTTTATAAAGACGAATCCCAAGAGGTAAAGATGTTCAGGCTGATTCAGCAGGTGGTGATCAAAGAAATGGAGGACAACACCTTCAGGCCGAGAGACCGCAGGCTTGCATCTAAGGCATTCGGGAAAGGGCATAGATAATTTGCATCCCTGACACCCTGTGTCGTTCTTTTCTGATTCTTTGTGCAGGATGCGAAGGAAAAAGAATGAAAGCGCGTAACTATTCAGGTGCTTAGCCTGAAGACTGAAGGTGAAAGCGAAAGCAAATTTACAATTCTTCGAGGTCTAGTATTTTGATTCCAAATTAATATTGCAATATATTTTATTCTGTGGTATCGCTTCCCTAAAACACAATATAGGAGGGACGAGATGCCATTTAAGCGAAAACGGCCCGAGTTGATAATTACTCAGGATGTTCAACGCAAACTTGAACAGATAAGTAAATCCCGCACTGAGAGCGCCACCC
>DIKH01000390.1 GCA_002424495.1 Desulfobacteraceae bacterium UBA5623
TTCGCACCGACCTTCAAAGTTACCTTCCCCTCTGACGGTCATCAAGTGCCTTCCCATGTTTGGCTTTGATTAGGTCATTTCAGAATTCTTTAAAGCATAGATTCGACTCATCAGTAATGATGCCAGTGGGTTAAGATGCGTCTTCAAGTGCCTTGCACGCAGACAGGCGTAGATATTTGTTGAAAGTAGGCGTTTTGAAATTGCCTCGATGGAAAAACTAACTAAGGAGAGAAGTATGAACATTTTTATTGGGAATCTGTCGTTTGATGTGTCTGAAGACGATCTGCAGAAGGCATTTGAGGCCTATGGACAGGTCAGCTCCGTCAATATTATAAAAGACAAATACAGCGGCAGATCAAGGGGCTTCGGCTTTGTGGAAATGGGTAGTGAAACCGAGGCGCAGGCCGCCATTGACGGGCTTAACGAAAAGGAATTAAAGGGTCGCAAACTTAGCGTAAATCAGGCGCGTGAACGCTCAAATGATCGTCGCCCAGGAGGCGGTGGCGGTCCCAGAAGAGGGCGTCCTGGCGGTGGTGGAGGCGGTGGCGGCCGTCGTTACTAAAGTCTGGTAAATTCCAGGGAGGCTGTCAGAGAATGGCTATTTTCCCCGATTTTTGCGTCAGACAAAAATTTTAATCCTCAAAATACTTCTATGTATTTCTGCGGTTAAAATTTTAGGTTTCCTTGATCTTGGAAAAAATATCTCATTCTCAGACAGCCTCCTGGAATTTTTTTCGATGATTTCGTAAAAAGCTATTGCTCTGACAGCCTGCCATTGGCGGAATGGGTGGGTTTTTTGCGAAATCGTCAATTTTCCATAACATTAATTCCTTTCTTGTCAGTGATCCTCCCGGACTGAAAGGTTGGCAGTCATTTCTGTGCCTGCAAAGGAGAAACTTGAATGAAAATAAAGAAAAAAGGGTTATTTTTTGCTTTTTCAGCCTTTGTGGGCCTGACATTGACTGCCGTGCAGTCATCGGCGGTGGAAAAGAAAACGCCTGTAAACAAGGTCGCCGTAGTTAATGATTCTGTAATTACCCAGGACGATTTTGACAGGAAGATGATGATCGTACAGCAACAGATGGCCGGCATGGGAAGATCGCTCAATAATGATCAGCTTCAAATGCTAAAAAAGGATGTCCTGGAAGAATTGATTGATAGTGAGTTGCTCTATCAGGAAAGTAAAAAAAATAAGATAGAGGTCAAAGAAACAGCGATCAATGAACAATTGGATATGATCAAAAAACGATTTCCCAATGAAGACGAGTTCAAAAAGGAGTTGTCGCGCAATAATCTCTCCGAGGATTTTCTCAAGACTCAAATCAGGCAAGGCATGACCATAAACCAATTGATTGACAAACAACTTGCTGACAAGGTTACAGTTTCAGATGAAGAGACCAAAACCTATTACAACAGTAACCCCGAATCCTTCAAACAACCTGAACAGGTAAAGGCAAGTCACATCCTGATAAAGGCAGACCCAAAGGCCGATGAGGCGCAACGCGCCCAGGCTCGTAAAAAGATAGAAGAGGTGCAGCAACGGATCAAGAAGGGGGAAGATTTCGCCGCCCTTGCAAAAGAATTATCACAGTGTCCGAGTAGCGCCCAAGGAGGAGACCTCGGCTATTTTGGGCGGGGACAAATGGCAAAACCCTTTGAAGATGCGGCCTTTGCCATGGCGCCTGGTGAGGTCAGCAATATTGTAGAGACAAACTTCGGATTCCACATAATCAAGACTGTGGACAAAAAACCCGAAAGCGTAATGGCCTATCAAGATGTAAAGGAACGGCTTGGGCAATACCTGAAGCAGAATAAGGTAAAGGACCAGGTCAAGGTATATGTTGGGCAATTGAAAGAAAAGGCAAAAGTGGAAAGGCTCCTTAAAGAGAATCCGTGATTGCCTTGACCAAAAAAACCCAATGTCAACCAACAGAGAAACAGAAATATTTGAATATGGCATACATGCCTTTTGCTCGGGCCATCAGAGAATAAGGACACTTAAGCGCCAATATAACCTCTATTGTCATGGTTTCAGGGTCTGGCCGTTTTTGGCACACACTGGGCGGTTCACTGGAGAGACTGGTTGGCCGGGCCTTGAATACAGGCGTCAAGTTGGCGCTCATTGCTGATCCCGGAAGATTGCCTTTCGACAAGTTCGGCGAAGAGCTGGTTCATAACATGAAAGGGCAGATGTGGACTCGGACTGTGCAGCATCCTTACTGCATAAAAGGGAAGGTCCTGAAAATTGGCTCCATCCACAGTTAGGGCTGCTGAAAGCGTTTGGTTCCCTTATCTTCCCGGAGGGCATCTAATGACCATTTACAGGCTTAAAAAATGATTGTTATTGAGATAAAAAAAAGCAATAAAACAAAAATGATCAATGTTGTGAGGGATGAGATCAACAATGCCCTGCTAAAAATCATGCCTCCTTTTAATGCTGAAACTGATGAAATAAAGTTGATGAAGTACAACCATGATTCGGACAGGGTAAGGCTTTCCTATGAGATCCTGCGCAATGTCAAACGTTCCAAGTCAGATGAGGATCTTGTCCCATAGAGAGTTTAGAATTGGCAGTCACTACCATGGGCTATGGCGGGAACAGCCAGTGGCATGGCGAATTATGGGCCCTTTAGCGGAAAAATTAGCTCTTTTTTTACAACTTCCAGTATGCCGTTGGGGGAGGATTCTCAAGTAGTCGAGCCCTGATATTGTCAAAAAGTGGGTGGTATAAAAAGGGCCTTCAAGGAGACATCCAAGCCCTCTTAATTCGTTTTGCATCCTGATCAGTTGAACGGCCAGTGTATCCACATCTTTTCTGGATTGTATCCCTGCAATCGGCAGGGGTCCGAGATTCTTCCATCCTTTACAAGCACAATCCCTCCTCCAAGCTTAGGAATACGGTTTGTAGCCCGAGCAAGTCCTTTCTGCCGCCGCCTAGCCCCCCGCAACTCGTGGGCTCTTTAGCCTTCCCTGTGCAAGACATTGGTGATGATGCCATTATAGTGCGGCCTCAGGATCTGACCCAGGACCACATTGGTGTCCTGTTCCAGTTGTCTCATTATCTCTGCCAGGGCCTTCAAGCGAACAAGGCTCTTCATTGACTTGAACTGATGGGGGAGTCTTAGCATAGGATTTTCCAGAACCTGGATCAATTTGTCCAGGAACTGGAAGTCAACATGGTCTATTTCGCTGTATAAGAAGTGGACCAATTCTTTCTTTAGAGGTTCCGGCACCCTGTCACAGGCCGAAACAATATCCGGATCCTGGCCAAGACAGAGCGACTTTTTGAGATTGTCAATGCTGCAACAGATATCTTTTTTCTTTCCCCCATCAAGGGGGTGAGTGGCGAACAACTCATTCCACCTTTCCTCAATCTGCATCTGCACCCAGTTCTTGCCAAGCCCGGGTGGCGGGTTAAGCCCCAAAAATCTGTTCTGGGCCTCGATCAGGTCTTTTCCCAGTCCGTCCTTATCACACCCCATGGCCTCGATGGCCTTATTCAGATAGAGCACTGCCTCATGTCTCATGTTTTTAGTGTCTGAGTTCTCAAACAATATCCCTTCCCACTGTTCTCTTAAGAATCCCATTTCCAGTTTTATAAGGGAAAAGATAAAACCGGACTTGGTGATGGCGTTTCGTATAGAGTCTGCAAGGATATTGCATGAGTTTTGTTTGTCCTCCGCCAGTTGACGCATCGCCTCGATAGACTGCTGTCTGAACTGGTGAGAAAGAAGCTGCGTCCCCAGGACATTAGACAACCTCTTGATGATCCTGGTCTCCAGGCTGTTGATCTTGATCGTATTGGGCCTGAAATGGATTTTTATGACATCAATAACCACATAATCGCTGTTCTGCCAGATTTTTTCCCCCTGAAAATTCCTGGGATATTCGATATCGGATCTGTCGCCCAGATAGAGGTCATCCTTGTGGATCAGCACAGGCTCCATGTGATGGAAGTCTCCACGCGAACCCTCCATCTTCACCCTGGCGCCGCGCTGGTCGTTTTCCGGATCTTGCGCTGTCCAGCTGTGCTGACGTTCCACGCACCATGCCATTGCCTCCAATGGACGGCCCGGCTGATCTCTGTAGTCAGTCCAGGCCAGGCCGGGAGGGGCATAGCGAGACCTCATGGGTGTGTCCCATGACACCTTCTTCCTCTCGTTGTCAATAGCACCGCATGTGATCTGCTTTGCCATCAACTCTGGAGGGGTTCCTATACGGTACAGGGTCCCTTTGTAGGCGTTTGGAAGACAGAAAAGAATAGTCTCTATTATGTCTTTGCAGGCCTGCAGCAGGCGCACCTTGTCAATGCTTAATTTTACCGCCAAAAGCCTTTGCCTCATCCAATTGTTTTTCTTATCTCCGCGACGATCTCAGTCATCATCATTCCCGCATCACCATTTAAGAAGACATCCGTGATCGTTCCGGTCAGGTGCGTCCTCTCCTTATTGATTTCAATGACCTTTGCGCCGTTACTCTTTGCTATGGATGGGATGGTGTTGGCAGGCGATACAACCGCTGAGGTCCCAACAACCATCAGCGCCTTTGCCTGAGACGCGAGCTGGAAGGACCTGTTCATGGCGTCTTCAGGTATGGCCTCGCCGAAAAAGATGACATCAGGTTTTAAAATCTGCCTGCCCCGGCAGGAGCATCTTGGAGGAAATTCTTCATTCAAATCCGCCCTCTTGAATCTCTTTCCGCACTGAAGGCAGGTAAGGGTGGAGATGTTGCCGTGATATTCGATGACATTGCCAGAGCCAGCCTCCTGATGAAGATTGTCAACATTTTGCGTGATGATCTGATGGAGATAGCCCATCCTTTCAAGGTCCGCCATGCCGATGTGGGCGCTGTTGGGCCTTGCCGTGTCAATCAGTTTTGTCATCTCGCGCGCCATCTCCCATACCTTTTCAGGCGTTGATATGAAGGCTGATATTGTGGCGTATTCGGATGGGTCGTATATTGACCACAGCCCGCCGGGGCTCCTGAAATCAGGGATGCCTGATTCCACTGAAATTCCGGCGCCTGTCAGCGCAATGGTCAGACTTGATTTTGTGATGATATCAGAGGCCTGTCTAACGAGTTCTTTCATATCAAGCTGCCTTTTATGTGAGGGTGATCAGCTCTGCTGTCTGGCCGTCAAGGTCTGCCACGGCGATAGTTGCCTTTCCGTAAACCCATCCGCAACACTCGCCAGGGTTGACCACCAGGGTCTTTCCCACCTTTTTTATATCGGGCTGATGTGTGTGGCCATAGATGATCAGGAAAAAATCCTGCGATGAGACAAGCGATCCTAATGGTTCAAGATGATGTCCGATCAGGATTTTTTTTCCGCCATATGACTCGATAAAGGGCGAGTTTTCAATCTTGCCCTGCGCAATATTCTGGAGGGCGATCTTGTCTCCGTCGTTATTGCCCCACACGCCCAAAAAATCACATTCGAGCAAGAGCAAGGGTTTTACGGAAAAGGGGGACACATAGTCTCCTGCATGTATCACCAGATCAACATTTGCATCGTTAAAGATCTCCACGGCCTTTTCAATCAATGGAACATTGTCGTGTGTGTCGGAAATAATTCCCAGTTTCATGGATAAGCTCCAAAAAAGGTTGTCCGAACCAATCAGTCTAAACTGGTTCAAAGACTATCTTGCCTTCACTGTTGCTGTAAAGCTTCAGGCTGGCCTTGATCGTCTTCTGCTCTCCGAAAATATTGACAAGCC
>DIKH01000024.1:0-1636 GCA_002424495.1 Desulfobacteraceae bacterium UBA5623
TGCTTCCTGCATCTTCTGTTCGAGAAAAAAATCAAACATCAAAGGCGCCTCATCCATAAGGCCATTAAGGCTATCCAGTCCTTTTTCATTTACGAAACTATCCGGGTCATGTCCTTCAGGCAAAACAACCGCCCTGGCGGGAAGGCCTTCATTGGCAAAGACGTGAATGCTCCTCAAGACCGCTGATTTTCCGGCATTATCAGAATCAAATATAACAATGGCCTGCCTTGCATAACCTTTAAGCCTCCGGACATGCCTGTCTGTAAGGGCAGTGCCCAAGGTTGCCACAACCTCTTTAAGGCCGTGCTTCTCAAGGGCCAGCCAATCCATATAGCCTTCCACAATCACAGCCCTGCCCTTTTCACGAATGGTCTTAAAAGAGGAATTCAGACCGTAAAGGGTTTCTCCCTTATGGAAAACAGGTGTCTCAGGGGAGTTCATATACTTGGGGAGGGAATCATCCAGGACCCTCCCGCCGAAACCAATGACCTGCTGTCTCTGGTCAATAATAGGAAAAATCACCCTGCCCCTGAACCGATCAAAATAGCCGCCCCTTTCATTTTGAACTATCACCCCGGCCTGGACACCGATATTCATATCCACACGGCGTCCCTTTAACACCTTGATCAGGCCATCCCATTCACTGGGCGCATACCCAAGACGGAATTCAGAGATCATTTCCTTTGTGATGCCCCTTTGATTAAGGTAGTCCCTGCCGGGTTTTCCTTTTACTGCATGGTCCAATGAATTTTGAAAATATTCCGCTGCGATCTCATTAACCCCGTAAAGGGTGTTTCTTAGCTCTGTCTTTTCCTTTTCTGCCGGGGCGGAATATCCACCGGATATGGCGATATTATATCTTTCCGCCAGATCCCTGATGGCCTCATGGAATGTGGTGCTGTGATATTCCATCCAAAAAACAAATACATCCCCGCCCTTTTTGCATCCAAAACAGTGAAATGTCTGCCTTTCAGGATTCACGGTAAAGGACGGCGCTTTCTCAGGGTGAAAAGGACACAGCCCAACGTAGTTACGGCCGGCCTTTCTGAGCGTAACATATTGGCCAATAAGCTGCACCACATCGGCAGTCCGTTTGATTTCTTCCTTTACTGACTGATAAGAAACCATAACTTTATCCAGTGCATCCTCTACCGTACACCGTACCCGCCTTTCCCAGTAACGGGGCCACATCCCTCACATCGGATAATGAAAGAAAACCCTCCTTCTTCAGCAATAGCCTCGTTTCTGAGACCAATCGTGACTCATTATCAATTTGGCTTGGATCATTTGATGGTTTGAGGGATAGACAGTCTGATCGCCCCAGCGGACAGGCAGCATGATGGGACAGGATATCCAACAACTGATAGTATCCAAGAACCTGATATGTATGCTCAATCATGCAGGCTCTATCAAAAAATGTTGGTTGTTAAACAAGTAACTTTCTGGCGATTTCGTTTACCTCTTTGCCTTGTGCCTGTCCCGCCATTTTATTCATGGCTGCCTTCATGACCTTTCCGATGTCCCTGGAGGTCTTAGCCGACAACTCATCTATAATCTCCCGCAGTATCTCCTCAATTGCTTCCGAGCTCAACTGCTGAGGTAAGTAGCTTTGATATATCTTTATCTCTTGTTCTTC
>DIKH01000024.1:1671-10204 GCA_002424495.1 Desulfobacteraceae bacterium UBA5623
GCCTTCCTCACTGCCGAAGAAATAGTGGCAAGTATCTCCTCTTCCTCAAGCTCCCTGCCTTTTTCCACCTGAAGGTTCTTGAGGGATGCCTTGATCATCCTTAAGCAGGAGACCCTGACTTCATCTCTTGCCTTCATGGCCGCTTTGAGATCATCAGTGATTTTCCGGTGCAATGACATAGCCAAACCAATAAAGAGGTCTACGTGGAAGGGTTAATCTTATGATAATAAGAACTGAAAAGATTCCAGGGAATCATTTGCTAAAATAACCCTTTAATTTATTACATTTTTTTTGAATGTCAACAGGAAATGTTAGTGTTTCCGTAAAAAAAATTGCAAAGCGTTTTGGAACCGGCTCCATTTTGTAGACTTTAAGAAACTATCTGAATCAATTATTTTATTTTCCCTTGGAAATCCTTATAGCCTCGGCAAGATCAAGACTTCCGTCATACAATGCCCTCCCGGTAATCATCCCAATCACCCCATCTGCCTCAAGAGGAACAATGTCTCTGACATCCGGGATGCCGGAGATTCCGCCGGATGCAATGACAGGGGTCTTGATGGCCCTTGCAAGAGCCCTTGTCCCATTTATATCAGGGCCTGTCCTCATACCATCCCTGTGGATGTCAGTATAAATTATCGCTGAGATACCAGAGCCTTCAAACTGTCTGGCCATGTTAACAGGGGTAAGATCCGCATCCTCGGTCCATCCTTCAACTGCAATACGGTCATCTCTTGCGTCAATCCCCAGTATAATCTTTCCCGGAAACCGGACGCAGGCACTGTTTACAAATTCCGGATCCTTGTAAGCGACCGTGCCCAGGATGACATAACTGAGCCCGAGATCAAGATAGGCCTCAAGGGTTTCCATATCCCTTATGCCGCCTCCGAGTTCCACTGGAATTGAAATTGCGTTTACAATTTTCCTTATGATATTCCGGTTTACAGGTCTTCCCTGAACAGCCCCATCCAGGTCAACAATATGGAGCCGTTCCGCACCCATATCAAACCACTTTACGGCCATCTGCTCAGGGACATCCGAAAACACGGTCTCTTCATTCAGCCTGCCCTGTTTAAGCCTGACGCAACGGCCTCCTTTTATGTCAATGGCGGGAATAACTATCAAAAGATCTCTCCTTAAGACACTGGTTCCTACGGCATCTCCGAGACAAGCTTCCTAATCCCAATTTCAGCAAGTTTTTCAGCCGTCATCCACTTGCCTCCTGACTCAATAAAGGTGTCCATATCTAACAGATTCTCGGATAGAGATTGCTGAGTCTTATCAAAAACTGATTTCCAAAGAATCGCACCATCCATGGGCCTGATCAGTTGAAGATCTAATGTCACAGATGCAGGGCTTTCAACTCCGTAGTCTGCCCCCTGTCTTTCTCTCCACCTATAAATATACCCTGCAAGAACTGCATCTGCCTCAAAGATCTTTCCCACCTGTTTAAAAGCCATGTCTGCCTGGGCGTCGGTGTGCCTCCCAGAGGCAATTATCTTTGAGTATTTCTCAATTGCCTGACTGTATGGCACCAATTTATATCCCTTTTGGGCAGCAACCATGTCATCCAGGATGAGACTGATCTTGCGGGCAGCATCAGGAGACACTGATTCGGTAACAGGCCCTCCTCCTGTCAAATGGCTCTGATAAGTGGCAGGCTCGCTCTTTTCGGTCACAGCAGGAAACAGCCCCAATACGACCACCTTGTTCAGGCTAAGAACCGGTTTATTGCTTTTTGATGTCATACCGTGCTGGCAGCCCTGTACCAATGCAATACAGGAGATGATCAAAACAACAAAAATAAAACGTAACCTGTTCACCGCTTTTCCCCCTAATATTTTCAATGTCAAGATCACAAAATCCCCTTTGTTGATGGGACATCGCCGGAGAGACGCTCCTCCGGGCCGCACGCCCGGTCAAAGGCCCTGGCAAAGGCCTTGAATATGGCCTCTGATACGTGATGTGGCTCATCTCCAGCAATGAGATCCACGTGCATTGAGATACCTGATTGGGTAACCAGAGCGCGAAAAAATTCCTTGATCAGGCCGACGTCAAACGCACCGGTGGTAGTCTTTTTTAGTCTTACCCTATAGGCCAGATTAGGGCGATTGGACAGGTCCACGACCACCCTGGCAAGGGATTCATCCATAGGGATGGTCGCTTCCCCGTAACGTCTTATCCCCTTTTTCCCGGCCAGGGCCTCTTTCATGGCCATTCCCAGGCAGATCCCCAAATCCTCTACCGTGTGATGATCATCTACTTGGGTGTCACCCCTGGCAATCACTTCCAGATCCAAAAAGCCGTGGGCTGCCAAAAGGGTCAGCATATGATCCATAAAAGCGATCCCTGTATCAACCTTTGATTTTCCACTGCCGTCAATATCAAGCTTGATCTTTATATCTGTTTCCTTTGTTTTCCTGTCAATTTTTGCCTGTCTAGTCATAGTTTTCACCCTGGCCTTTTCACCCAATTGCTGTACCCGCCAAAAACACGGGTAGAGAAAAACGATAGGGTGAATCAGATGTACATTAAATTTCCAAGCATAAGCTCCGCACGTAAAAAGGTTTTTACAAACTAAGCACACAAAAATCAAATGTAAAGAGACACTTTGAAAATGTAATCAGAGATATTAAGGCGATTCATTGAGTAGTTATGTCCATGTTTATTGACTTCTTATTTAAATTTTAATAGAAAGGGCCAATTTTCTAAAATATAGCCGGTAAAGGTGTTCAGCAAACGGAACACGGTTCAAGTCCGTGACGGTCCCGCCGCTGTAACCCCGCCATTTTATTAATGGAACCCTATTGGCGTGTTTGAGCCACTGTTCCGTAAAACCGGAATGGGAAGGCGGCCAGGAGGGCGGGGAAGTCAGAAGACGAGCTGAATAACCTGAATTACGAACTTGATGGTAAAGGGTTCTGATAGGTAGCTACCTGTCGGAGCCCTTTTTTATTTCCGGCAGGCCAATTGACAGAGACCTTTGGAAAATGCTCAATTTTGTGCCGGATCAAGAAAGACTAAAATTTTAACCACAGGAATACATTTAGTATTTCGAAGATTAATCACGCTTTGGCGTGATTGAGTCTGGCGCCGAGTTGGTGCAAAAGGAGGCGTTTTCCAAAGGTCTCTTATAATCGCGAGGTGAAAGGTATGAAGACCCAGATTGAACTGGCAAGGGAAGGCATTGTCACGGAAGAGATTAAAAAGGTCGCTCTTGATGAGGGAATATCCGAGGAGATAGTCAGCCAGAGGGTGGCTAAAGGTGAGATTGTCATCTTGAGTCACCCCAAACGAAAACACCAGAAAGCCGTGGGCATCGGCAAGGGCTTACGGACAAAGGTGAATGCCTCCATCGGCACATCGTCCGACATATGCGACATCGAGGCGGAGGTTCGAAAGGCAAAGGCCGCTGAAGAAGAGGATGCCGACACCCTGATGGAGCTATCCGCCGGGGGTGATCTGGATGCAATCAGAAGGGCGGTGATCGCGGCCACAAGCCTGCCTGTGGGCAATGTCCCACTCTACCAGGCCTTCAAAGAAACGACTGCAAGATACGCCAACCCCGGCAAACTCGACCCTGAATATCTGTTTGACCTGATAGAGCGGCAACTGGATGACGGAATCAGCTTCATGGCCATCCACTGCGGCATCAACCAATATACCATAGAGCGCTTGCGCAAACAGGGATACCGCTATGGAGGCCTTGTGTCAAAAGGGGGTACATACATGGTTGCATGGATGGATATAAACAAAAAGGAAAACCCCCTTTATGAACAGTTTGATCGCGTGTGCGGGCTGATGAAAAAATATGATGCGGTCCTCTCCCTGGGAAACGGAATCAGGGCCGGCGCTATCCATGACAGCCATGACAGGGCACAGATGGCTGAGATGATAATAAACTGCGAACTTGCAGAGCTGGGCCGCGAGATGGGCTGCCAGATGATGGTGGAAGGCCCTGGCCATGTCCCCCTGGATGAAATCGAGGGAAATATCATGCTGGAAAAACGCATGAGCGGAAACGCGCCATATTATGTTCTGGGGCCGCTTCCCCTGGATACCGGCGCAGGATACGATCATATCGTATCGGCCATCGGCGCTGCGAGCTCAGCCCGTTACGGTGCGGACCTGGTGTGTTATATCACGCCCGCAGAGCACCTGGCCCTGCCCAATGAGCAGGATGTGCGTGAAGGAGTGAGGGCGACCCGGCTTGCTGTCCGGATAGGTGATGTTGCCAAGTACCCGGATCGCCGCGAAAGGGAAAAGGAGGCTGCAATGTCAAGACGCGATATGCGCTGGGAAGATCTCGAAAGGATAATCATGTTTCCCGACAAGGCGCGTCAGGTCCGAATGAGCAGGGCCCCCGCGAATGAAAAGACCTGCTCCATGTGCGGAGAATTCTGCGCCATGAAAAAGGGCATGGAGGTCTTTTCAGATGATATACACGGAGATAAGGTTAGTAAATGATAAGGGATGCTTATGGAAAAACTCTACAAGACTATAAACACTATTCGCCCTCCTGATGCTGTAATCTACAATACCGCCCTTGAACGCCTGGCCCAGCAGGCCCGTCCTGCCGGGAGCCTTGGTGTGCTTGAGCATTTGTCAGCCAGGCTTGCAGGCATTGCAAAGACAATTGATGTAAGACTGGAGAACAAGGTCATTGTCACCTGCGCCGGAGACCACGGGGTTGTTGCGGAAGGGGTGAGCCTGTTTCCGCAGGAGGTGACCGCACAGATGGTCTACAACTTTGTCAACGGCGGCGCTTCGATCAATGTGCTCGCCCGTCATGCAGGGGCGCGTGTAAAGGTTGCAGATCTGGGTGTAAACCATGACTTTGAGACGAATCTTCCCATATTTCACAGCAAGGTGCGTAAGGGGACATCAAACATGGCCTTAGGCCCTGCAATGTCGCGGGAAGAGGCCGTTCGTTCAATCGAGGCTGGCATTGGCATTGTTGAGAGCCTTCTTGCCGAAAACCCTGTTGATATCGTTGGCACGGGTGACATGGGCATCGGCAACACTACGCCTTCAACAGCGATCATTGCGGCTATGTCGGCAATTGCGGTGGAACGCCTTACAGGACGAGGGACAGGGATTGATGATAAGGCGCTCAGGAACAAGATCAGGGTTATTGAAACAGCCCTTGAGGTCAACAGCCCGGATCCCAATGATGCCATTGACGTCCTTTCAAAGGTGGGCGGTTTTGAGATAGGAGGGCTTGCGGGTCTTGTCCTGGGGGCCGCTGCGAATCACATCCCTGTTGTGTGCGACGGACTGATATCCACGGCAGGCGCATTGATCGCCTGTGAGCTTGCCCCTGCTGCAAAGTCATATCTTTTTGCAAGTCACAGGTCTGTTGAGGCGGGGCACCGTTATATGCACGAGCACCTTGATCTGGAGCCCCTGCTTGACATCAAATTTCGTCTTGGTGAGGGCACAGGAGCTGCCCTGGCAATGGAACTGCTGGATGCCGCAACACGAATACTGGCGGATATCAAGACCTTTGACGAGGTTGCAATCATAAATGCCCAGCTACAGGCTGGCAATGGGAAAGGGTGAGATATGAAAGGTTTTATATGCGCTGTCAGGACATTGACCATTATTCCTCTGCCAGGTAAAGAGGCTGAAGACCTGTCAATGGCTCTCACGTGGTTTCCCCTTGTCGGTGTTATCCTGGGACTGATTCTTTACACCACGGGACGGTTGTGGCTGCTCCTTCCTTTCAGTCCTTGGCTTACAGGAGGAGCGCTGCTGATTTTACTGGTTCAAACATGGCTTACAAGGGGCCTTCACCTGGATGGCCTTGCAGACTGGGCAGACTCTATCGGCGGTTTTGGCAGGGAAAAACGGCTTGCCATTATGAAAGATGTATCCCTGGGCGCCTTTGGTGTCCTGGCCCTGATATTGGCCATGATAGCCAAGTGGCTTGCGTTTGAACGACTCCTGGCATCAGGATCTATGGCATGGGTTTTGGCAATAATGGCAATATCGCGGACAATGCTGGTGGAGCTGCAAATCATACTCCCATACGCCAGAAAAGATGGCAAAGGCATGGCAGGACCTTTTTTAAAGGGGGCCTCCAGCAGGCACAGGGTGGTATCGCATATTCTGACAATTGCGATATGCCTTGCCTTCGGACCGGTTGGCATGGGGCTTTTTCTTTTTGCCTGGCTGATAACCAGGCTCTATGGGGCGCGGATAAGGAATCAGTTTGGAGGCGTCACAGGAGACCTATTGGGAACAGCCAATGAGATAGTGGAAATAACTCTGCTGATAATATGCGCCTTGCCAGGGGAAGCCTTGGTCTGTTATACAGGGTGGGGCTGGCTTTATGTTATATCGCGATGATACAAAACCATACATATCTACACGGCGGAAACCCTGTTAATGATCTGGCAAGACTTGGCCTTGGGACCAGGCCCGTGCTTGACTTCAGCGTCAATCTCAATCCCTTTGGTGTGCCGTCAATTATCCGGGACAAATGGCCGGAACTGCTTTACGCTATCGAGGACTACCCAAGCGTTGAAGGCGATGGCATCAGCCATTATTACCATGAAAAATTCGGCGTTGACCCGGAAAACCTCCTTGCGGGAAACGGCTCCACAGAAATAATCTACCTCCTGCCGCGGGTGCTGCGTATAAAACACGTAGTGATCATCACGCCCTCGTATCATGATTATGAACGCGCCTCTATCCTTGCCGGCGCCCAAGTCTTAAGATTCCAGCTTTTATCTGACGACAGATTCTCGAACATTCGGCAGGACGAACTGATCGAGACCATGAAAGGTGCTGATGCGTTGTGGCTTGGCCGTCCTAACAACCCTACCGGGACCCTTCTGCCCAAAGGGCTTATCATTGATATTGCATCAAGGTTTCCTGAAAAGTGGATCATCATTGACGAGGCCTTCATACAGTTTGTAGACGGATGGAAGGATGAGAGCTTTATCACCGGAGAGTCCAGGCCAAACATTATCGTTATCCATTCCCTGACCAAAATCTATGCCCTGGCTGGGATCAGGATGGGGGCGGCTGTTGCGGCGAGCGATGTGATATCACGGCTTAAAAAGGCGAAAGAGCCCTGGTCTGTTAATGGGTTGGCTGAGATGGTTGCACCAATGCTCCTTGAGTGTGACGATTATGAACGGGAAAGTTGTCTAACAGTATCAACAGAGCGAAACAGGATCATAAAAGAGCTTGAAGGCCTAAAGGGAATCATCCCCCTTCCCTCTGCGACCAATTTTATACTCTGTCAGTGGATCAGGACCAAGGACCTCGATGATCTGATCCGCCATCTCCTTATAAACGGCGCCTATGTCAGGGATTGCAGAAACTTCCCCGGCCTTGGAGAAAACTATTTCCGTGTTGGACTGCGCAGCAGGGAGGAAAATGACCGTCTGATTTTCCTCCTTTCCGCCTTTTCCGATAATCCGACCTGAAATATGCACCATCCTGAATTGCCCGCCATTATCTTTTTAGCGTTTGTCGTTGACAGCCTTGTTGGCGATCCCAGGTACAGATGGCATCCGATAAGAGTGATCGGCAATGCTGTCGCATATCTTGTCAATGTCCTGAAAAAATTTGGTTTTACAGGCAGAGGCGGAGGCATTTTGCTAGCATTGACAGTCACCGCCATTTCTATTTTGTTCTACCTGACCCTGCATCTTGCCTTGAATTACATCCATCCGGCGTTGTCCATCACCCTTGACCTTTTTCTGTGCTATTCCTGCATTGCCTTAAAAGACCTCTCCGATCATATCAAACCTGTAATCGCTGGACTTGAAAATGGGGACCTAACTGATGCAAGGGCTGCCGTGTCAATGGTTGTGGGACGGGATGTAAACCGCCTTGACAAAACCGGAATTATAAGGGCGGCAGTGGAGACCCTGGCCGAGAATTTTGTGGACGGGTTCTTATCCCCCCTGTTCTGGTATGTAGCAGGCGGAGTGATTGCAGGCCTTACCGGCATTTTTCCCCTGTCTGCGGCAGTGTGCATGATGATTGTATTCAAGGTCGCAAGCACGCTTGATTCAATGGTAGGCTATAAAAATGATGAATTTTCCGGGATTGGTTGGGCAGGAGCGAGGCTCGATGACCTTTTAAACTTTATCCCGGCGCGCCTTGCTCCTGTTATCCTCTCAGTGGGGGCAGCGGTCACAGGCCTTGACCCTGCTGGAGGTCTTAAGGTGGCGATGAGAGACAGGCTGAAGCATGATTCTCCTAACTCAGCCCATGCAGAGAGCTTTGTGGCCGGCGCCTTGGGCATCCGTCTCGGAGGCCCGACAATCTATGCCGAAGGTCTCAAGAAAAAACCCTGGCTGGGTGAGGGCAATCCGGATCCTGAAATTAAACATATCCGGAAGACTATCGTCATGATCCATGCATCCGCCTGGGTTTCAATAATCTTTTCAACGTTGGTCCTAGCCGTCAAGAATTTAATGTTGAATTTTTAATTCTTAATGTTGAATGAAAGGAAGTTTCGATTTTAATGTCCCTTTCAGGGAAGGTTGAAATCCCTCGCCTTTAGGCGAAG
>DIKH01000024.1:10343-15307 GCA_002424495.1 Desulfobacteraceae bacterium UBA5623
CTTATAGACGAGGGTTGTTCAGTTAAAAATTAAACATTCAAAATTAAAAATTAGCTTTTTCCTTCTCCTTGCGCCATGGCCTTTCAGGCCCGAATTGGCTGTCACACCAAGTTGTTGCCTGATTTAGACGCTCTTCCAGGAGCAGGCGGTATGACTCCATCTCCTTTCTCTTGGCAGTCTTTGGGATCATCACTGGTTCGCCATAAAAAAAGACTAACCGTGCAAAGGGCTTTGGTATGATGTAGCGGTCCCAGGAATTCAGTATCCAGCATCGGTCCGCACTCCAAAGAATTGGGACCAAAGGCGCCTGTGTGTCCCTTGCCAGGAGGACAGAACCTATTTTGGCGACGCGGGCAGGCCCACGGGGGCCGTCAGCCAGCATCCCGCCCGTCTCACCTTGCCTTATCCGTCGCACCAGTTCCTTGAGGGCATCCATGCCGCCGCGCGTGGAAGAGCCCCGGACGTTTTTAAACCCCAGCCATCCGGCCGTCCTTGCTGCGTACTCCCCATCCCTGCTTTGACTGATCATTACGGTAACGTGCCTGGAACCAAAATAGTGGAAATGATATGACATCCTCTGGTGCCAGGTCACATATATCATTGCGCCGCCGGACCTTGAGAGCGCTTCTGCCTCCCTTTCTTTTCCCTCCACCCTGATTACGCGGCAGGAGAGCATAAGGAGTTTGACAATCAGGGCAACGAGGGGAGGTATCACGCGCAACAGAAAGGCATCATACCATCTTAATGGAGATTTTATCTTTTTTAAATTTTTTGATCTCATCACGATTTATTGTGCGGGATATTAGACGATCTGTGTCCAATAAGCAAGGGTGAGTATGAATGGTGAAGGGTTCAGGATCAATGATGGTAGTCCGTCTTGACATTTTCATGCCTTTTATGTGATAGTCCCTGAACATCTTGCTGCCATTAATGGGGCTTATTAAAAATGCTGGTCCGGAAAATGGTGCAGGGAAGCATAAAATTGGTCCTGCGGCCCGGGCCGCGTAACTGTAACTACTTAAATAAATGAGGTGAACTTATGCTGGCAAATTACGGATATAAAGATGGATCAGGAGATTATTTTATTACCATTAATACCGATAAATGTGATGGCTGCGGGAAATGCGTCACTGCATGCCCGAATAAGGTATTTGCCGTGGTTGACGAAGACCCTAACGATCCTATGAGGGAAGAGCCTGTCGCCATAGTTGCTGATGACAAAAAGAGGAAGATAAAATACGAATGTGGCCCCTGCAAACCGTCATCATCAAAACCCCCCTTGCCTTGTGTGGAGGCATGCCCTGTCAAGGCAATAAGCCATTCCTGGTAATATGCTTGCGGCCCAAAGGACATACTCCAGGCAGCAAACAAGATAACCAATAATAAGGGGACTGGGTCAGGCAGGGTCTGACCCAGTCCCCTTTATGCATCATACCCCGGCTGTCTATTCCTCTCTGATATATTCTTCAAAATCCCGCAGGAATTGCTCATCCATAATCCCCATCTCTTTGATCGTGGCCGGAGGAAAATAAGAAAATGTCCCGGTGGATTTTGCGCACAACTCCCCTTTTCCGTTATGAAGTGTAGCTGAAATTATTACCTCTCCATCATTATCAAATTTTGTTACCCGGCCCTCAGCCTTTAATTCATCGTGTACAAAAACTGGCCTGACAAAATCAATGGTCATGTTCTTTGTCAATACAATTATCTTATATAGGTGAATAGCTGACCACCCCATTACCTCATCCAATATTGTGGATATTACACCGCCGTGGACAAGCCTGTTCCATCCGCAGAGATGCTCCGGCACTGTAACCCATGAAAATACCGACCGCTCATCAGTATAAAATTTCATCCTGAGCCCTGCCTGGTTGGATGGACTGCACCCGAAACAATGCTGATCCCAGCTCCTGGTCGGAATAAATCTGTACCCCTCCTTATATTCCATATCCCTCATGTAACCCTTCCTTATACCATGCACCTTTCACCATACACCTTATACGGCGCACCATGTACATCATACCGTTTCCCTACCACCCCACATTATATATCCTGATGGGGTCATGTATTCCCTTCACCTTTATGGCGCCCATCTCTTCGATCTTGACCAGGTCCTTAACCTTGCTGTATGTCCGCTGTGTGATCAGGATCTGGCCTGCCTTTGCCTGTGATTCAAGCCTGGCCGCAACGTTTACCTGGTTTCCTATGACCGTGTAATCCCTGTGCATGTCCGAGCCGATATTTCCCACAGTCATGTAAGCGGAATTGATGCCGATTCCCACGCCCAGTTCATGACCGTATGCGCGCCACTGATCTTTCAAGTCTGCGATCTTTTTCTGCATATCAATAGCCATCTTAACAGCCCTTTCGCAGTGGTCCTCCATCTGGATGGGATCTCCAAAAAAAACGAGAAGTCCGTCTCCCACAATCTTATTGAGGGTGCCGTCGTATTGATGGATGATCTTGATCATTTCCGACATGTACTTGTCCAAAAGATGAAACAGTTCTTCCGGCTCCAAGCTATCCGTGAGGTTTGAAAAGCCCCTGATATCAGTAAATACGACAGTCATCATTTTGCGTTTGGGCACTGTGTCGAGGCTGTGTCCTCCCTCAAGTATCCTGTCGGTAAGTTTGGGGGAAAGAAAACGTCTCAACTCCTTATATCTCTCCAGCTGGATCACCTGGGTCTGGACCTTTGCCTCAAGATCCTGGTTTAACTTCAGCAATTCCTGTTGGGCGTTTTCCAGTTCCAGGGTTCGCTCTTCCACCTTTTTTTCCAGTTCTCTGGCGTATTCATCCAGCATGGTCTTTGCTGATATCAGATCCGTATTGGTCTTTTCAAGGGCAAGATAGGCATTATTTTTTGCCATGATGGTCCTTCTTAGCTGGTCAATGATTTCAGCCATCTCTCTGCCGGAATAACTTTGTTTTTTCTGGAACTTGAAGACATGGCGGAGCCGGTGTAAAAAAGACAGCCTGTCGTATGAGACATTGAGAATAAAATAGGGGGCCTTGAATATCTCTCCGGAAGTCATCAGGACCTGACTCCCCGCCTGAACGCCCCGCGTGATAAGAATAGCCTCTCTTTTGTCCCACGGACTTGGAGAATAATCAGGCGAAGGTTTCACATATTTTCCCAAGAAAACCATCTTGTTGTTGACTATCTCCGATTCCAGAAGGATCTTCTCGCCCACCACCCGGCGCTGACCGTCCGCAGGGTCAACAAGCGTCATAAGTCCGTCTTCAATCCTTACATCGAGCCTGTGGTGCATAAAATCAGGGTCATTGTTTAACAATACCGCTGGATCATACGAATTAAGGGGTTGTTCTATTATGGCCGGCGCCAATCCCCATAGAGTTGGGATATGTGAAATGATCCCTCTAAGATAAGGATCGCCGATATAATTTCTGTTGGGATTAAAATCATCGTGAAATTTAACCTTCAAAATAGTCTTGATCTTTTTTGTGCGCGTATCGTAGGTGGGGGGAAGGACGATTTCTATCTCTTTTATGTCATTGGAGTTTTTATTGAAAAACGGAAGCCTTTTTATCACATCTGCCGGTGTGGCAAAGATCCTCATGAAATAGTGAAAACGCCCCCATGCCTGAAGCCTGATAGAAGATGCGCCACAGTTATAATAGAAATCGGGCTCGTCTATTAATCCCTTGGCCCTTCGGAATACCTGTTCATAGTTTTCGAATGTGGTCCATTCATCTTCATTTAAAAAAAAATCTTCTGCGGACGCATACTCGTCAGTGGGGTAAGGCAGCCCGTCGAATAGACCCTGATAGCCGCCAAGTTTGCTTTCTAAATAAGTGGCTATGATCTTTGTATTCCGATTGCTCACACAATCAAGACGGCTCATTGCAATGTCTCCGGATATCGGACTGATTAATTCCTTTAAAAAATGTGGAATAATAAACCTGATACAGTATAACCGTCAAGCAGCTTCACTTTGCTCGTAAATTCATCTTGACATGGCGGGGTATAAGACTAAAATGGGCGCCAAACCGGGACGTAGCGCAGTCTGGTAGCGCACCTGAATGGGGTTCAGGGGGCCGCTGGTTCAAATCCAGTCGTCCCGACCAGAAAAGATGAATGAAAAGAGCAGGTTAGCAATTTTGCCAATTTGCTCTTTTTTCGTTTGGAAGGGATTTGTGACAGTAAATGTCTTTCCACAAGTCAAACTATTCACTGGATTGACCGCATTTTTCTTATGTTCCTTATCACTGCTGTCCAAAATAAATTGTAATTTCTACACGCAAATCAAAATTTCAATTTATTTTGGACAGCAGTGGAATCAAATTGGATACGTTCAATTTAATATAGCAGTTAAAAAGGGGACAAAATGAGAATACTTGAAGAAACCTCAATACTTGTTAAAGATAAGTTAGGGAATGACTACCAGAACATTTCAATAGAAAAGTTAACGATAGGATTATTTTTTACTGGCATCAAGCTCTCGAATGGTATCGGCGGCGTATGCTATACCCCAATCAGGGATATCCCCCAGGCTGTCTGTTGCCCGAGTTCTGCGGGGTCAACCTTCAATCCTGACAAAATAAACGGGATACCAGTAGAAGAAGTATTAACAGGCCTATTTTCCAACGCGCCCATTAAGACTGCTGTGGCTATCGCGACGCTCAATGCCCTGAGCAACACCTTATGGCATCAGGGGCTGACGGGTGATTACACGGTCACCAGAAATATGGACGCCCAGGACGCCGTTAAAATGCCGATTGAAAAATCGGTTGCCGTGATAGGGGCTTTTGTTCCGACGTTGCAGGCTCTAAAAAATCGCGGGGGCACCTGGTGGGTGATAGAACAGGAGCCCAAAACACTTAAAGGGGATGAAATGCGCCACTTTGTTTCAGCAGAAGTATCGGAAGCCATCATCAGAAAGGCAGATGTGCTGATTATTACCGGTGTTACGCTTATTAACCACACGATAGAGGGGATATTG
>DIKH01000024.1:15381-16392 GCA_002424495.1 Desulfobacteraceae bacterium UBA5623
ATTGGAGGCGTGCAGGTTACAAAGCCGGATGCGCTTTTGCAAGTCCTGGCAGCTGGTGGCTCAGGATACCACTTTTTTGACAACTATGCGGATCGAATTGTCATTGAAAAAAACTAAACGCCATGCACGAAATTATTCTTTCAATTTGAATTGATAGCTGCAATATAGAACATACCCAGGTTCACCAGTACCAGGGATCCCACCTATACGGGTGGGGATAATACCTGTATGGTGAATATATATAATAACTTTTTTCACTCGTTAACGGCCAGAGGTGAACCTCGTCAGCGGAAATAACCGGATATGTATATTCTATTTCACCGAGGGGTCTTTGTCTTATCTCCCTTATCCTGCCTGCGACCGTCACTTCCCTTCCCTCCGAATAGATCGCAACATCCAGATAGGAATTAAATAAGGCGATGAACCGACCGTCGGACTGATCTGCTTTTTTGGGCCTTTCTTCCGAACTCAAGGGTTTTTGTACGATTTCAATAAGTGTGCCTTCCTTAAGATTCTTTGATTCAACAATGACACCACCCCAGATGACCATCTTGCCCAAAAAATCATCTGGGTTTTCCAACACTTGTTTTATCTTTACCTCTTCTGTTACCTGTGCACGGAGTTCTTTTGAAATAGCCCTGATACAGCCGGAACATATGAATATCAGAGCTGAAACTGAGACGAGAATTTCATTAAACCTTTTCATATCGCTCACCCCTCCTGTTATTATATGAAATTGCCAATTATCACTACTTGTTGAATATAATCACCTCGCATATCGGTTCAATTCAAACAAAATGGGTTAATAGTTGTAAATAGGGACACAGATATCCTTGCCATACACCGGATTGTCAACTGGATCAAAAAACCTTTGATATGTCTGATATCAGACTTTGTCAGGAAGGGACAAAGTTGCTATAATAGTTTCAACAAAGGAGTGGCTCTATGAAGGAATACCGGGGAGTTCCTGGATATGCGAATCGGAAGATGCTGGTTGTGATCGTATTTTGC